>QFOT01000091.1 GCA_003241285.1 Micavibrio aeruginosavorus
ACAACTATTCACTGTTCACTGGCAACTAATCCCATGAGCTTTTTCGAAAAACTTCTCGCGCCGTTTCAGTCAGCTCTTCGCCAGTCCGTGGAGAGCTTTATCCGGCTTGAGACGATGGACGATGAATTTACGCTGGCTGCTCAGGACGGCTCGCTGGTTTCTTATCTCAAAATAGACGGCAGCCGCCAGATTATCGGAGATGAAGAGTATCGTTTCCTGGTTGAAGCTTCGACTGTCAAGATTGGCGCGAAATTCGACCGGCAAGGGCAGGCGCTTCAGGTTTATTTTGTGCGCGATCCGGCACGTGTCAAAGCCAATCTGGATAAACTGATTAATCCCTCCCGTACTACTGCCAACAATGTCGATTTGGATGTTGAGGATCTTTTGCAGGAGCGGATTAAAAATTTAAGTTCGATTCTGACTTTCGAAGAATGTTATTTTGTTTTATGGACACGGCCCTCGTCAATGACGAAGAGCGAGTTACAACGGGCAGCAAAAGACAAGCAGGCCCAGAATAAAAAATGGGTGAATGCCGGATATGGCCAAAATCCTCTTGCCGGTCTGGAGCCATTGAGGACTCGCCATAAAAGTTTCGTGTCCTCGATGCTCGCTTCCTTAAACGAGCTGGGTATGCGTGCCGAACTTTTAGAGGCGCATGACGCCTTGCGGGCTGTTAAAAATAATTTATTCCCAAACAAAATTGCCGATGACTGGAAAGCCTCGCTTCCCGGCGATCCAATCAAGCCGCGCGCGCCGATGAGCCGTGTGGATTTATCCGATATCGTCTGGCCGCCGCTTCGGACGCAGTTGTCGTCGGCGGATGCGCAGACAGTTGACGGTTCTGTCGTCAGGATTGGCGACATGCTATGGGCAGGTGCCGATATGACGCTGGGCCCGATGGAAGCCTCTCCTTTCCCGATGTTGCTCAATCGTCTTTACGATGCAAAAGTACCATACCGGATTTCCTTCATGATCGAAGGCGGCGGTGCTTACTCAACGTCTTTCAAAAGCTTTGTTGCGACGATTATGTCCGTCACCAATGCGCTGAACAGGCAAATAAAATACTCCCTTGAAAATTTGCAGACCATCGCGCGGTCCGAGCCTGTTGTTCGGATGCGCGTATCTTTCGCGACATGGGGCAACAAGGATGAATATGATCTTGTGCGAGACCGCCTCTCGACATTGATCCAGTCAGTGGAAAGCTGGGGCTATGCGCAGGTCAGTGAAGTTTCCGGTGATCCTCTCGATTGCGTCATGGCGTCGGCCATGGGAATTCACTGCGCGGGTACGGCGCCGGCGGCTATCGCACCGATGCGCGAGGTGATGAAGCTTATCCCGTGGCAGCGTCCGTCAAGTCCGTTTAATACGGGTTCGATTTTACTCCGTACGCCTGATGGAAAAGTCTGGCCGTATCAGACAGGGTCAAACCTGACGACGACATGGTTCGATCTTATTTTTGCGCAACCGGGGGCGGGTAAGTCCGTCTTGATGAATGCTCTGAACCTCGGCACCGTATTGTCACCGGGATTGAATAAATTACCTTATGTGGCTGTTATCGATATCGGCCCTTCATCGTCCGGTCTGATCTCCCTGATCAAAGAGGCGCTGCCTGAAAACAGGCAGCATGAAGCGGCGTATTACCGTCTGCAGATGAGCCGAGAATATGCGATTAATCCATTTGACACTCAATTAGGGTGCCGTGCGCCCTTGATCGACGAGCGCAGCTATCTGGTTGAATTGTTGATCCTGCTTTGCACGCCGCCCGGTCATGACAAGCCTTATGACGGCATTCAGCAGCTGGCCGGTCTTGTCGTCGATGAAATGTATCGCTGGCGTGATGACCGGGCAGCCAATGCCGAGCCAAGACCTTATTTGCCGCGGCTCGACGCGAATATCGACGAGGCTATCGTTAAATACGGTATACACCTGCCGGCCGATCCTTACTGGTGGGATGTTGTCGACCGCATGTTCGAGATTGGCCAGTACAGAATTGCCAATCTGGCCCAGCGTCATGCCGTGCCCTCTTTAAGTGACGCCATTACAGCGTCGCGTCGCCCGCAGATCAGAACGCTTCTGGAAGAAACCTCGGTTGGGTTCAGTACGGAATCCGTCATCAGCGCTTTCGAACGCATGATTACATCTGCCATTCGCGAATATCCCATCATGTCGTCGGTGACGCAGTTTGAAATTACAGATGCACGGGTCTGTTCGCTCGATCTGATGGACGTGTCGCCGCAAGGTGACGATACAGCAGATCGCCAGACGTCGATTATGTACATGCTGGCACGTTATGCGCTGGTCCGCAGCTGGTGGGTCGGGCCGGAGGCTTTGCCGAGCATTCCTGAAAAATACCGCCATTATCATGAAATGAGATTGCAGGATGTGGCCGAAACACCAAAGCGTCTTTGCTATGATGAATTTCATAGAACGAGCAAGTCGCATTCTGTCCGGGCGCAGGTTATACGCGATGTGCGCGAAGGCCGGAAGCGCGGCGTGCAAATCGTCCTCGCATCACAATTGCTCGATGACTTCGATAAAGACATGGTTGATCTTGCGACCGGGGTATGGGTTTTGGGTACTGCCGTTTCCGATAAGGCGGTTGATGAGATCAAGGAGCGATTTGGCCTTTCTGATACGGCGAGGAATGTCATTCGCTATCGCCTGACGGGCCCGAGAGCCGGGGGAGCGCCTGCGCTGCTCATTCTCGGAACCAATGAAGGCCGGTATGAACAGCATTTGATCAATACGATGGGACCGATCGAATTATGGGCCGTATCTACGTCTTCCGAAGATGTGTCTATCCGCAACAGGCTCTATGGCCGTATCGGAGCGGGCAGGGCACGCCAGATGCTGGCGTCAACTTTCCCGGGCGGCAGCGCCAGAAACGAAATCAAGCGGCGCATCATGATGCGGGCGTCTTCGGGCGAAGCGCGTAACGCGGCTACATCTGCCGTTGTCGAGGAAATCGTCGAAGAACTGGCGCAGGCTGCAGTCAAAAGGTTCTCCGAAACTGGTGAGGCGTAGGCATGACGCCGGATGATCAGGAGATAAAACCTCAGCTACCTAAGAAAAAATCAGCAAAACCTGCTGATCTTAGAAAAAGGGAATTGAAATCCACCAAGAGAGAAGGTGGAGTGCCAATTCTGGAGAAAAAGAAGAAGAAAAGTAAAAAATGGTGGTGGATCGGCGGTGGCGTTGTTGTTGCTTTTTTTGCGGCCGTTTTTCTTACCCCGCGCATCGGTACAATTCATTACGGCATATGTAAGACATATCTAGAGCTTCATGATCCCTATCCGGAATTTTTAGAATATGTGCAATCCTATGAAAGTGGCAATCTGGTGGTTATCGATTATAACCGCACAGATGGCTTTGGACAAAGAACGCTCAATCAGATCAGGTGCGTTTTCAAAAAAGAAGGAAATACCAATGAGATCGCCCGCATCGACGTAAACGGTAAAGCCAATATTTACGAAATGGAAAGCGAGGCCATGATTAAGAAATTCAATCTGGGCATTATGGCCATACTGACAAATAAGCCGAGCCTGGTGATGCCCAAAGGATTTCCTGAAGATATAAAGGATTATAAGTAACTAGCGCTTGATCCATTCTAGCGCTTCAGGGAGATCCTGCGCCGTTTCAAACTCGCGGAACTCCCCGCCTAGAATAGGCATGCGAAAATCCCATCTCTGCGACACTATCTGCGGTGGATTGATGATGGCGGTTTTTTCGATATCCTTCGCATATTCATTAAAGGTCGAAAAATCTGCATCCGCCGCTTTGGTTTCCCAGCCAATAAAATTTTCGGGATCGGGATAGAAAAACAGAAGCCGCGCCTTTCCGTGCTTCTCCATTATTTTCTTAAGATTTTCCAGATACATTCCTGCATAATATTCATAGGTGACAAGTCCCCTGACTTCGATACACAGAACATTGCCTTCGCTTTCCGGCATTATTTTATTTTGCTGGCTCATATTTTCCCCTTTAGGATTTTACCCATGATAATGCTTTATCGAATTCTGCATCGGTAAAAAATTTCAGTTCTCCACTCAAAAGCGGCCTCAAGGTCTGCCAGCGTATCAAGACCCGCTCGGGCGGATTGATAAGGGCGATCTTTTCGGCCTTGCCGCCAAGCTCTGCCATTGCTTCCAGATCCTGTGCTGCGGCATCGATATCCCATCCTACAGCCGGCTCGGTATAGGAAATAAGTATTCTGAAATGGCCATATTTCTCCACCACTTTACGAACGGCAGGTTCGAGGACGTTTGTGTAATTGTCCAATGACACTCTGTCGGCGATCTCCATACACAGAACATTGCCTTCACTTTCGGGTAATATGCGATTTTGCTTCTGACCCATGTGACTCCTTGAATATTGAAGGTATAAAACGTATAGAGTTTCCAATGAAATCAACAATGGATGCAAGTATAAAACTTGTATTTTATTTATAATTGCGCTTTCTAATATTTAGAAAACTGATATTGCACTGAACAAAAGAGATATTTATGCCAGAAGCCCTTGCCAATACCGCCGCTACAATCGTGATTACTCTGCCTGATGGTAGCACCAGAAATTATGCAAGCGGCACGACAGGCCTTGAGATCGCGGAATCAATTGCCAAATCTTTAGCTAAGGCAGCGGTGGCGATCCGCATTAACGGACAGCTCAGCGATCTTTCCTTGCCCATCGCACAGGATGCCCAGATTTCGCTGATCAAGCGCGATGACGATGCGGCACTTGAATTGATCCGCCATGATTGCGCGCATGTATTGGCGGAGGCTGTGCAGAAACTTTTTCCCGGCACGCAAGTGACCATCGGCCCCAATATCGAGAATGGATTCTTTTATGACTTCTATCGCAATCAGCCGTTTACGACAGAGGATTTCGATGCCATTGAAGCCGAGATGCGCAAGATCGTCGAACGCGGCAGCGCTTTTACCCGGGAAGTCTGGACCCGCGAAGACGCGATTAAATTTTTCAAGGATAAAGGTGAAAATTTTAAAGTCGAGCTGATCCAGGATTTGCCTGAAAACGAATCCATCAAGATTTATAAGCAGGGCGAATGGCTGGACCTTTGCCGCGGTCCGCATATGCCGACGACGAAACAGGTTGGGACGGCCTTTAAGCTAATGAAAGTTGCGGGCGCTTACTGGCGCGGCGATTCCAACAAGGCCATGCTGACACGTATATATGGTACGGCATGGAGAACAGCTGAGGAACTCAAGGCATATCTGCACCAGATCGAAGAAGCGGAAAAACGCGACCACCGTAAGCTTGGCCGCGAGATGGATCTCTTCCACATGCAGGAAGAAGCGCAAGGTTCCGTTTTCTGGCACCCGAGAGGTTATACGATCTGGCTATCGCTGGAATCTTACATGCGCCGCCGCTTACAGCAAGCGGGCTATGTCGAAGTAAAGACGCCGCAGCTCATGGACAAAAGATTCTGGGAGCAATCCGGTCACTGGGATAAATACCGTGACGGCATGTTTATCGTGCCCGATGAAATCCCATCATTGGAAGAAGGCAAGCCGATCGTCAGTGACAAGGCTTTCGATCACTTGCTTGCCTTGAAGCCGATGAATTGCCCGGCGCATGTCCAGATTTTCAAACAGGGCATTACGTCCTACCGTCAATTGCCGATCCGCATGGCGGAATTTGGCTGTTGCCACAGAAACGAAGCGCATGGCGCACTTCACGGTTTGATGCGCGTTCGTCAATTCACACAGGACGATGCGCATATTTTCTGCCGCGAGGATCAGATTGAATCGGAGAGCATCGCGTTCTGTGAGCTGACCAAGGCGATTTATAAGGACCTTGGCTTTAACGACTATATCGTCAAGCTGGAAACGCGGCCTGAAAAGCGCATTGGCTCGGATGAGCTATGGGACAAGGCAGAGGCCGGACTGCAAAACGCGCTTGATAAGCTTGGGATGAAATACGAAATCTCACCGGGCGACGGTGCGTTTTACGGACCGAAACTGGCCTTTATAATCCGTGATGCTATCGGGCGCGAATGGGGCTGCGGCACGCTGCAGCTTGATTTCAATTTACCAGAACGTCTGGATGCAAATTATATTGGCGAAGACAGCTCTCGCCACCGCCCCGTTATGCTGCACCGGGCGGTGCTTGGTTCGATCGAACGCTTTATCGGCATTTTGATCGAAAACTATGCCGGCAAACTGCCGCTTTGGCTCGCCCCGACGCAAGTCGTCGTGGCGTCGATTACAAATGACGCCAATCCGTATGCTCAAGAAGTTTGCGACCGCTTGAAAGCTCTCGGCCTTCGCGCCGAAGTGGATGTGCGAAACGAGAAGATCAATTACAAGGTCCGCGAACATTCCGTCGGCAAAGTGCCGGTTCTCTTCGTCGTCGGCATGCGCGAGATGGAAGAGAAAAAAGTGGCGATACGTCGTTTAGGGTCTGACGCACAGGACGTGCAGGAACTGGAAGCGGCGATTGAGAAGATCGTGGCAGACTGCAAAGCGCCCTATTAGCCACATTAATCCTTGAAAATATGCCCAAACGGGCTTATGAATAGGGCCATAACCGCGACTAATTAGCGGTTATTTTTGTTAACGAAACCCAGGAGCTACCCCATCGCTAGACCACCAGCCGCTTTTCCGCCACGCCGTGAGCGGGATCCCAATGAACCCCGCGTAGATAGAGATATCCGGGTCGACAAAGTCAGATTAATCAATGAAAATGGCGATATGATGGGCGTGGTTTCCACGCGTGACGCTTTGCGCTCTGCTGAGGAAGCAGGATTAAACCTCGTTGAAATTTCTCCAAACGCTGATCCGCCGGTTTGCAAAATACTTGATTACGGTAAATATAAATACGAATTGCAGAAAAAGGCTTCCGAAGCCCGTAAGAAACAGCAAAAAGTCGAGGTTAAGGAAATCCAGATTCGCCCGATGATCGGCGACCATGATTACGAAGTTAAGCTGAAAAATGCAAAACGCTTTCTGGAAGACGGCAATAAGGTCAAAGTTGTTTTGAAATACCGCGGCCGTGAAATGGCTCATACCAAGATAGGTTTCGATCTTTTGACCAAGATGATCGAGGACATTGGCGATATCGGTAAAATCGATGCCGCGCCTAAAATGGAAGGCCGTCAGGTCATGATGGTCTTAAGCCCAGGTGCAGCCGTAAAAGCGGCGGCTCCCCCAGCTTCTTAATTTAAACCCATATTCTTGTTTTCCCCGCGAAAGCGGGGATCTTTTTATGCGTTTGCCTAGATCCCCGCTTTCGCGGGAAAAACAATTTGAGATTTATCGTTCAGGCATGAAAAATCCCGCCTCCTTATCCTTGTTTCTCAGGGTTTCAACATGACTTTCCCGCAAATACAGCGCGTCAGAGATATTGAATATACACAAAGAGAGAAACGGATCGTGAAGGCGGGACTAAATTCAAAATAAGCCGAGTTTAAAACCCGGCTCACAAATTACTTCTTTTTAGCTACTTTTTTTACAGCTTTTTTAACTGTCTTTTTAACAGCTGGCTTCTTAGCAGCTACTTTTTTTACAGCTTTTTTAACTGCAGGTTTTTTAGCAGCTACTTTTTTTACAGCTTTTTTAACTGCAGGTTTTTTTACAGCTTTTTTAACTGCAGGTTTTTTAGCAGCTGGTTTTTTTGCTGCAGGTTTTTTAGCGATTGCCATGTGAGGTATCTCCTGTTTGAGGTTAGAACATGATTCGACATAGTGTACCCGCAATTACAAAAAATGCAAATCGGGATTGCAACTATCACGCAAAAAAATAAACAGAAGATTAAAAGGTGTGACAAAAATGACTCTCTTCACCGAAGGCCAAGTCAGATGATTTATGCCACCGAAGAGTTCACCCAGTCACTGAGTTGAGTCTTCGACATGCTGCCGACTTTGGTGTCGACAAGTTGCCCGCCCTTAAACACCATGAATGTCGGAATGCCGCGAACACCATATTTTGTTGGTGCATTCGGGTTTTCATCGATATTGATTTTGACGACTTTCACTTTTTCACCAAGTTCATCGGCAAGCTGGTCAACGAGAGGGGACATAACTTTGCAGGGACCGCACCACTCAGCCCAGAAATCGACAACGACCGGGCCGTCTGCTTGCAAGACTTCGGATTCAAAACTTTGATCAGTGACGGCGACGGACATGGGGACCTCTTCAAGTGTCTACGAAATATTTAGTATAGTAATTATTATGGGAGGGAGCGGGGGCAAATCAAGCCCGGAATCGCAGATTCCTTAGATGCTAACATCTAAGGTAATGGGCATAAGGAGCGGTTTATCAGTCCATAAAAGTGCGCATTTTACCGTATGTTTCGGGTAAATCGACAAAAGTGCCTCGGCATAGGCCTTAAGTTGGTGGCGATAGGCTTGCGGCACAGCCGTCGTTTCATTAGGCGAAGGGCGATTTGTCTTGAAATCGACGATCAGGATTTCCATTTCGGTGATAACAAGACGGTCGATCTGGCCGTTAATGATCCTGCCATCCGGCAATTGCCCGGTGACCGGCACTTCTGCCAGAGAGCCAGGTCCGAAGACGGGCGCAAAAACAGGGTCGCGCAGGATACGCATTGTTT
>QFOT01000092.1 GCA_003241285.1 Micavibrio aeruginosavorus
GCCCTTAAAAGAGGTGAAGCTTTGAAAGATTTTGGAAATATTCTGCCGCTGGTGCCAACAAAAGTTTCGACGCCCAGTGCGTGGCACCAATTACGGAGATCGTCGGATGAGAATTCATTGAGCAGCGGGGATATAAATTCCTGAGCTTCTTTATTATATCTTTTTCCAAACTCCTCCTTATTTTCCGAGTGAGTAAGATTCAGGCCGCCGCGCCCGGCGATCAGGAATTTCCTGCCGATAGATGGTTTGCGGTCGTAAATACTGACATTGAATCCACGCTCGGCCAGAATTTCTGCCGCGATCAAGCCTGAAGGGCCACCGCCGATAATCGTTATTGTTCGCTTATCCAAGAATAATTAGTCTTTCGCGCTGATTTGTTTTATTTAGTAGCATAATCATTTATGGTTTAAATCAATTTTTTCGAAAGTCTTTTAAATATGCAGGCAGATGTTGTCATCATTGGAGCAGGGGCTGCTGGTCTTATGTGCGCGATTGAGGCCGGGAAAAGAGGCAGAGAAGTCATCCTGATAGATCATGCAGCGCGTATTGCTGAAAAAATCAGAATTTCGGGCGGCGGGCGGTGTAATTTTACCAATATCAATTGCGCACCTGATAAATTCATTTCGCAAAATCCAGATTTTTGCCGTTCTGCGCTAAAGAGATATACTCAGCGAGATTTTATTAAAATGGTCGATCAGCATAATATCGCCTATCACGAAAAGACCTTGGGGCAACTGTTCTGTGACAAATCGGCAAATGATATTATATCGATGCTTAAAAATCAGTGCCTCGATGCCGGTGTACGGATATTGACGGAAACAAGTGTCGATAAAATCTCAAAATCATCGGTTTATGATCTTTCTACATCTCAAGGTAATCTGTCATGCCGGTCCCTTGTCATTGCAACTGGCGGACCCTCTATTCCGAAAATGGGATCAAGCGCTTTTGGATATGAGATCGCAGAACAATTCGGTCTTAAGATGGTGCCGCCGAGAGCAGGTCTTGTGCCGCTCATTTTTGATCCGATCCTGCTGCAATACACAAAAGAGCTAAGCGGAGTTTCCGTCGATCCTGTTGAGGTTAAAAGCATGAGCGGTAAAAAATTCCGCGAGGCAATGCTCTTTACTCACCGGGGATTAAGCGGTCCTGCAATATTACAAATTTCCTCCTACTGGGACCCGGGAGAGGAAATCGAAATAAATCTGCTGCCTGATATCGGAATATACGAATTCTTGAGAGATAAAAGGAAGAGCGAACCTAAAACTGTATTGAACAATCTTCTCAGTGAATATCTGCCCAAGCGCCTTGCTGTGCTTATAACGGAAGAACTTGCCTTGAAAGGTAATATTGCCGACCAGTCAGACCAGAAACTTAAAATCTTATCGGACAGGATCGGTAAATGGAGCGTAAAACCCTCTGGCAGCGAAGGATACCGAACGGCGGAAGTTACGCTAGGCGGTGTGGATACCGATGAAATATCGTCGAAGACTTTCGAGGCGATTAATGTGCCCGGCCTGTTTTTTATAGGCGAGGTCCTAGATGTTACAGGACATCTTGGGGGATATAATTTCCAATGGGCCTGGTCGTCCGGCTGGTGTGCAGGTCAACACGTATAGTAAAAGGCCCGGATTTCTCCGAGCCTTTAAAACTAGCGGACTGTCTGTGTCGTGGAAGTCTTGCTTTTATTGAAAAGGCCTTCCGGGTCATTGGTTGTATCCGTTTTAACGGTGCCTACTTTATTGCCGTTTGCATCATATCCAACTGTTGTCGTTTTCTTAACGCTGGTATCTGTGCCGTCGCTTTGAGTTGTTTTGGTGTTGGTTGTGTATTGGCCCGGGGGAAGGCTTTGTATTTTACTTTGGGTACAGGCGGAAACTGAAACTGTTGCCAGTAAGGCAAGAGCCAAGGATGTATATGCTTTAGTCATTATAATATCTCCAAAATATTGAACAAGAACTATGCAAACACCGAATAATAAAAGTGGTTCCTTTATAAATATTATGATAAACGATTTTCATGAATGATCAGGCGGCACAATTCTACCAGCAAATTAATGAATCTATAGATAATGGTAGCTTCATTAAGCTATCGCTTGGAAATTACAAAGGTATCGAGGCTGATCTAAAGAAAATTTATATCAAAAAAATCCTTTTGAAATCCGGAGAAAATTTAAGTTTTGTCTATCGCTATCAGACACGCGACATAACCAAAAATTTTCCTTCCCATGAAGCCTTGTCAAAAATAATGCAGGAAATAGAAAACGGTTTTAATTCGGCCATGCTTTATACGGGGGCCTTCGATCTTTCGTTGGAGGTAAAAAAAGACAAAGTCTTTATCAATAAAATTAAGCCATCCTTATTGGAAAACGTATCGCTGCAACATGACAAAAGTAAAAACAGGATGATAACGCCAGAGGATAAGTCATATTTATACGACCTGAAGATTACAGATGAAAAAGGTAATGTTTTCAAAAATGCGCAGGATAAATATCGCCAGATTAATCGTTATATAGAATTACTGGATCCCCTGATAAAAAAATTATCCAAAGAAGATATTAAGGTCGTCGATATGGGGGCAGGCAAAGGATATCTGACTTTTGCGTTATACGACTACCTCTCAAATGTCTTGAAAAAAAATGCCAAAGTCGTTGGTGTTGAATACAGGCAGGATATGGTCGATCTTTGCAACAGGATTGCCCGAACTGCGAATTTTACGGGATTATCATTTATAAAATCTGATATCGCCAGCTATGAAAATAACGATATTGATATTCTAATAGCGCTTCACGCTTGCGACACGGCAACAGATGACGCGATTTACAAAGGCATAATGGCAAGCAGCGAGCTTATCGTCGTTGCGCCATGCTGCCATAAGCAAATACGCAGAGAGCTGGAACAGTCCCAAAAAAAGAACGATCTTTTCTTTATGACTGATTACGGAATTTTTATGGAACGTCAGGCTGAAATGGCGACAGATGGTCTGCGGGCCTTGCTCCTAAATCATACGGGTTACGAAACAAAGATCGTCGAGTTTATTTCGAGCGAGCATACGGCTAAAAATATCATGATTATAGCTCATAAATCTGATCTATCGGAAAAAAAGAGAAATGACGCATTGGCTAGTTTCAGGGAAGCCAAGAAATTTTTCGGAATTGGTTCTCATTATCTGGAGAGCTTATTGAAAGTTTAATAATGGGGCGGTTTATTGGCGGCGGCGATTTCCGTGACGCTCTTGCCTTCCGTATCTTCGCTAGACTCTATTTCGCTGATCTTGTCATAAGCTTTCTCGAGGTTTCGCTTTAGGCGTTCAATTTCCTTCCATTGCTGGTTGATGATTTCGCTTAGCTCCTGTATCTGCATTTCGTGGTGGGCAAGGGCTGTTTCAATCGAGTTTATGCGTTCTTCAGTCATGTTCTTGGTATATGCCAGTGTTGTTATTATTGAAAGCTATTCTATGAATTGGATCTTTTTTTGCATGTAATTTTAGACTAATCTTCGCGCCCAACTTATTTTACGGAAAAATAAATGAATTTTGCCAAATTGGCCTTTAAAAGGCTTACCCCATATTTTGTCTTTTTCATTGCCCTGGAGCTTATCGTTCGTTTGGCTTTGATTTTGTACTCATGGGAAGATTTTAAAAACAGCCTTCTGGAACTGCCCGCTGCGTTTTTGACAGGGGCGGCTTATGATCTCGTTGCTTTTGCTTACATAGCGATACCTCTCTTGTTTTATTTTTTGTGCGTTCCAACCCGGTTCCAGGGGCAAAAGCCGGATAGAATTATAAGCACTGTTCTCTTCTTTATCTTCGTCTATGTCTTGATCTTCTCGGCTGTGGGAGAGTGGTTTTTCTGGGATGAGTTTCAGTCGCGTTATAATTTTATCGCTGTTGATTATCTTGTCTATACAACGGAAGTGATCGGCAATATTCGGGAGTCATACCCGGAAACTGAAATTCTGGCCGCGATGTGCCTGATCTGTGGCGGGCTTGCCTATGCCTATTACAAGGTGGCGCCAAAATACTTACCTCAAAATAGTAACTTCAGAAAAAGAGCCTCATCTTTTCTGGCGCTGATTCTGGTCTGCGTTGTTTCATTTAACATTACGAGCCCGGACTATGCTGAGATCAGTAAAAGCCGTCCGGTTAATGAAATTGCCAGAAACGGTATTTATGAACTGTTTAGCGCCTATGTGAATAATGAACTCGATTTTGCCAATTTCTATCAGACGCTACCGGAAGAGGAGGTTAAGAAATTCATTCAGGCCGAGCTTGGCTCGTCCGAGGTGAACGGTTCGCCGCTTGAGCGCAAGATAAATAACAAGCAGCAAAAGAAACATAATCTCATCGTTATTACCGTTGAGAGCTTGAGTGCGCGGTTTTTAAAGGAATTCGGCAGTGAAGATAATGTTACCCCAAATCTCGATAAGCTGATCGACCAATCTCTTTTCTTTAGTAATCTATATGCGACCGGAACGCGGACGGTTTATGGCTTGTCTGCTATCACCTTATCCATGCCGCCAGTCCCCGGAAACTCCATCGTCCGCCGTCCCGATAACGGGAATTTATACAGTCTCGGTCATGTGCTTCAGACGCAAAAATACGAAACTAAATTTATCTATGGCGGTTTCGGTTATTTCGACAACATGAATAAATTTTTTGCCGAAAATGGTTACAAGATTATCGACCGGAGCAATCTTAAAAAAGATGAAATCAATTTTGCCAATGTCTGGGGCGTTGCTGATGACGATCTATATCGCCGTGTCTTGAAAGAGAGCGATGCTTCCTATGCGGCAGAAAAACCATTTTTCAACATGGTAATGACAACGTCCAATCACCGTCCTTTTACCTATCCTGATGGAAAAATAGATATACCTTCTCCAGGTAAGCGTCAGGGCGGGGTTAAGTTTACGGACTATGCGATCGGTTATTTTCTGGAAGAGGCCAGGAAGAAGCCTTGGTTCAAAGATACCATCTTTGTGATCGTGGCGGATCATACAGCTAGCAGTGCCGGTAAAACCGAATTGGAACCTGCCAAGTACCGCATTCCAATGTGGATCTATGCGCCGGGCATCGTCAAGCCGGGGCGTGTCGATTGGATGGCAAGCCAGATAGACGTTGCGCCTACTATTCTAGGCTTGATGGGGGTCGATTATACAAGCCGCTTCTACGGGAAAGACCTGATGAAGGAAAAGCCTGAGCGCATATTTATCTCCAACTACCAAAAGCTCGGTTACATGACGAAAGAAGGCTTGGTCATTCTGGAGCCGGTAGATCAGTATAATTTTTATCAGCTGGATGAAAAAGGCTTTAAGCAGCATGCCGATGCGGCAGTGCCGCAAGACTTACTCGATGCCACGATCGGCTATTATCAGAGTGCTTCTTACTGGAGAGAGTGGAGCAGGCACGAATAAACAGGAAATAAAAAAACCCGCCATTTGGCGGGTTTTTAAATTCAGTAATGGGAATTAGGAAACGACGATGTTTCCTGCGGCGCTTTTGCCGCGATCCTGAATAATGTCATATGTGACATTTTGGTTTTCATTCAAACCGCGAAGGCCTGCTTTTTCAACAGCGCTGATGTGAACGAAAACATCCGGACCACCATCATCAGGTTGAATGAAGCCGAAACCTTTTGTGGTGTTGAACCACTTTACTTTACCTTGAGCCATAAGCCCTCCTTTTAGAATAGCACTTCCGTGCATACAGCCTACACAACCATTGTATAGACCCTATATCCGAGAGATTACGTATCCTGGAAAGCCGTAGAGCTAGAAACAGTAAAAACCTAAAAAATCGAATAGCATGGATACATTAGTCTTTATGGCTATTTTTTGCAAGCGGTATGGTAGAGGGTTGCCGGAAGGTCAAATCCATCTTAAACTTATCTAATAATATCAATAACTTCACAAAGGAATGTATTATGTCCAGAGATTATAATCAGGAAATGAAGGATAATAGCGGACGTAAGTATTTCTATGGCTTTGATTATGATGTCATGCACCCATATATGCTCAAAAGCTTTCTGCCCCATTTCCGCAGAGGCAGCATTTTAGAGCTTGGAAGCTATAAGAGTGAATTTACAGAGCGGCTTTTACCTTATTTTGACGATATCACCTGTATCGAAGCTGCCGATGATGCTGTCGCCGAAGCCAAGCAGCGTCTTGAGGGGCATAAGGTGGATTTTCACCATGATTTATTCGAGAATGTTTCCCTGCCAAAAAAATACGACAACGTCATCATGACGCATGTGCTCGAACATTTAAGTGATCCCGTCGCTGCTCTTAAAAAAGTAAATGACGAATGGCTGAGTGACGACGGGCGTTTCTTCCTTGTTTGCCCGAATGCTAATGCGCCATCACGGCAAATTGCCGTTCATATGGGGTTGATTTCCCACAATGCCGCAGTGACGCCACCTGAAAAGGAACATGGGCATCACATCACTTATTCCCTTGATACGCTTGAACGTGATGCGAAAGCGGCTGGCCTGAATGTCATTCAGCGCAGCGGGATTTTCTTCAAGGCGCTGGCGAACTTCCAGTTTGATAAGATTCTTCAAACCGATATTATTTCACAAGGATATCTGGATGGGTGTTATGCGCTTGGCCATAAATACCCGGATCTATGCGCAAGCGTTTTCCTGCTTTGTGAAAAAGGCAAAAACTAGACGTCTTCGAACATTTCAATATATTTCTTGCCCGAAGACTTTAGATTTTCATTATTATCGTAGATCCATTTAATCAGCTTGCCGTAGTCCTGATCTGCATGCGGCTGGAAGATTGCTTCATATACTTTTTCGCGGTCAAAGAAATTATTGTCACCGTTTATAATTTTCTCGGCGATGGCAAAAAACTTGTTTTTGTAATCCTCTTCATCCTTGGCAACAAAGTCGTCCTCAAGTCCGGCTGCACGCAGGACATGGGCTTCTGTTTTTGACGCGGGCTCGATGCCTTCCAGCCCGATACAGGGTATACCGCACATTAAAGTATCTATTACTGTATTGGTGTGCCCGAAGGGGAAGGGGTTCATGACGACATCGACGGATTTTATCGAGTTGATGTAATCGCCGTAATCCTGCCAGCCTGTATAAGAACTGTTCTCAAAATTTTCCTGCAGAAATTTTTCAAGATAGAGCGAATCTATGCCGCCTACGCCCATCATAAAGGAGACGTGAATTTTGAATGGGGCCTGCTCGACGATTTCTTTCAAAAGACGAAAGAAAGGATAGGACACTTTAATATCGGTTCCGACGACGGCAACTTTGATCGTATTGGGAAGGCGCGGCGGCAAGGTGATTTCTTCAAAAAACTTTTCTTTCGAGAAAAGAGGCAAGAATGGCCGTGCCGGTCCATCTCCTATATAAATGTCAGTTGGAAAGGCTCGCTCATCATACAAATCGGACGGACCCATGACATAGTCAATCCGCTCGCTCATTGTAGTGGCTGGGTGGCCCAGAGAGGCAATCTGGATGGGGGCTTCGCGAATATTGGCCGCGATAATACTGTATAAGCGCATACCGACAGATGGCAGGAAGATAATATCGGGTTTTACATCATGAAGAACTTTAAAGAATTCTCCAAGATTGAGAAATAAAACATAGTTTTCATACTCAAATTTTAAGCGCGGGTCGCCGGAATCTGTTGGCATTGCCAGCACGACATTGAATTCTTTCTGCAAAGCTTGAACACGCTCGCCATAGCATCTGTTCATAGCATGGCCCTTGGCAAAGAGTTCTGCGATGACTAAAACGGTAGGCCGTGTTTCGTCGAGTTTTAGTCGTGTTAAGTCCCTGGGCTGGTTCTTTGCCCGTTTCTGATTGCGTATGCTCTCCATCAGATGATTGCGGACGGCTGTATTCAAATTTTCTTTAAGCTTGTGCTTGTCAGGACTGTTCATGTAACTGCATAAAAAATATGCGTTCGTGACGTTTAGAAAATCGGTAAAATTCTCGTGGGCTTTATCGAGATAATGACGCAAAGACAAAAGTTGAACTTTATTATGATAGGTTCTCTCGCGAAAAATCTTGCGATGGGAGAAATAGCTGATCAGCGCCGACTTGCGGTAGGAGACATCAACCGAGCAGAGGATTTCATTTAAATCCAGTTGAGTGTCGAGGCTTAATAATAAAAGCAGCTTTTTTTGCTGCGTCGAGCTTATTTTTTGTTTGCTCGATATCAGGTTTCTAACAAGACTGTCGGTTTCATGAAGGTTGCAAATATAGAAAAGCGTATGCAGGGTTTCATGAGCATAAATCAGCTTTTGAAAGCTGTGGTCCGAGAGGGCTACACTGTCCTCTGTCAAAAGAAAAAGAAATAGTTCGCCGACCAGCGCCCCAAAGTCGTTTACATATTTCTTGACTGTTTCGTCTTTCATATCCTTCTGAAGCGCGATCCCGTTTAGATAAGACGTGCCGCTTGATGTGATCGTCAGGTTATTAATTAAACCGCCGAGATAATCCCAGCAGGCGTTCCAGTTGCCTTCGGCGATAAGCGATTCAACATGGCTTGCATCGAAAGTATGGATATCTGCTTTGGTTTGTAATGGCTGGTTCATGAAAGGCAAACTTTT
>QFOT01000093.1 GCA_003241285.1 Micavibrio aeruginosavorus
CGACGGCTTTCAATCGCAGCAAAAGATTTGGGCCTGACGGCAAACCGCGCTGGCCGTCGACCGAAAGCATCTCGCGCGTTCTTTCCGCGACTGGCGCAACGCTGTCAGATTTTATGTCCCTGATGGGCGAAGACGAAGTGCCGTCAAAATCTTTACCGACCGTGCCCGTTATCGGTTACGCGCAAGCAGGTACAAAAGGCTATTTCGATGATGCAGGCTATCCTGTCGGCGATGGCTGGGATCAAATTCAGTTTCCCGGCCTCGACCCTTTTCAGGGACGCGTTTATTCACTCGAGATTACCGGCAGTTCAATGGAGCCGCTTTATCGCGGCGGTGATCGCTTAATCGTTGCCCCCGGCGCCGCCGTGCGCCGCGGCGACCGCGTTGTCGTTCGAACCCTTAAAGGCGAAGTCATGGTCAAGGAATTGATCCGCCAGACCGCCAGCAAAATCGAACTGAAATCCTTCAACAACGAATTCAAGGATTTGACCTATCCTCTGACCGATATTGCCTGGGTTGCCCGTGTGGTTTGGGTAAGCCAATAACATTGCAATAGTTGTCATTCAGGGCAGAAAATGCTTTATTCATCGGCATCAGAAGGAATAAATTTATGATCGATACCGCCCGCGAAGCCGCAAAAATATTGCTCTCTACAAAATCCGTTTTGTTCAATTCGAAAGAGCCTTTCGTCTATACCTCTGGCAAGATCGGACCTGTCTATGTCGATATCCGCCGCCTGATCGCCTTCCCAAAAGAACGCACGACGCTGATGAATTTTGCCGCCAATATGCTGAAGAAAAATATCGGCCTGAGCGGAATTGATTATTTAGCAGGCGGCGAAACCGCCGGTATTCCCTATGCCGCTTTTATTGCCGAGCGTCTGGAAAAACCGATGCTCTATGTTCGTAAAAAACCGAAAGGCTTCGGTCGCATGGCGCAGATCGAAGGCTGCCTCGATGAAGAAGGCAAGAATGTCATCCTGATCGAAGACTTGCAGACCGATGGCGGCAGCAAGAAAGTTTTCGTCGATGCGCTCCGCGCTGCCGGCGCTACGATCGAACACGCTTTCGTTGTGTTCCACTACGGAATATTTCCGCAATCGGAAACCAATATGAAAGATATGGGACTAACGCTTCACTCGTTGTGCAACTGGTGGAACGTGCTTGATGTCGCGAAACAGGAAAATTATTTCGATGAGGAAACACTGCAATCTGTCGAAGCCTTCCTGAAGAATCCTGCTAAATGGCAGGAAGACAATGCAGGCCGCGCGCCGTCCAATGTCGCTCAGGCCAAGTAGATATAAATGAAAATTCATTTTATCCATTCAACATCACCAGAGGCGCAGGAAGCCTATAAAAGCCTGACGGTTTTGTATGGCCAAAGCGAGATAGCGGAAGCCGAAATCGTCGTTGCACTCGGCGGTGACGGCACGATGCTCGAAGCACTTCACCAGGCGATAGGATATAATGATTTACCTGTCTATGGAATGAATCGCGGTTCGGTCGGATTTTTGATGAACCCGTATATTATCGAGGGCTTGGTCGATAAAATAAAATCCGCGCATAAACAGGAAATATATCCGCTGTCGATGAAAGCCACCGACGATAAAGGCAAAACCTATGATGCACTGGCGTTCAATGAAGTTTCTCTTTTGCGCGAGGTCCGTCAAGCCGCAAAAATTCGTATCGAGATAGATGGTATCGAGCGCCTGCCCGAGCTTATTTGTGATGGCGTTCTGGTGGCGACACCTGCCGGAAGCACCGCCTATAATCTTTCCGCGCATGGTCCCATCATCCCTTTAAGCTCGGACGTACTTGCATTGACGCCGATCAGCGCTTTTCGCCCGAGACGCTGGCGCGGTGCACTTTTGCCAAGCCACGTTGCCATTCGTTTCGAGATTTTAGAAAACGAAAAGCGCCCTGTGTCCGCCACCGCCGACGATTTCGAAGTCAGGAATGTCGTCTCTGTCGAAGTGCGCCAAAGCAGCGGCGTATCAAAAACCATCCTCTTCGATCCCGATCATTCACTGGAAGAGCGAATGCTGAAAGAGCAGTTTTTGCCTTAAATCTCCAGTTTATTATTCGCAATATGCCACAATAACAAGCTTGCCGCTGAACGGTTGCCTTTCCAGCGTTCGCCAAGTTCTTTTACAGTTACCAGATCAGGTTTTTCTTTTAAACGCAGATAACGCCCTGCCCCAAGCTGTATGCCCAAATCGCCAACCGGCCAGATATCGGGTCTTGCAAGCGAGAATATCAAAACCATTTGCGCCGACCAGACACCGAAACCTGACAGTTTCGTGATATCGGCAATCACCTCTTCATCGTTCATTTTATGCAGACGTTTAGGTGAGAATTCTTTGGTAAGAATCGCCTGCGCCACGCCGCGCCCGTATTTAATTTTGCCGTAAGACAAACCGCAGGCGCGCAAATCTTCATCGCTTAAAGATAAAAAACTATCCGGCGTTAATTCGCCATGCAACCGATCGACAAGCTTTTTGTAAATGGAAGCCGCCGCCTTCACGCTGATCTGCTGGCTGACAATTGCGGAAATGAACGATTGAAAGTTTAAACTGCGTTTCGGCCAAAGCATCTCTTCGGGTTTGACATTTAGCCCACGAAAAATCTTGTCTTGTTTAAGAAGCTTTTGCAGACCGGATAAAAAATCAGGATGCTGGTGAAGATATTTTATTGAAGGCACTTAAAATTAAGCGGCCATGCCGAAGAAACTGAACGATGGCTTGAATGCTCTTGTCGGCATAACGGAAACCGCGCGAGGTGCTGTATAACCCGCAAATGATTTCGAAGCACCAAAGGACATGGAAAGGCTCGAGCGTTTCGGCGAAGCCGAAGATATGCTCTTTGCAAAAGACGACGGCTGAACAATCATATCGCGGCTGCGTTTATGCCAGAAATTATCCTGACCAGAGGCGTGAACAGCCGCCATGACTTTCGACATACCCTCACGGCTATAAGTCAGGTTGAAGCTACCAGCCACATCAATCGCAGCCGTATTCGGCGGATGACCGCTGAAGGCTTCGACCAGAGATTTTTGGCGCTGTTTGCTCATAACCAGAAAATAATACTTTACGGTGAATTAATCAAGTTAAACCAGTTAAGTCATTGTTATTAATAATTAATCCACATAGGGCGACGGCGATGTTTTTGATGAAGATGGCTTAAAGACCTTTGCCACTCCTGTAAAACTGCGCATAAGAAAACGAGGTCCGCGATAAAAAATCTGGCGCATCCTTAGGCCACCAAGAACTTTTTGAATGTTTTCACGGCTGGAATTTCCACTGAGGTTGTCTGCCAGATCGACGGCATTCTTATCCCAACCAAAAACTGATCTTAAGCTACTCAACCTGATCATTTAAGCCTCCTTGCTTATAAGGCTAACTATACCATAATGGGTATGGCCAGCCTATCAAAACCGGATCAGGAGATTACGATTTCCACCTTAGACGTGGCTGGCGAGCCGCCGTCACTTCATCAAGCCTTCGACGCGGGCTGGTAACCGGGTTTTCATGGAGGGAGGGATCATTGGCTTTCGCTTTTTCCGCTATCAGTTTCATGACCTGTATAAAACGGTCGATGGAATCCTTGTCTTCAGTTTCGGTCGGTTCGATCAACATCGTGCCCGGTAGAACCAGCGGGAAATAAACCGTCATCGGGTGAATGCCGTATTCCACCAAGATCTTTGCGATATCGAGCGTGGTGACGCCATCTTCTTTTTGCAGTTTATCGGTTAGCAAGCATTCATGCATGCATGGCCCCGCATAAGGAACATGATAATCATCTTTCAATTGCGACAGAATATAGTTTGCGCTCAATACAGCATCTTCGGAAACCTGGCGCAAACCATCAGAGCCGTGAGATTTCATATAGGACAAAGCGCGTACGAACATGCCGAATTGCCCGTGAAAGCCTTTGAGGCGGCCAAAACTTGTGTCCCGTTCATTGATAGTTTCAAGATGATAGACATCACCGGATTTTACAACCGTCGGCACCGGCAGGTAAGGCGATAACTCTTCCGTCACGCAAATTGGACCTGAGCCCGGACCGCCGCCGCCATGCGGGGTCGAAAATGTTTTATGCAGATTGATATGCATGACATCGACACCGAAATCAGCCGGGCGGATTTTACCGACCAGCGCGTTGAAGTTTGCACCATCGCAATAGAAGTAACCGCCGACGTCATGTAGAAGTTTTGAAATCTCCAAAATATCGCTTTCAAACAAACCGCAGGTATTCGGATTTGTCACCATCATGCCTGCTACATCGTAGCCGTCGCCGAGAGCCGCTTTAAAAGCTTCAATGTTTACACGGCCCGTTTCCTTGGTCGGTATCACGCGGATCGTATAACCGCACATTGCAGCGGTCGCTGGATTGGTGCCGTGTGCTGAATCAGGCACGAGGATAACCGTCTTGTGATGATTGCCTTTGATTTCATGCGCACGGGCAATCGTCATAATGCCAGCCAGTTCGCCATGCGCGCCCGCCGCTGGCGACAGGCAAACACCGGGCAAACCTGTAAGAGTAGCAAGCCAATGCTGCAGTTCATACATCAAGGCAAGCGCGCCCTGAACCGTCTCTTCCGGTTGCAGGGGATGGATGGTTGCAAAACCGGGAAGCCGCGCCATTTTCTCATTCAGGCGCGGGTTATGTTTCATCGTGCAGCTCCCGAGCGGGAAGAAACCATGATCGATGGAATAATTCTTCGTCGATAACCGCACGAAATGGCGCACGACTTGCGGCTCTTTTAAATCAGGCAAGCCGATTGTTTCACGAATTGGTAATCCAGTGCGGGATTTTATATTCGCCTTTGGAAAATCAACACCGCCCGTGTCGCCCTGTGGCAATTCCCACAGTAAGGGTTCCTCGTAATGTAACGCCCGTGAATTGCCGATTAAGTCTTTGCTCATGAGAGTGCCTCGACAAACAATTTGATATCTGAATCCATTGTCATTTCAGTCGCGCAAACCAGAAGCCTGTTACCGTCCAGTGCATACCCGCCGATAATATTTTTCTGCGTCAGTTTTTTAATGGCATCCTTGGCAGGAATTTTTAAAATCACAACAAATTCATTGAAGAAATTTTCATTTTCAATTTCAAATCCTGCGGCTCCCAAGGTATCTGCCAAGGCGCAGGCGCGTTCGTGATTGAGCTGCGCTAGATTTTTAAATCCGCTCTCGCCAAGAAGCGCCATATGGACCGTAAAGGCGAGCGCACACAAGCCCTGATTGGTACAGATATTCGATGTGGCTTTCTCGCGGCGAATATGCTGTTCGCGTGTGGAAAGCGTCAAAACAAAGCCCGGCTTACCGTCTGCGTCATTGGTTTGGCCGCATAAACGTCCGGGCATCTGGCGCAGATATTCTTCCTTGCAGGCGAAAAATCCTAAATGTGGACCACCGAATGACATGGGCAACCCGATGGATTGTGCTTCTCCGCAAACGATATCGGCCTCGCTCGGCGGCGGCAGCATGCCGAGTGAGACGATCTCTGTAATCACGACAACAAGTTTTGCGCCGACGGCATCGCATTGCGCCTTGAAATCAGCACAAGAATGCGGCGTTCCAAGGAAATCAGGTGACTGAACGATCACACAAGCCGTTTGATCATCAGGTACACCCTCAGCCAGTTCTGCATCGTCGAAATTCCACAGATAGCTTTGTAAGACTTCTCGGTATTGTGGATTTAATTCCGTGCCCAGTACAATTTTCCTGCGGCCTGTCAGGCGCATTGCCATAAGCGCCGCTTCGGCTGTCGAAGTGGCCCCATCATACATAGAGGCGTTCGCTATATCCTGCCCGGTCAGTTGGGCGATCATCGACTGGAATTCGAAAATCACCTGCAACGTGCCTTGAGCAATTTCCGGTTGGTATGGCGTATAGGCGGTTAGAAATTCAGAGCGCTGGATAATATAATCGACGCTAGCCGGGATATGGTGATTGTAAATTCCCGCCCCCAGAAAAAATGGGCCCGCACTGGCAGCGCGATTTTGCAAGGCATAAGCCTGCATTGCTCGCTCAACATCCAGCTCGCTTTTAAACGAAGGCAGATCGGCCAGTTCCTTACGCATGGCCTGCGTCGGAACATCCTTGAATAATTCATCAACGTGAGAAACGCTGATAGCTTTGAGCATATCTGCACGATTAGATTTTGTTAAAGGTAGATATCTCATGGCGCCTCATAAAACTGCTTTGCCCACGCAGGCGGGCATCTGGACCCCCGCGTCCGCGGGGGAAGCACTCAAGATATAGTTGTCAAATATTCATCGTATTGGGCTTTATCCATCAATCCATCAAGCTCTGCCTGATCTGTAATTTTTATTTTTACGATCCAGCCATTTTCAGCATCTTTGAGAAGCTCAGCATCCTGCGCCAGTGCGTCATTCACGGCGATAATCTCGCCGGACACAGGCGTATAAACTTCCGCCGCGGTTTTGACGGATTCAACAACGGCAAAGTAAGCGCCTTTTTTATACTGCGCACCCATTTTCGGCAGCTCGACATAAACCAGATCGCCCAGCGCATGCTGTGCATATTCGGTAATACCGACCACCGCCGTATCGCCGTTTTCGATTTTGACCCACTCATGGTCTTTCGTATATTGCTCTATAATATTTGGGGTCATGACTTTTTTACCTTCGGTTGGACAAATGGCATTTTAACGATTTCTGCCAGAATATTATTACCGCGCACATGGACCAAGACCTGCGTGCCTTCAGCAGCATATTCAATAGGGACATAACCCTGCCCGATCGATTGTTTCAACGTCGGGGAAAATGTACCGCTTGTCACAGTGCCTATCACCTCATCACGCATAGTGCGGATTTCAGCCCCTTCGCGGGCAATGCCTTTATCGACGAGTTTAAAACCTACCCGTTTACGTTTTGGCGCATGGACATGCTCTGCCCCTATAAAGCCCGAATTGTCCTTACCCATCACCCAAGCCAAATCAGCTTCGAGCGGTGTCGTCTTATCAGTGATATCATGCCCATAGAGACAGTAGCCCATTTCAAGACGCAGAGAGTCGCGGGCCGCAAGTCCAACCGGTTTCACAGATGGATGAAGTAACAAGCGATCCCAAAGGGATTCAACCTTATCGGCAGGAATGGAAATTTCGAACCCGTCTTCGCCGGTATAGCCAAGGCGCGAGAGAAAAACTGTTGTGCCTTCAAGGTCAGCCTCCATCATCCGCATGTAACCGAGCTGGGATGTATCGATACCGGTAGATTCAAGCAGAGCTTTCTCAGCTTCTGGACCCTGTATGGCAATCAAGGCGCGCTCATCCAGATATTGAATTTCAACATCGCCGATTAAATGCCTGACAAACCATGCGATATCTTTTTCTTTGCAGCCTGCGTTAATCACGGCAAAGAAATTCTGATCGGAGAGTTTCGTAATAATCAGATCATCAACGATACCGCCTAACTCATTGGTCAAGACTGTATATTTGGAGACAAACGGTTTAGCGGTTTGAAAATTGGATGGCGTTACCGCTTCAAGAAAACGGATCGTATCGTTTCCATGAAATACAACCTGCCCCATATGCGAAACGTCAAAAATACCCGCATGAGCGCGAACCCATTCATGCTCTTTCAGAACGCCTTCATTATAATAGAGCGGCATGTCATATCCGGCGAATTCGCCCATTTTGGCAGACAGCGCGATATGCATGGCATGGAGGGGTGTTTTCTTCATGATTACGAATAAATCACAAAACCAGCACTGTGTCATTCCCGCGAGTGGGGTAATCTCCGTGTTATCCAGATACAGAGATCCCCGCTTTCGCGGGGATGACATTTAATTATTCAGTTAATCAGCCTATTTTTATCTCGTAATCTTCCGTCACCGGATTGGCGAGGAGTTTATCCGCCATTTCCTTGATCTTGGCTTCAGACGTGCCGTCCGGCACTTCGATCTCGATGATTTTTCCCTGACGGACTTCACCAACGCCGTCAAGGCCCAGACCGGAAAGCGCATGACCTATGGCTTTTCCTTGCGGATCGAGAACGCCTTTTTTGAGCATTACTTTTACAATAGCTTTCATCTTATGACTTCCATGGCTTGGTTGGTGGCGCCTTATTAACGGAGCGCAATTTTTTTTCGCGACCCAGTTCGTTATCAATCTCACTTAAACCGGAGGCGATCTGTTCGTCAATATTGCCGCCCTGAATAATTCCGCTTTCCGGGATAAGACCTAGACGTTTGGCAATATCCTGATAGGCATCAATCAAGCCGCCCATATCTTCGCGGAAGCGGTCTTTATCTAGCTTTTCATTGGTGCGCGCATCCCAAAGCCTGCAATTGTCAGGGGTAATTTCATCGGCAAGCAGGATATACAGCTCATCGAATTCACCGAATAAACGCCCGAATTCAATCTTGAAATCAACGAGGCGTATATTCAAGCCGGCAAATAAACCGTTCAGGTAATCATTAATGCGGTAAGCGAGCGTAACCATTTCCTCAAGCTCGAAAGGATCAGCCCAGCCAAGCGAAACAATATGGTTTTCCGATACCATCGGATCGCCAAGCTCTTTATTTTTGTAAT
>QFOT01000094.1 GCA_003241285.1 Micavibrio aeruginosavorus
GCCTACAGGGCCATCGATTTCTTGATTGAGCAAGGGCTTGTTCATAAGATAGAAAGTATGAATGCTTTTGTATCGTGCCATGCTGGACATCATCATGTGGGCTCGCAATTCATGGTGTGCGATGGATGTGGTCTGGTAGAGGAAGTCCATCTTTGCGACCTACCTCAACCTTTGCAGAAAAAGATAGATCAGACGGGGTTTCAGCTTTCACGCTGGAACGCCGAGCTTCACGGAACGTGCCGCGAGTGTCAGGAGTAGGCTTAAAAGAAGCTCATTCCTTTATATTTTTTTCTTATCCGCCATCAAATGAGCAAGTGGCTTCTCGAAATTATCCTGCCCCCAAAATATGCCCCTAATACTCAGTTTGGGCAGGATTTAAGCAGTTAATGCATTGGCTTGGCTAAAACAGATAAAAATTCACAAATAGCAATAGTTTTACTCGGTTGTACCACCGAGTAAAACTATTGCTAAGCTATTGATTTCAAAGAAAATGGTGGCGATACAGGGATTGATAACTCAATCTAAATATCTGACTAAGCTTGATCTTCTTATCATGAAACTTGCCGTGTACCCCTTACTCTACCCCTTAAATAACCTGTAGGTGATGGCCGTATAATGGAGAAAATTCCACAATACAGTATTGTCACCTAATTAAATTTCAACATCTATTGATCACATCAACATATTGTGGTATACGACCACGAATAACACAATATGTTGATGAATAGAGGCGATTGATGGCAAAAATTCTTTTTTTCCCGGTTGGTAACGGCGATATGACGTTAGTTGAGTTTGAATCCGGCAAACAGTTACTGATTGATATGGACATTCGCCAAGCGGCTGACGACCCTGATGATGACACGTTTGATGTTGCCACGGATTTGCGTTCTCGCCTCAGAAGAGAAAATGGCCGCTTGTATGTGGATGCTATTCTTATTTCCCATCCGGATAAAGATCATTGTACGGGATTAAATAAACATTTTCATCTTGGCCATCCTGATGACTGGTCGGAGGACGATGACAAGATTATGATCCGCCAAATGTGGTCGTCCCCGATGGTGTTCCGTCGTGCAAGCAAAGAGCATGTCCTTTGCGACGATGCGCTGGCTTACAACGCAGAGGCCCGCAGAAGAGTATCGGCGTTCCGAAAGGGCGAGGGATCCGTTGATGGAAATCGCATCTTGATACTTGGAGAAGATGAAAATGGAAAAACAGACGATCTCGGCGAGATTTTGATCCGGACGCATGATGTCTTCAGCCATATAAATGGTGTAACAGATGATACGTTCAGTATAAGGCTGCTGGCTCCAATGCCGAAAGACGATGACGAGGCGATTGAAGATGTTCGTAGTAAAAACCATTCAAGTACGATTCTGCAGATTTCAATGAGCGCAGAAGGGGTCAAAGATGTCTGTAAATTTTTAACCGCAGGCGATGCCGAAGTTGCTATATGGGATATGCTTTGGAACCGGCACAAAGATGCCCGCGAGAATTTGCAATATCATATCTTACAGGCACCTCATCATTGCTCTTGGCATAGTCTTTCTTATGATAGCTGGAGTCAAAATGGTGAAAATGCAGAATCGTCACCAGACGCAAGAAGCGCACTAGGGCAAGCTCTTACCGGTGCAACCATTATTGCAAGCTGCAAGCCAATTGAGGACGACGGCAAGGATCCGCCGTGCATTGGCGCGAAGCGCGAGTACGAGATTATTGCAAAGAACGCTGGCGGAACGTTTGTTTGCGTAGGTGACCAAAACGGAGTGTATGAGATAACAATAAACCGGAATGGAGCAAAAAATCCGACACTGATTAACAAGAATATATCAGTGATAAGCTCAGGAGCTGTTGGAAGCCAACCTTTAGGTCACGGCAATTAAGAAATGCCCGAAATAAGCGAAACTGTCCTCCGCGCGATCCACGACGCGAAACAGCATCCATCTGTTATATCTATTGCAGCCCCGCAGCACAACGTCACAAGTGGAATTAGCAGTTTCATGTTGACGCTGGAAATTCCACTTCCAAATGCGTGGCGCGCAAGTGGCCAAAGCCCGAATGGTGTTAAGCTGTTTGAAGAAGTACGCTTTGATTTTTCGCAAAAATTCCCTCTAAAGCCGCCCGAAATATCGTTAAGAGATAATTTCAGTCGCGAATTGGCTCATCTGCAACCGTGGTTAACCGCGGATAAACGTCCGGTTCCATGTATCGTGCTGGGCGATCTTGGTGAATTTTACATCAACTTTGGTGTTTTGGGTATTATCACGCAGTTAGTTGGATGGCTATCTAAAGCGGCGGAAGAAAGTTTGATTGATCTGGATCAAGGGTGGGAGCCTCGCAGGCGTGACAATGTTAGTTTTACTTTAGTGGCCGATGAAATCGCAATCCGCGATACAATAGATGAACGTGGAGGCTTCAAGTTCTTCGCCTTCAGATATAACAGAATAAAAGACGAGCTGACAGCGCAATCACTTCACGGAGAAATTTCTCAAGATCAGTTTACGATCAACAAAAAGTCGGTAGAAAAAATATTCACGGAAAGATCTTGGCAGAACTACCCGAAGAATCGGTCTGGAACAAGTCTTGCGCTTGTAATTTGGGCTGGAAAATCGTCCTCAGGAGACTTAATCATATCCGATAAATATGCGCCTGAAGATGTATCTACTTTGGCGGGACTGAAGGCACTTTCAATCGCGTTTGAATGTGAGCGGTCCTTTGATATGGCATTTGGGATTCTTCAATCTACGTTGGCAGAATTTACGGCTGATAAAACGTTTGCGTTTCCAGTCATCTTTTGTGTTCGCCGTCCTGCAAAAATGATTGCCACCGATTCAAACGTTGAACTTGTTCCGTTTCTTTTTGAGATGGGCATTAATCCTGTATTCCCTGAAGGAAATAATACGGCTGTGTTTCCAGCATCATTGCGACAATCAATAAACGCAGATTTGCTTTTTAAGCTTTCAGGTGGCGATCCGGCGGCTCCAAATTCACCAAAAAGGCTATCGCTAATAGGGGCTGGAAGCCTTGGATCAAAAATTGCGTTACATTTAGCGAGATGCGGATGGTCTCCATCTGTAATTATAGATAACAAAACGATGGCTCCGCATAATTTTGCTAGGCATGCTCTACTGCCATCGCCGAGAGTGATTCAGACCTTGCCGCCAAGCTACAAGGCATTCATGCTGGCGGAGGCTGTAGAAAATTTCGGGCAGAATTGCCAACCTTTAGTTGCTGATTTTATCTATCTCTCATCTGTAAAAAAAGAGATGAAAATCGTAACAGGAGATAAAACCTTTGCGGTATTGAATACTACTGCGTCTCTTGCTGTCCGAGAAGCTATTGGCTCTATAGAAACAAATATTCGCGCTATGGAAGCTGTTATGTTTTCGCGTGGAAAAGTCGGTGTTCTTGTCACCGAGGGTAAAGAGAAAAATCCCTGTTTAAATGACCTTTTTGCCGAATTTTTTGCCATTTGCTACTATGACGCATCTCTAAAACCATTGGTTTTTCCAAATGAGGAGTCATTGTTAGAGACTGTTGAAATAGGACAGGGATGCGGATCTGTAACGATGCCAATGTCTGACGGGCGTTTATCTGTATTCTCTGCCGGAATTTCTGAGCGTTTGTTAAGCTTCGCGCGTGCCGGTCTTCCGCATGTAGGTAATATTCTAATTGGGCAATTGAGTGAAGACGATATCAGTGCTTCTTATAAGTCAATTGATGTTGCGCCTGTCATCATAGTTGATATTGATGATATCGGGTCATGGAAAATCAGATTACACGACCGAGCAGCAAAAAAAATTCGTGAAGAAGTCTCGCTTTATCCTACGGTTGAAACTGGTGGAGTTCTTATAGGGCGAATATCATTACATTCAAAGACTTTTCATGTAGTAGACGTTTTGGAAGCGCCGGAAGATTCCGTTAGAAGCGCGAGTCAGTTTACGTTAGGTCGTAAAGGCCTGCATTCTAAACTTGATGAGTATGGAAATTCTAGTAACTGGGCATTATATTCGCTTGGAACATGGCATAGCCATTTGGTAACAAGCGGTCCCTCTCAAATGGATAGAGATACTGCAAAAATTATCGGCGGCTATCGCACTACCCCTTCAATTTTGTTGATTCATACGCCGGGTGGATATAGAGCGTTGATGGCAGATTCATTTTTAGAAGGGTAACTTATGATTGAGTTGATCTCTAATCGCTATAGTTTTACAGCCAGGCTTCAGCCTGCCTTACTTGCAATCCTCCCTGTGCCGGTAGCGATATACTTATTAGTTCCTGAATTAGAAACTCGCGCTGCAACTTTTGTTTCTATCTTAGGGTATTTCGGAGGATCAATTCTACTAACGCATATCGGTAGAAACTTAGGTAAGTCACGTGAAAGTAAGCTGTTTCGTGAATGGGGAGGTAAGCCATCGGTTACAATGCTGCGCCACTCTGACAGGCGCCTGAACGCTATTTCAAAAGCTCGCTATCATAAGTTTCTCGCGCAGAATATTCCTAATTTTTCGCTACCTGATTTAAACTCAGAAAATGGCAATAAAGTTAAGGCTGATGAGGCTTATTCATCAGCTTCTGACTGGCTGGTTGCAAAAACCCGTGACAAAGAAAAATTTCCATTAGTCTACGAAGAAAACATTAATTATGGGTTCCGAAGAAATTATTGGGGTTTAAAATGGGTCGCCCTTTCATGTGACTGCATTCTACTTGTAATCATCATCATCCCGCAGATGGCAATTAGTTATAATTTCTTTGATTGGCTTTTTTCTTTTAACAATGAGCAGAAAATCGTCCTTGTGGTAACTATAATTCACTTTGCGTTAACCCTCTTCATCACGTCTGCGGGTTGGGTCAAGACGATGGCGGAAAGTTATGCGAAGCAACTTATTTCCTCTTGTGACTCAATATCCTGACGGACAACGATGTTTGCCGTAACAAGTTGATAGTTCGGAAACTTTGGAAACTTTCAATTTCCGGCAAAAGTGATGGTTAGGCCTGCTACACAAGCATTACTTGCATTTTCTGAAGTTTGAAAGTTTCCAGAAAGTGTTGAGTGTGCGTTGCAATACTTGCAACGCTCGGAAAATTCATTTTAGCATTGGGGCACAGGCTTAAAACGAATTTATTGTCAAAAAATTGTCTCATTTGTCTCAGACGGTTTTTGCAACTCGCGAAACTGAAATCGCATTTTCAAATTCAAGTTACGCTTGTGCCGCAATGACAACATGAATTTTTGGAAATTTTGAGTTTCCAGTTTCTCAAAGTTGATAGTTCCAGACGTCCGCAAACTAGAAATATTTGGCGCTCGCGCGGCACCCGACAGGCTTTTCTCGAGGAAGGACCCGAAGTATGGTGGGGGATGACTTACTTTTGTCTGTTTTCCAATACTGGGGTGGGTATGAGCGATAAGTTTGAAGAATTTGTATTAGACATCCAAGCATGGGGAAAGTTGCTATCTGTTGCGGCGACCTTATCATTTCTCTTTGCAGTTATTTATAATTTTGGATTTTTCTTGGCGATTAGATTAACTCTCTTAAATCACTTTCAGCTCTCCGATTACGTCACGTCTGCCATTACGAGCCTTCCGTTTGTTATTTTTTTGGCCTTAGCCTATGAGAGAGCTGTCTATTGGTCTATTGCTCATAGTAAAGCAAAGTCTCCTGATACCGCTGATAGGTCCGAATTTGAGAGGAAATTTGGAAAATGCCTTTCGTGGATTTTCACTGCTTTATTCATCCCTGCATTTGTTTATTTATTTTGGCAGTGGATATTTTACCCCGATGCCGTAGCTTTAATTGTCGTCTTATCAACTGTGACAATCTTAGCGATTGCCGTCATGACCAAAGAAACTTCGGTTAGTTATGGGCGCTACTATCACCTTATATGCTTATCTTGTATGTGCCTGAATTTTTCTTATGTGTTGGGCAAGGCTGTGTCAAATTCACCCCCGACAGTCAGTATGATTTTTTCCGATGGTAGATCTGCGAAAGTTAACGTCATCAGAAATTTAAATAACTCAGTTATATATATGAAAGATGACAGACTTCACGTAATCAGCAAAGAGAGGGTTCAGGACATCATTTACCAAAAGCGTAGTGGCGATTTAATGATGTTTGATCTAATAGATGATAGACACTAAGGAAATATATTTCACCGGAAATTCCTCGCTTCTGGAAATACTTTATTAACATGACTGCCAATCTGGCCGTGCTTCACTTCGTCTGCGCGCGATACCAACAGCGGCAGTTGCTCCCCGTTGCCAGTTGCCATGTCATCAAAGAAGCTGGTTAGGTCACGGAATTTGTCTGCCACAACATGTATTACTTCGCCTTCCTTCTGTAGCTTTCCTTCGGCCATGAGAAGCTTGGCATAGAGAATTTCTTTCCGATATTTTTCAAAGATTGTTTTGAAAACAACTAAATTCACGGTCCCGGCCTCATCTTCAATGGTAATAAACAGGACATTACCACCACCGGGCCTTTGGCGGATTAACACCATACCAGCCACGCGGATGGTGTTGCCATCTTTTAAGAGCCTTAGCTTTTCACTCGCAACTATTTTCAATTTTTTAAGTTTGGTTCTTACGAAGGTTATAGGGTGCGATTTCAGGCTCAATGATGATGTAATGTAATCTTGTATGACATGTTCGCCTTGAGACATTTTTGGCAAAACAATTTCTGTTTCCGTCAAAGCCTGATTAGGATGAGCCGCAAATAGTTCGTAGTTGACCGTCTCTATTCCTTTGGACTCCCAAAGCGCCTGTCTGCGGTCCAATCCTATAGATCGCAAAGCGTCCGCCTTTGACAAAGTTTCAAGCGTAGTTTTGGAAATGCCAGTTGCCACCAGCGCCGCCATATCGTTAAAAAAGGTGCGGCTACTGGTAAGTAATTCCATTTCTGAAAACTTGAGGCCTTTCACCTGCCGGAAACCAAGACGGACGGCATAATATTGGCCTGAGATTTCTTCTAAGGTGTTGTTCCAATAAGAGTGGTTTATATCAACGGGCCGGACTTCAACGCCATGTTCGCGCGCGTCCCGGACTATTTGCGCTGGTGCGTAAAATCCCATCGGTTGGCTATTGAGAAGGGCACAACAAAAAACATCCGGGTAATGGCATTTAATCCATGAAGAAGCGTAGACGATATGGGCAAAACTCGCCGCATGGCTTTCCGGGAAGCCATAGCTCCCGAAACCTTCTAATTGTCTGAAACAACGCTCCGCAAATTCTCTTGTATAGCCATTTGCAAGCATTCCATTGATAAGCTTTTCCTGAAAAGTATTTACGAGGCCTTTAAATTTGAATGTTGCCATAGACCGTCTAAGCTCGTCGGCCTCCGCCGGAGTGAAACCAGCACCGACAATTGCAATTTTCATTGCTTGTTCTTGAAATAGCGGAACCCCTAAAGTCCTACTAAGGATCTCTTTCAATGCTTCTGAGGGATATTCAACGGCTTCTTTGCCGTTACGCCTTCTTATGTAGGGATGGACCATATCGCCCTGAATTGGGCCGGGGCGGACGATAGCTACTTCAATTACTAGATCGTAATAACAACGAGGCTTAAGGCGCGGAAGCATATTCATTTGCGCGCGGCTTTCAATTTGGAAGACGCCCACGGTGTCTGCCTTACATATCATGTCATAGGTTTGGCTATCCTCCTTGGGCAATGATGCTAAATCATGCTTAATTTGATAATGCTCCTCTAAAATAGAGAATGACTTTTGAACGCATGTAAGCATTCCTAGTGAAAGCAAATCCACCTTGAGCATTCCTAACCGGTCAATATCGTCTTTATTCCATTCAATACATGTCCTGTCTTTCATAGAGGCGTTCATGATTGGGCATAGGCTTGAAAGCGCGCCGCGCGTAATGACAAATCCGCCTGTATGCTGTGATAAATGACGGGGAAAGCCTAAAAGAAGGCCTGCCAAGTTTATTACCTTCTTTAGATGATTATCGGTTGCATCTAAACCTTGCTCCTTTATACGCTCTTCCTCAAACCACTCCGTTGAGTGAACCCAAATAGACCGTGCAAGCCGGGTTATTGTGTCAGGTGAAAGGCCCATTGCTTTGCCAACGTCACGAATGGCACTCTTTTGCCTATATTCGCACACGGTTGCCACGATCCCAGCGCGATGCCTGCCATATTTCTCAAAGACGTATTGCATGACTTCTTCCCGGCGCTCATGCTCAAAATCAACGTCAATATCCGGCGGTTCGTCGCGAGCAGAGGAAATAAACCGCTCAAATAGAAGTTCAACCTTCGTCGGGTCAACGGACGTAATGCCTAAACAATAACAAACGGCAGAATTGGCGGCCGAGCCACGGCCTTGGCACAATATCCCCTTGGATCTAGCAAAACGCACCGCATCATATACAGTCAGGAAATACGAGGCAAAGTTCTCTTGGGCTATGAATTTTAATTCATATTCAATCGTATTGCGGATTTTATCAGGTATCTGCCAACTAAACCTTTCACCAGCGCCCTCCCATGTGAGCTTTATTAATTCCTCTTGTGGGGTACGGCCTTCAGAAGTGATTTCGTCC
>QFOT01000095.1 GCA_003241285.1 Micavibrio aeruginosavorus
CCGGTTCGCCCCGACCGGGTGCGCAAGTCGATCGGGTCGGAGAACACTTTCTTCCACGATCTCTTCTCGCATGACGATCTCGCGGCGGCACGAGGAAAGGCCGTTCATGGCGAGATTTATTTTATCCATGGCTTTGCCGAATATAGTCGTAATCTTCATTTTCAAATCCCCTTGGTATATTGATCTATTGGTCAAGTGTCAGAATTAAATGCCTGCTCTCGCCCTTGCCCCGATAAGCGGCGAAGCCGGAATAAAGCAGAACCTGTTCGATATTCTTTGGCGTTTTGGCACCGAAGACCGATTTCAAACCGGCGAGTTCGCCGCGCGCAAGGCTGTGGTTGATATCCTCGACACGGGCACGGTTAAACGAGCCTGTCAGGTAGCCGTCCTGCAGAGGCGGCACTGCGCCGCTGCGCTTGATATGCGAGGACAGGATTTGTATCACTTCATAAGTCGTGCGCGGAGAAATGAGAGGAAGGGTTTCTTCCGTTTCAGGTACAGGCCTATTGGACAATTTGTTGGCGCGCTGCAGGCCTTCTTTCTTCATATAAGATGTCAGGGAGTCAAAGCCGCAATCGGGATTTTTCCGCGCATGGACGCGCAGCGCGGCATTCACATTCGCCCATGTAGTGCCTTTATAATTGCCAAATTCGACTTTTTTATTCGAACCGATGGGCAGGGCGGCTTCGAAAGTGTCGAGGATGGTTTGTTTCAGATCGGCGAAATCGATCTCGCGGCTTTTGCGGTTGCGGGTCTGTTTCGGTTTTTCTTTTGAAACAATCTCTGCCGTGGCAGAAGGCGGTTTTACTTCAATCTCCGCGCTTTTGCCGGCACGGCTGAAGCTCGAGGCTATTTCGGTGCGCGGAATCAAAGCGGCGGAAGCCTTCTGGATATAATCCATGTCATGCCAGTTAAAAAGCGTTGCCGGAAATCTGATCGCATCCTGCAAGGCCTGTTTATACCCGGGGCCGATCGCGCCGATCTCCCTGACCGATTGTTTGAAATCGAAAAAAGGATCCGAGGCTTTGATGCCCGGCGGAAGATGGCGCAGGATGACAGGTGTCAAATCCCCGGCCTGTTCCACCATCATGCCCGTATCGCACAGGCGAACGAATATAAATCGCGCGTCAACTTCCTGTTTCATTTTATTTAATTACGGCTCTCTGTGACGGGCTTTGGCCTCGGCAGCGCGGCGGGCATGACGGTTGCCCTTCGCCAGCTTTTGCGCGCGCTCATATTGAGGCGGGGCGGCCTGATTGAAAAACAGGCTGGTTGAATAATCGCTGGCGGCAATCGACTTAAGACTCGGAGAATGCTGCAGGTAAGAAGCCAAGGGTTCCCGGGCGGTTTCACGGGCAGGGGCCGCGGTTTCGACAGGTGTTTCGACAGTTGTTTCAACGGGTATTTCAACAGGTATTTCAACGGGCGTTTCGATAGCAGCCTGAGCAGGCGCTTCGATTTGTGGAAGGGTTTCGGCTTTCGCGGCAGATTCAAACCCTATTTTCGGTTTCGGCTTTTCAGGCTCTTTCAAATTAATCAGGCGTTTTTCCAGTCTTTCGCTTCTTATCTTCATGACGGGGCTTTTCTCGTCATAGGCCAGTTTCCACATCGAAAACAAAGGTGACGGGTCGATATATAATTCGCGCCGCGCATCCTGAGCCGGGATGTTGCCGTTCCATTTGGAAAGATTTTTTATACTGGTGGAAAATTCGAAAAATAAATTGTCATCCCTTAAAGAAGAAGGGATGGATTTAAGCATGCGGTCGGCAAGCTCGCCCGCTTCCTCGGCGATAAAACCGGCCTCGTTTAATTTGCTTTTGACATGGGTTCTGGTGGTCATGGTTTTATCCTCAGCGTATGGAAGGGTGCGATGATTGTATCATCGGGTGGGAAGGAGAAGGTATACGCGACTCTTCCCTGTTGCTGTAATGCGCGGTTAATTTTTTCTTCTTCCTCTCGACAGGCGTTTCTTCGAGGCTTTCAAAAAGAAGATACGGGTTTTTTACGATTATGTTTTCGACCTCGCTTCTAGACAGGCCTTGTTCCCTCTGCAGAGAGGCAATGATGCTTGCGAATTCGATATTTTCATGACGTTGAGCTCCGGGGCGATCTTCAATAACCTGCGGACATTGCGCAGCTATATTGAAAAATATGGTACGAATGTCTTCGGCGACGAAAACCTTGCCGAGAGCACGGCGGATGATATCAACATAAGGTTCATCCATATTAAATTCAGGCATCGTGGTTCCTTTACTCAGTAATTAGTGATGGCGATTTATAGACTATCCGGTTCAGATTTTGCAAATTTGAGCCTTTCAGGCCGCTTGCGGGACTAATTTTATTTCTGGCGCTTTGGATTTCAGGTGGTCGAGCGCTGTATTTTTCGGCGGCTCGTCGGTCAGGGCCCAGTCGCCCTTGGCGAGTTTCCTGAAATTATAGACCTGAGAAACATTATAGGCGATCGCGCTGGTCGTCCATGTAGCCAGAAGCGGCATGTAGACGCCGGCCAGCGCAGGCGTGATGGACGCCGTGGCCACTAAGCCATCGAACAGATTGCTGCGAAAATAGGCTCTGCCAAGTTCATTGAACATCAGGCGGTGTTTGACACTGGCGGTCACTTCTATATCGGACGGTTCTTTATTGATAACCTTGTCTTTCAAGTCATTTCTTTTACGAAAGGCGGTTTCTATCGCGTTTCTTTTCTTGGCTGAGAACCCGATGCCCAGAGCGCTTCCTATCAACGCCTGCACAGTCAGGCTGTTATGTTCCAGCTGGGCAAAGGAAGCGGTAGCGAGAGCCGCGACCATAAATTCTCCGCGCAGCAAAATCTTGACGGGTTTGGGATATCCAACAGGATCGCCGCTTAAGTGAAGGTAGCGGGTTGGCTTACGCAGCATATTCAAGATCATAACGGTTTCAGTCCTTTGACAACGTATATTTGGGGATGGGTTGCATGATGGGCGGCGACATTTAGAAGGCGGACAGGATCACGAAGGCAAAGCGCTTTCGCTTCGCGCCAAGTGATGCCGTCTTCGATACCGATGCATTGAACGACTTTGCTGATATCGACATCCTTGGTCACCGCGTTATCTTCCAGCAATTCCGGCGCGCGGTTTTTCAGTTTGATAAAGATATCCTCAATATCGTCGCCGGTAAAAACCGAGCCAAGGCGATTACGCAGCAAGGTCTGGTAAAGACCTGCTTTCTGGTCGGTATCCTGAAATTTTCCGGTAAGGCGGGTCATCGTTTCAACCTAATTGTTTTGAGGGTTGTATTGTGTGTCAAAAATCGTTTTTGCTCGGTTTGGTTTCTTGCATCACTTATGGGCAAGGGTGTAGCAAAATATATTTGCTTATGTCAAATATTAATGGTGACGGCGATCCCTGCCTTCGCAGGGATGACAAGTAAGAAGGCAGGGATGACAAGTAAGGGGGTGGGGATGACAAGTAAGAGGGCGGGGATGGCAAGTAAGAGGGCGGGGTGACAAAGGGAGCGCCGGGCTGACAAAGGGAGTGGGGTGACAGGAGCTGCTCAAAATAATATCGTCATGCCTGCGGAGGCAGGCATCTCATGGCCCATATGGTTTACATCTTAACCAATAAATCAAATGAGGTTTTATATACTGGCGTTACGTCGGATCTGCCCCGCCGTATCCACGAGCATAAAGCGGGATTGGTAGAGGGTTTTTCCAAAAAATATAATACCCGTAAATTGATTTATGCTGAATCCTTCGGGCGGATTGAAGATGCCATTCATAGAGAAAAATGTATCAAGCGCTGGAAACGTGAATGGAAAATACGGTTAATAGAGGAAAGTAACCCTGAATGGGATGAGCTGTCGGTTATTTGAGATCCCTGTGGTAAGAGGAGATCCCTGCCTTCGCAGGGATGACAAAGGCGGGGGCAGGGATGACAAAAAAGGGAGCGGGGATGAGAAAACGGATTTATGTGGCCGCTTTAAGCGTGTTTTGCATCAGGCAGGCAATGGTCATCGGGCCGACGCCGCCGGGGACGGGGGTGATGGCAGACGCAACATCTTTCACGGCTTCGAAATCGACATCGCCGCAGAGTTTGCCGCTGTCGAGGCGGTTGATGCCGACATCGATAACGATGGCGCCCGGTTTGACCCAGTCGGCCTTGACCATCTGAGGGCGCCCGACGGCGGCGATGACGATATCAGCGGATTTAACGACAGACGCTAAATCTTTGGTTTTCGAATGCGCGATGGTGACGGTGCAGTTCTCCTGCAAAAGAAGCTGCGCCATCGGCTTGCCGAACAGGAGCGAGCGGCCAATGACGACGGCGTGTTTGCCGGTCAGGTCAGGCAGGACGGATTTGAGCAATATCAGCGAGCCTTGCGGCGTACATGGAACGAGGCCATCAAGACCTGCGACCAGTTTGCCTGCGTTTAAGATAGTGAGGCCGTCGATATCTTTTTCCGGCGTGATGGTTTGGACGAGCGCATCGCCGTCAAGGCCGTTCGGCAAGGGAAGTTGAAGTAAAATTCCGTCGATATCCTTATCGGCGTTGAGCTTTTCAATCAGGGATTTAATCTCGGCGGCGGAAGAGGTCGCGGGCAGTTTATGCTCGATGGAGCGGATGCCGGTTTTTTCGCAGGCCTTGATCTTGTTGCCGACATAGACTTTCGAGGCCGGGTCTTCGCCCACCAAAATCACGGCGAGGCCCGGCTTGCGGGTCATCGTGTCCACTTTCGATTTTACGTCGTCTAAAACTTTTGCGGCAATCGCTTTGCCGTCGATAATAGTTGCGGTCATAAGAAGTCTTTTAGACCATCTGGCGCGTAAATACAGGAGGAATTTATTGACATAATACTGTAAAATTGTTTATCTTACGCTCATGCAAAAGCCTTACGCCAGATATGAGATGATGTGCGCCACCTATGCGGCGCAACTTGCGGCGCGGCTGGCGCTAGATGAAACCGCCCAAAACTGGCCCCGGGAACCCAAAGAGATTTTCCGGCAATTCGCCGCCATCGATCCGACGGCATGGCGGAGCCAGAAACCCTTCGTCTATCTCAACTGGATTATCCGCGAATATTTTAAAGAAGAAGAGAAGGGCGGATGGCCTATCGAAGCATCCAGTTTCGGCGAGCTGTCCGAGTCCTTGAGAATTTTCGAACGGTACAAAACAAAACTGGTCAGCGATAAGCGCGATATCAATAAATATGATTACGGCGCAATCCTGAATTTCGCGCAAATAAGACGCAGCCAGCTCAATGACCGGATCGCTTCTGTCTATGGCGAGGCACCCGAACGCGTGATGAAAGAAACCACGTTGATTTATGCCGGTGAGGAAGGGCTTGCGCTTTCGCCCCATTCACGGCGGGCTTCCGCCTATTGGGGAGATAAAACAGAATGGTGCACATCGTATGAAGTGGACGGGCCGGATAACAAGTTTCATGAATATAATTGCCAGGGACCAGCTGTTATCATGATGCCGATCGAGCCGGTTATCTACCAGATGCACGGCAAGATATTAAAGGGCGATAATAATCAGGACGTTTTAAAAACCACGATCGAATTCGAGCGGCTGGCCCATGCTGTGCGCGCGGTCAATCCGGAGTTGGTGAAATACGAGCTGACAAAAAAACCGGTAATCGACATCGATAGCGAAGACGAGGAATGGGAGCTGAATATATATGAGGCGATCAAGGCCAATCCCTATAATGAAGAATTGATCTTCTCAGTGATACGGCAAGCGGAAAATCTTTCTCTGGTGCTGGGGGCGCTGGAAGAAGAAAGATTTGAAGACGCGGATTTTGCCTTAAGGGCCATTCCGCATAATCCGGCAGTGTTTCCTCATTTCAATTTCAAAGCGCTGGTGCGACCAGATGTCATGACCGCGGGGTTGATGGGGGACATCAAGAACGAAAGCCTGATCCCGCTTCGCCTGCAGAAAGAAATACCGGAGCCGATAAAACATGAAATGTTTGAAAAAGCTCTCGAACGCGACTGGACTGCTATTTCATTTGCGCATGATTTTGACGTGGCTCTCGATATTGATCGGCAGATGTCCATACTCGGACGGGCCATGCGCGAGGCAAAGCCGGAGGTTGTCGCCAATTGCCTGCATTTGTTTCCTGCGCTGCGGCCCGAGGTTTTTGAAAGGAATATGTCACCTCAGGCAGGGTATGAAATATTGAGACAAAAAAATTGCCACCTTTCATCCGGGTCGTCCATGAATTGCTCGCCGCTGTGATGAAGGCGCCAGCCGCAGGGGTGACAAGATCCCGCAAGTGATATAAATTCCTTTTATGACAGCATTTCTTGCCGGGGTCGGCATCACCCTCGTTCTTTTGATTATTCTTTTTTCCACCGTTATCGTTTTCGCGGGTATCATCGCGACGATCCGCGCCGCGATCAACGGCGACATGGGCAATGGCGCAAAGGTTTTCTGGATTCTAGGCAATCTGTTCATTCCCGGTGTAGCTTTTTTATATTTCGCCTTCGTCGATAAAAACCTGTTCCTGAAACTCACGGGATGGATATGCATCATCGCCGTTGCCTTGACATTAGCTTTGGGCGGCAGCGCGGTGTGGGGCGGCATCGAAGGGGTTAAACGCGACCCCGCTTTCCGCAACTGGACATTCGACTGGAAAAGCCTGCCGCCGCCAGAATCCCAAGATCCTGAAAATAAAGACGGCAGCGGGGATGAAACCTCGATCGAGTTGTGATATAAGATAGACGCTTCACTCGAAAAGGAACTCCATGACAGATTTATTCGTAGGACTTGGAATGGCGGCGCTGACGGCGCTTATCGTTTATCTTATCTTTCTTGCCATCTCATGGATTATCGCGGTTATCCGCGTCGCCACCAATAAAAGAATGGCAGGCGGCTCCAAGGCTTTGTGGATTCTCGTGAGCATCTTCATCCCCGGCGGCGCTTCGCTGTATTTCGTGTTCAAGGATAACAGCAAATTCCTCAAATTCATGGGCTGGGTCACGCTGGTGCCGACATTGATGGCGATCGGCTATTTCACCGCCGCCAGTTTCGATCCGAACCCTCTTCCTTCGACGCCCGTTGCATCTGCTCCGCAGGTCCCGGCCCCTGTGCCGCCGCCGATGGAAAACAATGCTGGTGACAATTCAGGCAATGAGGGCGCGACGCTCGACCAAGGCGGCGGCGTGCCGGAAGTGCCGTCGTCCTCACCGGAAATTCCAGCACAAAATCCCGTCACGCCGCCGGACCCGCTCGCGCCGGCGCAGGAAAGCTCGCTTGACGAGGCTAAAAGACTATCCAATGATTTCATGACCGCCAAGGACCAGAAATCCAAGAATGAAACCTACGAAAAAGCCTTTAGCGCCTATAACAAGCTGATCGCGGCTGAACCGGACAATATAGAAGCGCTGCTGGGCCGCGCCGAGCTGAACGATATGTGGGTGCCGCAAAGCGGACGCCGTGACTACGAAACCGTGCGCAACAAGCTGACCCCGCTGCTCGAGCAGGCGCCGGGCGATGTCGCCCTGCTGCGCCAGCGGGCCAAGGCCTATAAAGGCATGCGCGAGATGGATCTCGCCAAGGCCGATATGCAGGCGGCGATCGACGCCGACCCGTCTAATCCCGGATTGAAGGCGGAAATGCAGCGACTGGTTGATGACAAGCCTTTCGGGCTGTGATATCCAGATTTCATGTCGCAATGGATCATGACACAAGGCATCGCTAAATACTGGCGGCTCGCGCTTATCGCCAGCCTCCTGCTGTTTGTCGCCTCCATGGGCACCTATGTTTCAGGGCAATACCGGATCGGGCGGCTTGATCTCCTGGTCGGGCGTTATTCATCTCCCGTCACCGATTTCGCTCTCGCCAATTCAAAAGCGCGCACCGGCTCGATGGAAGCCGATTTGCTCGAAAGCTGCAAACAGTCGCAGATCGGCACCTGGCTGCAAACCACCGATGCGCTGAAATTCAAGGACCCGGTTTCGGGCAACCGGATCATGGTCGAGCTTGAAGCGGGCCGCGACTATATCGACATCAACGGGCGCGAGATTTCGGCCTGCGTCGTCGACGAGATCGAAAACAGGCAGTTCGATATCGGCTCGATGACGAATATGTGGGCGACGTGCCTGCTGATCATATCCCTGATTACCGGGGCCGCCGCTTATCTGGGGCGCCGGCAGGGAATGCGGCTTTAATGACTGGCAATACTTCTCGCCCTGCTGCCGGTAATGTTTTGTTTCTCATCCTGATCGCCGTTGCATTATTTGCCGCGCTCTCTTATGCCGTAACTTCGTCGTCGAGAGGATCGGGCGATACGAAGATGGAAAACGCTGAAATCGAAGCTGCCAGAATTATTCAATATTCGACTTCCATCGATGTCGGTTTGCAAAGAATGCGGGCAGCGACGGGCAAGCAAGACTGGGAATTCGATTTCGCGGATAATGGTCAGACAATGACGACCAATGGCAACGCGACATGCACAGACGCGTCATGCCGTCTTTTTACAGTAAAGGGCGGTACTGTCGCCAATATCGATTTGGGCAAAAAAA
>QFOT01000096.1 GCA_003241285.1 Micavibrio aeruginosavorus
GAATACGACGGGCGATACCCGCAAAGCCCTGAAAGCCTGCATCAGGTAACCATTCTATTTTCAGATCGCGGACTGCCGACAGATGTCCGCCACATCAATGGCTATGGTTCACACACTTTCAGTTTTATCAATGACGCAAATGAACGTTTCTGGGTCAAGTTCCATTTTAAAACAATGCAAGGCCACCGTCACTGGACCAACGCGCAAGCCGCCGATATCGTTGGCAAGACGCGGGAATCGACGCAGGAAGACCTCTTTAATGCACTGGATAAAGGCGACTTCCCAAAGTGGAAAATGCAGGTCCAAATCATGCCGGAAACGGATGCTGATAAAACATCCTACAATCCATTCGATCTCACCAAAGTTTGGCCGCATGCCGAATATCCGCCAATTGATGTCGGCATCCTCGAGTTAAATCGTAACCCTGATAATTATTTTGCTGAAATAGAACAGGCGGCTTTTTCTCCATCGAATGTCGTGCCCGGTATTGGCTTCTCGCCGGACAAGATGTTGCAGGCTCGGGTTTTCGCTTATGCAGATGCCCATCGCTACCGCATCGGAACCCATTACGAAGCCCTGCCCGTGAATGCTCCGAAATGCCCGATGCATCATTACCACAAGGATGGTTCGATGCGTTTTTTTGCCAACAACCCGCAACCTGACGCCTATTATGAGCCCAACAGCTTCGGTGGCTCCGCTGAGAACCCCGCCTATCGCGAACCACCGCTAAAAATTAGCGGCGATGCTGATCGCTTTAATCATCGTGACGGCAATGACGATTATGGCCAGCCAAGAGCCTTGTTCAATCTCTTTACCCCTGAACAAAAACAGCGGTTGTTTGATAATCTCGCCGCCGCCATGGCCGGCGTCCCGAAATTTATCGCGGAGCGCCAGATCGCACATTTCGACAAAGTTCATCCTGATTACGGCGCCGGTGTCCGCAAGGCCTTGTCCGATGTAAACTGGGATGAAGCCTCCGATGAAGCCCGTCAGCAGGCAATTTAGTCTTTTTTGATCTTTGTCAAACGCCCGAAGCTTTGCTTTTGGGCGTTTTCGTTGCAAAATCCAGATCGTTTTTGTATAAGAACCTCTATGAATAATACGATCTGGACCGTTTGCGCCCTATACCGCTTTGTTGAAATCAACGATCTTCCTGCCATGCAGGAAGCAGTGAAAGCTATCTGTTCGAAGCATAATATCTGCGGCACGATTTTGCTGGCCCCCGAGGGCATCAACGGTACGGTCGGCGCGCCAACGCCGGAAGATATGGAAGTGTTAATTAACTTCCTTGATGCCCAGCTCGAAATTCGCAAAGGCCAAGTCAAATATTCGGAAAGCAACAAGCGCCCTTTCCTGCGGGCAAAGATCAAGCTTAAAAAAGAAATCATCACCATGCGCCAGCCACAGGCAAACCCGACGAAAGTCGTCGGCACCTATGTCGAGCCGAAAGACTGGAACGCGCTGATCTCCGATCCTGACGTTCTGGTCTTAGATACACGAAACGATTACGAAACTCAGCTCGGTATTTTCAAAGGCGCGGTCGATCCGGATATTAAAATTTTTACCGAGTTTACTGAGTTCGTAAAAACAAAACTCGATCCGCAAAAACATCAGAAAGTCGCTATGTTCTGTACCGGCGGTATCCGCTGTGAAAAAGCCTCCAGCTATATGCTCGGCGAAGGCTTCGGTGAGGTCTATCACCTCAAAGGCGGCATTTTGAAATATCTGGAAGACGTTCCGGCTGAAGAGTCTATGTGGGAAGGCGAATGCTTCGTCTTCGACCGCCGCGTCGGGATCACGCACGGCCTGGAACAGGGAATTTTAGAAACCTGCTTTGGCTGCCGTGCCTCTATCACACCGGAAGACCGCACTCGCCCTGAATTCGAAGAAGGCGTTTCCTGCCACCATTGCCACGGTACCCTCACCGAAAAACAAATCGCCTCCAAGCGCATGCGCCATCAACATAAGATGCAGCATGCGAAGAAGATGAGCGCTTAAATAAAAAACCGCCTTTCGGCGGTTTTCTTTAAATCTTACTTCTTCGCTGCTTCAGCCGCTTTTTTCTTTTCGTAAGCCGCTTTCATTTTCTCGACTTGCGCTCTGATTTTTTTCTGGACGTCTTCGACTTCAGCTTTTGTTACCTTGCCGTCGCCGTTTTCATCCATTGCTTTGAAACGGCGCGTTGAATCTTCCAGAAATTCGGCTTTGGTGACTGTACCATCGCGGTTGTTATCGAGCATTTTGTATTGAGCCATCATTTCCGGCTCTACCTTTTTCTTGGCAGCATCATCTGCTAATTGCTTCGCGTTATTTTTGTAAAGAAGCGCTTTGAATTCATCAGAGGATATTTTGCCGTCTTTATTCGTATCGAAGGCGGCGAAATCGCGACCGGCGACAGCATCGGCTTCCGGCTTGGAAACGACGCCATCGTTATTGGTGTCGATAGCGGATTTAGCAGGTGCCGCTTTTTTTGCATCTTCCGCATGCGCCACAAGCGGTACACCAGCCAGAGCTAAAACAGCAGCAGAAAGTAGGAAATAGTGTTTCATGGTCGAACCCTTAAAAGTAAATTTGATACGCTGATATGTATCATCTTTTTGCATAAGGTCCAGAGGGGATTTCTGGAATTATTGGGGAGATACATCCAATACAGCCCGGGGTAATTTACCGCCCGTAGCATCTATAGTGCTGTAATTAGCGATTTTGGCGGGGCCGCGCAGCTGAACCACCAGACGCGAACCGCTGGCGTCACTTTCCGCCTGATAGGAGGCGATCAACAGCGATTTCGGGAAAGTTTTGGTTTTGGCGGCTTTCCACTCGAAACCCGGAATTTCAACGAGAAGGATTTTTTCTTCGTTATCTATGTCATAGCTGATCTTGACCGATTGACCGAGATCGAGAACTAGCCTTGAATATTCTTTTTTCTCGCCAATCCGTAAGTCCTGAACAATCTTTTGGCCGCTTGCGGCAGGCTTGGATACTGGCGGTTTCTGGGCTTCTATTGGTTTTTCCGGCGATTTAGTAGCGGCAGGTTTTGGCGGAGGCGCGACTTCCGCTTTCTGGACAGGCTTGACCGGAACGGCAGGTGGCGGTGCTGGTACCGGTAAAGGCGCAGGAACCGGCGCTGTTACGGGCGTTGGGACAGCCACGGGAGCAGGTTTCATATTATATGTAGCATCGATGCGATCCAGACCCAGCGAGAGATCCTTGAATTTTTGCTCCATCACATCAATTTTAGCGATCTTTGGACGATTGGCAGCGACTTCTTGCTGAAGCGCTGCAAGCTGTTGTTCGAGCCTTGCAATTTTATCGGCATCACCTGAAAGCGGGGAAAGAGCCTTGGGCGTTTCGGCTTTTTGCAATGAAACAGGATCTTTTTTTGCTTTCATCCCGTCGGCAGGGGTTTCACAGGCGCTCAGCAAAAGGCTGCAACCAAAGATAACGCTCAATAATGATCGGGACGGGCAAAACATGAGCCCCTAAAGTGAAGACCGAATCAATCAGGGTCAATTCAACGGGATTGATTGCCCGATCTTATCCACAGAGCTATAAACAGCCATTGTCTTAACAGCCATTGATTTAAAGGAGAAATCGCGTTCGAAACTTTCCCGTGCGGCGCGGCCAAGTTCCAATTGCAGTTTTTTATCCGGAATGACGAGCCGAAGCGTATAGGATAATTTCTCGGCATCTTCTGTTGGCACAAGATAGCCGGTTTTCCCTTCCTGCACGGCCTCAGACACTCCGCCGACATTACTGGCGATGACCGGCAGGCTGGACCGCATGGCTTCCAGAATGCTTCTCGGGAAACCTTCCCACTTGGAAATCAACAAATATAAATCCGCTTTCTTTTCCATTAGCTCAGCGACATCGTGACGCTCGCCGAGAAAAAGTACGCGATCATCGATCTGGAGATCGACTGCTAGATGACGCAGCTCCGTATCATCCCCGCCCCCGATGAATTCCAGTGTCCATGACAAATCTTTAAGGCTTGCCAGCGCACGAAGCAGGGTTTCATGGTCTTTTTGCGGGCCGATGCGCGCCACCATCATAAGGCGCGAAGGGCCGTCTTTTAACTCACGAATTAAAGCGGGACGCTCCGGCATGCCATTGTGAACCAATGTCAGTTTATAATCCGGCACGATTTTGTTTTTCCTGGCAAGATTGAAATCGAACTCACTGACTGTAATCACGTGATCGCTGAAAAATCCTGCGCCTTTTTCAAGGAGAGTATAGATGGTTTTCTGCAGTTTTGGCACACCGTCGGTGAAAGCCCAGCCATGCGCGGTAAAAATCACTTTTACCTTTGCAGATTTTGCCGCCAGTCGTCCGAGCAGACCTGCTTTTGACGAATGGCAAGAGAGGATGTCAGGACGAATATTATGCAGAACTGATTTTATCTGATTAAAGGCTTTCCAGTCTTTAGCTGGATGAATGCGGCGCTCCAGATCGGAAATTTCATAGACTTTAATTCCCTGCTCTTCGAGAAAATCCGTGACCTTGCCAAAACTTCCGGTCAGGACGCTGACCTCATGACCTTGGGATTTCATCCATAGGGAGAGATCGCGCACATGTATCTGCGCGCCGCCTAATTCGTCCATTCGGGTGATAAGATAAGCAATTTTCATGGTCTTCAGAATGTTGTATAAGCAATCAAGGATTTAAATCAAGGCCAGTAAAGGTTCTCGCCATGTCTTCATCACAGAAAGTAGCTTTAATTGGCGGAAGCGGTTTTATCGGCTCCAATCTGGCGTCCGATCTGTGGAAAGGGGGGCATTACGTCGCGATTGCCGATATACAGCCAAGCCGCCCCTATCCCGATTTCTGCAAACATGCCGATGTGCGCGAAACCAGCAGCCTGATTCCGGTTCTGGAAGGCTGCGATGTCATTATCAATCTCGCCGCCCAGCATCGCGACGATGTTCGTCCGGTCAGCCTGTATTATGATGTGAATGTTACGGGTGCAGAGAATATCTGCGCGGCGGCAGAAAAAACCGGCATCAAGAAAATTATTTTCACCTCCTCTGCTGCTGTGTACGGACATCATCACTATGAAGCTGATGAAAACTCGCCCCATGATCCGATCGGCCCTTATGGTGAAACAAAATCGCAAGCCGAAGACGTTTTTAAAAAATGGCAGGCGAAAGACCCCGGTCAGCGGACACTCGTTATCGTTCGACCGACCGTTGTTTTCGGCGTCGGCAACCGCGGCAACGTCCATGTTCTTTTAAATCAGATTGTCAAAGGTCAGTTCATCATGATCGGCGATGGCGAAAACAAAAAGTCCATGGCCTATGTCGAAAATGTAGCCGCTTTTCTTTGCCACTGCATGAATTTCGGCCCCGGCGTACATATTTTCAACTATGTCGACAAACCGGATCTGTCGACAAAGGAACTCGTCGATATAATTTGCGCCAAGATCGGCAAGCAGATTAACGGCGTAAAACTGCCGAAAGCGATTGGCTTGCTAGCTGGCGCTGTCTTCGATATCGCCGCTAGATTGACAGGCAGGAATTTCCCGATATCACGCGTGCGCGTGGAAAAATTCTGCGCAACCACTGTTTTCTCCGCCAAAAAATTACAGGAAACGGCTTTCGTTCCACCGAAAACCCTAAAAGAAGGTCTGGAAAAAACTATAGCGAGCGAGTTTTAGTCAATAAAGCGGTAAATCGCTTTGGATACATCGTCATGACAGCATGACCAATCCATAAACTTACCCATGCCCAACCAAGAACAGGCTCTTCAATGCCTGCCTGCAATCCAAGATAACCTATGCCGCCTAAAATAGCCGACCAGGTTAAAATGATAATCGTCGTCTGCGCAGGAGAAAATCCAGCATCTAAAAAATGATGGTGGAAATGACGGCGGTCCGGTTCGAACGGATGCTTGCCTTCACTCAACCTGGCGACCAGCAACCCGAACGCATCGACGATCGGCAAAGCGATAATCCATGCCACCGACACGGGCGGAATGATTGCAATCGGCTGCTGACTTAAATGAATGCAGTACCACGCAATCGTCAGACCTAGAGCCATGGACCCAGCATCACCAAGGAAAATAGCAGCTTTACGGCGCAGGGGGTTTCTCATGTTATAGACAAGAAATCCAAGAATAGCGCCACATAGCAAACCCAACGATAAGAAAACTTCCCATTCTCCCGCCACAAAACAGGCAATCAGGAGCCAGCAAAAAATAATCAGGCAATTGCCACCCGCAAGCCCGTCCACACCATCCATCATATTGATTGCGTTGATAATATAGACAACACAGGCAACGGAAAACGGGACAACCGCCCAGCCAAGCCCCATATTGCCAAAACCAAGAAGATCGCCGAGCGTTGCCAGTTGCGTATGACCGGGGATGACTAGAATAAAGGCTGACAGAAAATGAATGGCGAATTTAAGTTTTGCATTGACCCCACGTTTATCATCGATAACGCCCGTGACCAAAATCATGGCAAGTGCCAGGAAATATGCCCAGCTATTCTCGAAAGGCGGGGCTATAAAGATCGATAAAAATCCGAAAACAGCGAAGATTGCAATTCCACCGCCATATGGCGTTACTTTCTCATGCTGTTTGCGTCCGCCCGGACGATCCACAAAATCGACCTTCAGCGAATATTTGCGCACAAAGGGTACTGCCACAATGCTCAGGATAAAAGAGAGCAATGGCAGGGCAAGCAAAACCAGAATTGGCGGCATTTCAAATATCATTCCGGTAGAATTGATAAAATAATTACGCCTTGAAGTCTATTTCTTTGCAGCGCGTTCGGCAAAGCGCTGTGGGGATAACTCTTTCGCTACTAATTTAGGCATTGGACAAGCCCGCCCCATCATATCCGCAGCGATAATCTCCGCCGCCATTACCGAACTTATCAGCCCATGGGATCCATGCGCCGCCGAGATATAGAGATTATCATAATCCTCCAACCTTCCCACTACAGGAAAGCGGTCTTTAGACGCGACACGAAATGAAGCCCTCGCCCCCGTGATCTTCATTTCATTTGCAAGGGACGGAACATGAACTTCCAGATTTTCAATGATGTCGCCGTTATCTTCATCCCGAATATTCTCGTCCTTGAGCCAAGGCTGGAATGTTGCCCCTATTGCATGGACATCGTTTTCTGCTGGAGAACAATATCCGCCATAACAAATATTGGCTTTGATTTTTTTTGTTACATCTGTTGCCCTGGCGATAGCCAGTTGCCCTCGCACCGTCGATAACGGCAGTTGCGCCGTTTCAGGAAAGTTAAGAACCCCTGCGCCGCACGCCAGCACCACCGCATCGTATGTCCGCTCGTTGACTTGCCACGCTTCGCCAGATCTTATCAGCTTTTCTACTTTTTCATTTTGTATAGAAACATGTTTTGAGAGCTCGCCGCATAAAGCTGCTGGATCGACGAAACCGGCATCGGGCAAATAAGTTGCTTTGCACGTCACCTTAATCCCGGCTATCTCTGAAGCTTCATCACTTTCAAGCATACTAATATGATCTCTATGCCAGCCGCAATTCTCCGCCATACCCGTCAGGCGCTTTCCTTTTTCGCTATCAGTGACAAGATGAAGACTGCCGCAAGACTTATATCCTATATTCTCCAGCTTTTTGAACTGACGAATAGCACACGAATATGCGGACGCATAGAAATCCGAAACGAAACTCTGCTGGCTGGTGAAACGTGGATTGAATAGCCCGCGCGGATTGCCGGAGGCACCTGCTGCAATGTTTTGTTCTTCATATAGATCGACAGTAAACCCCTCATTATGAAGTCGCGCCGCTATATTCGTTCCGGCCAGACCGCCGCCGATCACCGCCACCGACTTCACTTTTTTCTTTTCCGGCTTTTGGTGATCCGATACGAAATGTCCGTAGATCATATCGCGCTTCCTGCCATAACCCCGCGTTTTGGCAACGAAAAAATTCTGATCCCGCAGGCCTCTTTTAACCAGCCCGGCTGCCGTGAAGCTGGCAAAGGTTGTGCCGTCATAGCTGTTTTCAGCCATGGCTTTGAAGACGGTTTCACTCCACATTTCGGGATTTTTGGCAGGCGCGAAGCCGTCCAGAAACCACGCATCGACATAAGCCTCCAATTCCGGCAAGGCTCGGTTTACATCATCGAAAACCAGCAATAATGAAATATCATCGCTGATGCGGATAGGATGCCAGCCGGAAATACGCAGCGGGTAATTCGCCAGCATCATTTCAAGCTTGTCACCAATCTCTTTTTTCCATCGCGAAAGAGCTGTTCTGATCTGCTCGGGCGTCAGCGGAAACTTCTCGAATGAGATATAGGTCAAGTGCTGGCCGGTCTTGGCCGTCTTTTCCCAGGCAAGCCAGGTCGCCAGGAAATTCAGCCCCGTGCCAAAACCGGTTTCAGCAATGGTAAATTCCGCTTTATCCTGCCAACGCTCAGGCAATTTATTGCCTTTGAGAAAAACATGGTCGCCCTCGTCAAGCCCGTCTTCCTCACAAAAATAGATATCTTTATAGGTGTCAGAATAGATCTG
>QFOT01000097.1 GCA_003241285.1 Micavibrio aeruginosavorus
ACCTGCGTATCTGACAACCCCCTTCAGAGGAGCAATTACAACTGAACCCGGGCGGGATCTGATATGAAGGCCTTCGCTTGCCGCCCCGAGATCATCCTCCTGCCCGTATTTTATGGTAATGGCTCCGCTGGACGGCAGGCGAGCATTGCCTAAACTGGCAAGAGTTCCGCCGAGCATATTTTCATCGACTTTGCTTTTCCGTTTCTTGCCCTCCAGTTTTTGCTCGCTGGATGAGAGTTTTTTCTGCAGGCGGCGCTTTTCTTCTGCCAATTGTCTTTGCTCTTCGATTTTTGCAATGAGGTCTTTCAGGTCACTGGCTTTCCGTGACAGGGTGGCGACCTGCTTTTCCTGCTCGGCATATTCAGATTTGGTTTGCTTTATTGTGTCCTGGCGAGCTGCCATCAGAGCTTCCATGCGCTCTTTATTTTCCTTCAGTTTCTCGGCTGATAATTTCAATTTATCTTTATTGGATGCGATATCTTCTTCAACTTCACGAATAGCATCTAGCTTGGCTTTGACGGCTTCAGCCCGGCTGTTGAGTTCCGGCATGATGGCGCCCAAAACAATCGAGGCCTGCGCTGTTTGAAGCGGCGCACCTGGTCGAGCGATCAAGGCTTCGGGCGGCAGGCGGCGGATGCGCTCGAGCGCCGTGACGAGTTCAGCCAGCGAAGCGCGGTCTTTCGTGAGATTGTCAGTCAGATTTTTTTTACGTAGATCAAGATTTTCGAGTTTTTCCTCAAGCTTTTCGGATTCACTCTCATTTTTCTGAACCAGAGAAGTCGTTTTTATAAGATCAGTTTTAAGGCCCTTCATGCCTTTTTCCAGATCTTTCATCTTGCTGTCGATTTCGTTTTGTTTCTCTTTCTCTGCAGCTACCCTCTCTTCAATCTGCTGCAAGGACTCCTTACGGTCTGCAGCAAAAGAAGGGTGAGCAGTAATTAGTAGGCAGATAAGGATAAAAAAACGCATTTATCCCTCCTTGTGATATGGATGACCGTCCATGATCGTCTGGGCGCGGTAGATTTGCTCTAACAGCATAACGCGCACCATCATGTGCGGCCATGTCTGCTGACCAAAGCTAAGTAAAACATTAGCGCGATTGCGCAGATCTTCGTTAAAGCCGAGCGCACCACCGATCAGGAAGGTCAGTCGATCCTCGCCGTTGTTGCGGAGTTTTTCCAAGGTTTGTGAGAAATCAAGTGAGCGTAAACCGTCGCCACGTTCGTCGAGGGCGATAACGAATGATTTGGTATCAAGCCGCGACAGGATAAGTTTGTTTTCTTCTTCCTGCTGCTTCTTGGGATCGATTTGCTTGCTTTCGACTTCATGGACAGTCATAGGCCATTTGAGGCGGGAAGAATATTCTTCCTGCAATTCATACCAAGGGCCTTTTTTAAGTTTGCCAACGCATATCACTTCGATTCTGAACATGGTTTTTTATAGCATGATTCAACTCAAAGAAAGATCCCTGCTTTCGCAGGGATAAGAAAAATACTTAATGATTGGCAGCTATGCGGCTATTCTCAACAGAGCGCCACATTTTTTCGATGTTATAGAATTCGCGTACTTCAGGGCGGAAAAGATGGACGATTACATCGATAGCGTCGATAACGACCCAGTCGCCCTGTGTTTCGCCTTCGGAGCGGGCTTTCATGCCATGTTTGAGAAGTTCTTCTTTGAGTTTTCCAGCGAAACCGGCAATCTGGCGGGAAGACTGGCCACTGGCGACAATCATAAAATCTGCGATGGAAGACTGGCCGCGAAGGTCAATAGTTTCGATCTCTTCAGCTTTTGAATCGTCCAGTACCTGCTCTATAAATTTTTTAAGTTGGGCAGAATTGAGCTGTTCAGGGGGATGTGACGTGGCCAGAATGGATCTCCTTTGTTAAGTTTCTCGGATACTTATAAGCAAGCTGCATGCCCAATATCAAGGATAAGCGGCTTTCATGCCTTAAGCATTTGATTTTATTTGGAAATTTTAAGTTGGTCTTTGTATAAAGACTCATGCTCATAGTCTTATTCTACGCCTTTTAGCCTTTTAGCGCAATCAGCTCTTATTCCGCAGAGCCGTGGAGGATAAATGGTTTAACGGGCCTGACCGCAGCCAAAAAACAGTACGTGGAGTCAATGCAGCCTTAGAACCTTTAGAGCAAACAATATGCCTCAGGGGAAGATTGCGGAGTGGATTTTTGCGGACCATGCCGGGCTTTGTCGGGCGGCCGATAAAAGCGAGCGGCAAAAGATCAACCAGATCTTTCCATCTATGCCAACGATGCATTTCAAAGGAGATATCTGTGCCGGCAAGCCATACGAATTCAGTTTCAGGAAAATGTTGTTTCAGGGCGCGGATTGTATCAAGACTGCGCCGCGTGCCAAATTGCTTTTCGATGCCGCTGATAATCATGGAAGGGTCGGTATTAATTTTTCGGCATTTCTCCATCCGCAGTTCAAGAGCCGGCAGGCCGCTATTATTCTTCAAAGGATTGCCGGGCGACACAAGCCACCAAACGGCATCAAGCCCAAGATGTTTCTTTGCAACAGAGGCTGCGTGAACATGGCCTTCATGCGGCGGATTAAACGAGCCGCCGAGCAGGCCTATGCGCATTCCTTTCCACAAGATGGGTGAGAGCTTTTTAGGCGGCGTTCTTTTATTTATTGTATCAGGCACGAATTTGGCCGCTGCCTTCGACTATGTATTTATAAGTTGTAAGCTGCTCAACCCCGACCGGGCCGCGAGCATGGAATTTTCCGGTCGCAATGCCAATTTCCGCGCCCATGCCAAATTCACCGCCATCGGCAAATTGGGTGGAGGCGTTATGCATGATAATGGCGCTTTCAATATGATTGAAGAAGTATTGCGTTGCGTCTTTATCTTCTGCAACGATAGCGTCTGTATGATGTGAACCGTATCGGTTGATATGGGTTACTGCTTCCTGAACTCCTGACACTATTCTAATGCTAATCTTGGCATCCAGGTATTCAGTCGACCAGTCTCCTTCTGTCGCGGTGGCAATGTCTGCATGGAGAAGCTGGGCTTGTGCATCACCATAAATGGCACATCCTGCCTTCATTAAAGCATCGGCGATTAATTTTGCCTGATCGACAGGGATAGAGCTATCCATCAATAAAGTCTCTGTCGCACCGCAAATACCGGTACGGCGCATTTTTGCATTCACAATAATTTTCTGCGCCATTTCGATATTGGCGGAATGGTGAATGTAGGTATGGCAAATGCCGTCCAGATGGGCAAAAACGGGCATCTTCGCTTCGTTCATAACGCGCGCTGTCAGGCTCTTGCCACCGCGCGGAACGATAACGTCGATATAGTTAGAAGCTGCAAGCATCGCGCCGACATGCTGACGGTCGCTATCTGTAACAAATCCAATTGCGCCTTGAGGAAGATCAAATTTCTCTAAAGCTTTTTCAAAGATTGAAAATAGCGCTAGGCTGGAATGCATAGACTCAGAGCCGCCCCGTAAAATAGCGCAGTTGCGGGATTTTAAAGAAAGGGATATGGCATCCGCCGTAACATTCGGACGGCTTTCATAGATAATGCCAAGCACGCCGAGTGGAACTGAAACACGGGATATTTTCAGCCCGTTTGGGCGCGTAGTTTCCTGCAGTACCCTACCGATAGGATCAGGCAATGAGGCAATAAGGGCAACGCTATCGGAAATAGATTTGATACGGCTTTCCGTCAAAGTCAGGCGGTCGAGCAGGGCTTGTGAAAGGTTTTTATCTTTCGCAGCTTTCAGGTCTTTTTGATTTGCAGCGAGTATAGTTATTGTCTCGGCTGATATTTCATCGGCAGCGAATTTAAGAGCTTGGGATATTTTCTGATCGGGAATATTGGCCAGCAAATTGGCGCTGTCACGGGCAGATTTCCCCAAGGTTTCGATGAGATCGGTCATTGGGAAAGGTAACACACGCCAAGATATTGGTGCAAAGGAGATTCCTGCTTTCGCAGGAATGACATGTTAATTAAGCTTGCCCGCAACTTTACGGATCGATTCATCGGAAAGCTTTTGTGCCGAAGATTGGTCCAGTTTCTGGGTGATTATTTCGGTTGTGGCAGAAATAGCAAGATCTGCGGCATATTTGCGTATATCGGACATTGCTTGTTCTTCCATGCGCGCAATGCGGTCTTTCATCATTGCTTCGCGGCGCTGCATTGTTTCCTGCAACTCGCGCTCGGCCTTTACATGAAGTTCTGCAGCTTGTTTTTTTGCATCGGATAAAAGTCTTTCCGCTTCCATATGCGCGGCCTTCTGACGGGCTTCGTATTCATGCAATAGCTTTTGCGCATCTGTGCGCAAAATTTCGGCATTGGCAATTTCATTTCGAATTGATGCGATCTTGCTGTCCAGCATTTCAGTGATCGTTTTACGGCCTTTGATAAAGGCTATAGCGACGAAAATAACAAAAGATGCGAGAACCCAGATTGTGGCATCTTCAAGAAGAATGTTCATCTTACGCAGCCTTGTTTTTAATGGATTGTACGATTGAATCTGCCTGTGAAGGGTCGGCGGAAATTCCGGCTATTTTCTGCGCTGCCTGAGCCGCAATTTCAGCCGCTAATTTATTCATATCGCCAAGAACCGCTTCTTTTGAATCTTCAAGGCGCTGTTCAACGGTTTTGATTTCTGCTTCGTAGCGGGCGCGAAATTCAGTCAATGAATTGGCAAGCTTGGCTTTTGCTTCATCGTCGATAGCCTTTATATCGGCAGTAGCTTTGCCTGATGCCATTTTAAATTCAGCTTCATAAGCGAGGCGAATTTGCTCGGCTCTTGAAGACAAATTTTCGGCAGCTTTGATGTCGCCCTGAATTTTATCCGTTCTTTTTTCAATCGTTGCCGTAAGCGACGGCAAAATAAATTTTGAAAAGAAAAAGTATAAAAATGCGAACGAGATAGCGAGCCAGAATATCTGGCTCGCCCATGTTTCAGGATTGAATTGCGGCAAGCCGCCACCGTCATGCGCCTGATGCACTTCTTCTACGACAGCCTCATCAACAGCGTGTTCCAGAGCTTGCTCAGGAGCAGTTTCCTGCGCGAAGGACGGCAGGCTGGTGAAAAGCAGGGCGGAAAAAGTGGCAAACAGGCGGATCATTCGGGTGCCTTTATATCCGATTAAGCGAATACGAGGTAGAAGGCGATCAGAAGCGCGAAAATCGCAAGAGCTTCAGTAACCGCGAACATGAACATAAAACGTTTGTCCAAAATCGGAGCTGCGCCTGGATTGCGGCCAACGGCTTCGTTGTAGGATGAGAAAATCCAGCCCAAAGCGATACCGATACCCATCAAAGGGAGAAGGGCGATTGCGCCTGCGAGGATTTTTACTGCTTCTAATTCCATTTTAGTTTTCCTTTTTTAGAGTTTGATAGGTTTTATTTTAGTGTTCGATTTCAATCGTGTCTTTTAGGTAAATGCAGGTCAGAACTGCAAATACATAGGCCTGAATAAACGCGATGAATAATTCAAAGCCCAGCATGACGACGTTCATGGCGACCGGCAGAATGACACCAAGCCATGCGGCGCCGCCGATAGTTGCGAACATGATGCAAAAGCCGGCGATAACTTTCAAAAGAACGTGCCCTGCAACCATATTCGCAAAAAGACGAACTGAAAGCGTAATTGGGCGGCTCAGGAATGAGACGAATTCGATCATCACAACAAGCGGCATCAGCCAGCCCGGAACGCCTGACGGCGCAAATAAGCTGAAGAAGTGAAATCCGTGACGGATAACGCCGATAATCAAAACAGCGAAAAAAACCAGTAAAGCAAGCCCGGCAGTAACGGCCAGATGGCTTGTATAGGTAAAAGAATACGGGATCAGGCCCAGCGCGTTCCCCAAAAACACGAACATGAACAATGTAAAGATAAGCGGGAAATATTCCTTGCCCCGTTTTCCATCTGGTCCGCCCATATTATCGGTGATCAGATTGGCGACGAAATTATATGCTCCTTCCGCCATAACCTGCATGCGGCCCGGAATGATTGCTTTTGGCGCTGTAGCAATAGAAAAGAATATAACGGAAACGAAAACCGTAATCATCATCCAAAGGGATGAATTCGTGAAGGAGAGATCGAGAGACCCTGCCGTAAACGGGACGAGGGGAGCGATCTCAAACTGATGCATCGGACTTGCCACGGTGCAACCTCTTGTTAAGTGTCTATTCTTTCTCTGAAAGTTGCGTTTTATTAGCTTCTTTTTCTTTGTTTTGCAAGCGTTTAAAGCCTACCGAGGAATCATTTCCGTTCATCATTCTGGACAGGTTCCAAAAGCCCGCGCAAAGCCCCAGAAGTGCCAGTAAAATAAAGAAAATCGGGCTAGTATCAAACCAGTGGTCGATGCCAATTCCCGCCGCGCCGCAAACGATTGGAGTTGCAATAATATCGGTTACCGCCCTGATTCCGGTTTGGGTAGCGGTTGCATCATCGGGATTTTTTCCGGATTTTTCCGGATCGGCAGCGATTTTCGCCTGCTGGATTCGGGACTGGAGGTCGCTTAAGTCGTTATTATGATCGGAGCTCATGGTAATTTCATCTCATGCAAGTTAGTTTTAAAGACAATGTCGCCTTTTTCGTTTGGGGGTTGGCCAATCCAGCCGGCCGCCCGATAAAAGTGTTCTGCCCTGCTATTGGCATCTGTGTAGAGAGAGGCCTCAGAATGTCCAGCGTCTTTCAGGCTCTGACAGGCCCGGGCAAATAACTGACGTCCTATCCCGCGACCTTCAAAACCGGGGTTAACAAATAAAGCCCAGATGGTGCCATCACGCGGATCGCCAGCAGACATGCCTTCTATATTGCCCTTTTCTTCATAAACCCACATGGGCCCATATTCGATAAACCAACGATAATCGTCGATGGTTACTTTGGATGGATCGGACAAAATATTTTCACGGACGGCTGCCCGTATTTCCTGCATGCGAGGTATATCGGAGAGCATGGCTTTCCGAACCTGTGAAACAGTGTCCGTCATGGAATTACTCAGCCGCTTCGAGGAAATCGAATTTGTGCTGCAGATCAACAGACACAAGCTGCGACACGCCGCGTTCGGACATGGTGACGCCGTAGAGGCGGTTCATGCGGGCCATGGTCATTCTGTGGTGGGTGATGACGATGAAGCGGGTTTTGCCTGTCGCGGCCATTTGCTCGAGCGCCGTGCAGACGCGGTCGACGTTTGCGTCATCCAAAGGCGCGTCAATCTCGTCAAGGACGCAGATCGGGGCAGGGTTGGTCATGAACATCGCAAATAGAAGGGCAGTCGATGCCAGCGTCTTTTCTCCACCTGACAGCAATGAAAGAGATTGCAAGGATTTACCCGGAGGCTGAGCAAAAATTTCAAGAGCGGCTTCCAAAGGATCATCGGACTCAATGAAGGCGAGGTGGGCCGCGCCACCGCCAAAGAGTTGCGTGAATAAGACTTTAAAATGTTCGTTGACGGTATTGAAGGCGGAAACAAGACGCTCGCGCGCTTCTTTGTTCAGTTTCTGAATACCCTGGCGGAGTTCGTCGATAGCCTGAGTCAGGTCGTTGCGTTCCTGCATGAGGGTTGCAAGCTGTTGTTCGACTTCCTGGGATTCAACGTCGGCGCGCAAGTTTACAGGACCCATGCCGTCACGCTCGCGGATCAGGCGGTCGCGTTTACCGCGCAGGCGGTCGATCGGTTCTGCCGTCATTTTCTCCGTCGTCATTTCTGACTTTTCCCAAAGCTCGTCAGGCTCGCAGGCAAACTGGTCCTGAATAGATTGACGAATAATGTCGATGGAGCCGGTGGCGGCTTCCAGCGTGGCCGAAATACGAGCCCGGTCTTCGCGGACCTGCATATTGGAAGCTTCTGCTTCTTTTAAAGATTGGTTGGTCTCATGTAGTTCTTTTTCAGCCGAGGCCAGCTTATCGGCGGCGGCATTTTTAGCATTTTCAAGCGTGGCCAAATTGTCGAGAAGATTGATACGGGCCTGAATCAATTCATCCGGGCGGGTTTTTAGTTCATCAAGCTTTGTCGTCAATTCAACTTCACGGTCTTCCAATTGCTTGATGCGCTCTTTGGCGCGGATCGAGCGGTTCGTAAGATTGATGCGTTCATCGGCAATGGCATGCAGGCGACCGGAGCGGCGCTGCTGGTCTTGTTGGTAAACTTCCAAATCGGTCGAGGCTTGACGATATTCTTCCTGTGCGCCTTGAAGGGCCTGACGTTTGCGCTCAACTTCTTCTGTAAGACGCTCAAGAGCAGAGTCATCGAAAGACTGCAAGGATACGCGATGTGTACCAACTGTTTCCGTTATGCGTGCCAGATCGTCTTGCAGAAGGATCAGTGCTTCTTCAAGTTTCAGAAGATCCTGTTCGCTTTGCGATTGTTTTTCGATCGTACGCTGAAGTTCGTTGCGCTTGTTATTCAGATTACGTTCTGTTTCACGGGTTTTTTGCTCTTGTGGCTGAAGTGTCGACCGAACATTATTCAAGTCTTC
>QFOT01000001.1 GCA_003241285.1 Micavibrio aeruginosavorus
CCCATTATGCTTGGCGACGTATAAGGCTGAATCGGCCCGCTCCACAAGGTCTTCCGGCGCTTTTTCAAAAGCGTATTCGGCGACACCGACCGACATCGTAATGCGGCCCAGAATATCTCCCGAACTTCTATTGATGACATCTTTCATGGCGATCGCGAGACGCAATGAATTACCCACCGCCAGCGCTGACTGCATGGACGTTTCAGGCAATAAAATTGCAAATTCCTCGCCGCCGTAACGGGCGGCGAAATCGCGCCCTTTCAGGCCGTCGCGCAGGGTCCGCGCGACAAGGCGCAGGACCTGATCACCCACCTGATGGCCGAAATTATCATTGAAGCTTTTGAAGTGATCGATATCGACCATCAGCAGACTGAAAGGCTTGCGGGATTGCGTTGCTTCCGCAATCAGCATGTTTATTTCTTCGTCAAACGCCTTTCGGTTGGCCAGCCCCGTCAATCCATCCGTCATCGCCTCGCGCCTGACATATTCTAGATCGCGCTTGAGTTCGGCCATCAGAAGCGTGGATTGCGCAAGCTCTTGTTCGAGTTTCTGGTTTTGCTCTATCATCGATTTCGTCTTGATTGTAGCCGAGCGTATGGCATCCTCCACTTCCTGAGGGTTCTTGGAAGCTGTAATCCTATGCGAAACATCCACAAGTGACTGGCTATAATCAATCGCGGCATCCTGTACGTCTTTAACCCGACCCGTTACTTCATCGATGGTCGCCTGAATCTGCTCTCCGGCACGGCGAACGGTTTGCTCGTTTTTCAATTCGCCCAGATGGCGTGTATATACGTCCAGACATTGTTGGTCAGTGATTTTCTTGTTGTTTTCAATCAAGATATCGACGGCGCGAACGACTTCGGTTTTAGAGCGGGCGAAATATATAAACCATAATTCATAAATTTCAGGGATCGGGCTCAAATCCTCGCGCCGCAATCGGTCCTGAACCTGCTGGGCGATCTCCTGAGAGCGGCTTTTCTCTTTTGCCTGAATGAAACTCAAAGCGGGGTCTTTCTTATAATTTTATTCCACTGAAAGCAGAATATGTATTTTAGGAGGGGATGACAAGGACTTGCCCTTTATCTTTCCTTTACGCATTTTATAATGCCTCTAAATGTTTAAAAGCACCTTAAAGCCTTGTTTGCAATATGAAAAACTTTGATCGGGGTTGCATTCAGAGATAATTAAAGCCAGAGTCTTGCGGCATAACAGAAAAGCGAGTGATGAGGAATTATGGATAAAGGTTTTGATAAAACAATTAACGACCTTGTGATGACGATCAAGCAGACAATGTTCACCCCGACCCATAAAGCTGGCTGGCCGTTTATCCTCGGCTTTGCGCTTGTCACCATTATCCTGAGCTTTCTATGGGAAGGCTTTGCTCTGATAGGTCTGGTATTGACCTTGTGGTGCGTTTATTTTTTCCGCGATCCTGCTCGCTACGTGCCTTTGCGCGAAGGCCTGATCGTGTCCCCCGGCGATGGCCGTGTCACGCAGATCGTAGAAGCCTGCCAGCTGCCGCCTGAACTAAGAGGTGATGCTCCTTTGTCCGAAACGGATGAAGATGGCGATTATACCCGTATCAGTATTTTCCTGTCCGTATTCGATGTTCACGTCAACAGAAGCCCCGTTTCCGGCATCATAAAAAAAGTCGTTTATAAGCCGGGAATTTTTCTGAACGCGGGCAATGACCGCGCGTCGATGGAAAATGAACGCTGCGCCGCTTTGATCGCCATGCCCAATGGCAAGGAACTGGGCGTCGTGCAGATCGCCGGGCTTATCGCCCGCCGCATTCTATGTGATTTGAGCGAAGGCCAGGAAATTGCCAAAGGCGAGCGCTATGGCATCATCCGTTTCGGCAGCCGAATGGATGTTTATCTGCCTGAAGGCGTTGCCCCGCTCGTATCGATCGGCCAGCGCATGATTGGTGGTGAAACCGTTCTTGGCGATTATTCATCGTCCGAAGCCGCGCGGGAAGCTGCTTCAATTTAAAAGGAAAGCATGACCATGGAGCCCTACGATCAGCAGCCGTCCCAAGCGGCCCGCACCATTTCGATCCAGAAAATCGTACCTTCCATGATTACGTTGATGGCCCTGATCGCTGGCGTAACCAGCATACAGATGGCCATCAATGAGCGCTATGACATGGCCGTCCAGATGATCGTCATTGCCGCCATCCTCGACATTCTTGACGGTGCGGCCGCCCGTGCCTTGAAAGCGCAAAGCGAATTCGGCGCGGAATTGGACAGCCTTTCCGATTTTCTTGCCTTCGGCGTTGCGCCGAGCGTTCTTCTTTATGTCTGGGTTTTGGATGAAGCCGGGAAGCTTGGCTGGATTGCGACCATCATTCTTCCCGTCTGCGCCGCGCTGCGCCTTGCACGCTTCAATGTCGCCTCCAAAAAATCCGATGATACGCCGCTTTGGAAAAAAAGATTTTTTACCGGTGTCCCCTCTCCGGCGGGGGCAGGCCTTGCTTTACTGCCTGTTTATGTCTGGCTGATGATGGAGAATAATTTTTTCCGTGAATTCTCGCCTGCCAACTGGCTGGTTGCCGTCTGGGTGATCATCGCCTCCGCTTTGATGGTCAGCCGCATCCCGACCTTCTCGATCAAATATATGAAACTGCCCGCTAAAATGATGGTCCCCGCCATGGCCTTGGTGGCGCTGATTATCGCAGGCCTGATCCATGCGACCTGGATTACCCTCACCATAGTCGGAACGCTCTATGCGATTTCAATCCCTGTCGTTTTCTTCCGCTATCGCAAATTAGAGAAGAAATACAGCGCAGCGCCGGAGGATTTATCGTCGCTGGCTTTCGGTATGGCGGCAAGCGATATCCTTCTTCCCGAAACGCCGGAAGACGAAGAAGATATTCGCCCTATTTGATTAACCGAAGCCCGGAATAACCATGCCGGGCATTTTCGGAGCTGCTGGACCTTCGGCGACATGCACACCGATTTTAGGCGCAATTCCACGAACTGTCGAAGTCTGGTTGTCATGATCGTCGAGCTTGCCGGCCAATGTGCCGATTTTTTCCCTGATCTTTTGCTCTTGCGCCGAATCCACTTTTTTCTCGTTCATCACCGCGATATTTGACACGGGCATTTTCTTCTGCGCAAAACCGTCCGCGAAATAGGCGCCCTGACTATCGACATAATTTCTGCAGATAGGATCATCTTGGGGATTATCATAGGATTCGATCGCGGTATCTTTCGCAGCCGCCCCTCCTTGCATTTCTTTTAATGATCTCGCAAGCGTGTAATAACCGCCTTCTTCCTGCTGGGGCTGTATGGCGCTTGCCATGGAAGAAATCCCGTCTTTTAAGGCGAAACCTGCGCCGACGACCGCGCCGGCAGCCGGGCCTGCAAGAGCGGTGGCTGCCGCAGTCGCAGCGACACCTGTTACTGCTCGCCCGAGAAACCCTACTGCGCCGCCACTATTATTGGCCGCCCCGCCATCGTTCATTTCCGCATGGAGTTTACCTGCCTCGACTTGCATCTGGGCCATAATCGCTTGTGGCGCATAGCGGGATTCCATCGCTGCGCCATTCAGGTTATCTGCCTGATTGGGGCCGGAACTGCCCAGTCCTGTAAAATTCGCATTGAAATTGGCCAAACACACACCCTGTTTTTATTATTTCTTTATTATTCAATTATAGCGGTTAAAAAGAGGTAAATATATGTAAATTTACACAAATTTAATCGCTTTAAGACAAATCTTTGAAAAAATGGCATAATTGATTCATGAAATCCTCCGGCAATGCCCTTATCTATGTTCTGATCGCTGTTATTTTACTGGGCGCTTTGAGCTTCGCAATTTCCCGCAGCTCGGATTCCAATCCTAACGCTGAAATCAGCGACGCCGCCGCCAAAGCCGCCGCAACCTCTATTTTGGCTTACGAGGCTGAAGCCAAAATGGCGGTTAACCAGATGATCCAAAATGGCACAAAATTAACAGACATCAATTACATGATGCCGTGGGAACCGACTTTTAACGACGCCCCGACTGTAAATAAATTATTCCATCCTGACGGCGGTGGTTTGCAATGGAAAGGTTTCACACCTAGCATATTTAGGAGCAATGGAAGTCCTGCGCCAGGATACAATCTATCAAACGCATATAATGGATATTATGTCGGGCGTTTTAATAACGTAGCATGGACGCCAACCTCAAATCGTGACGTTATATTTACAGCCTATGCTGTAAAACCTGAAATTTGCGCTGAATTAAACCGCAAAGTCGCAGGCATAACCGCAACTTACGGTGTTGGAGCAGGAGAGTCACCTAGAAGACTTTTTGTACAGAATGCCTATCATACCGGTGGCTGGAACGACATCACTACAACGACTTGTCCTGACTGTGCAGATAGATCCGCACTATGTGTGGCAAATACTTTTTACAGTGTCCTGATCGCCAGATAGTTTCCAGATTTACCGGCTTCAAAAACAAGCTGCCGCGTCACCCTTAAACAGATTTCAATCCTGATAAAAATTCGCTGACCAGTGACTGGAGGGAGGCGTTCTGTGCTTTGAGATCTTCAATGGACGACGTGACGATCTTGGCCGATTTCATCGTGTTGGCAGCAGCGCTCGAAACCTCGATAATATTATGGCTGATTTCCTGAGTCCCATTTGAGGTATGCGACACGTTGCGGGAAATTTCCTGCGTTGCCGATCCCTGTTCTTCGACGGCAGACGCGATAGTCGTCGAGATCGCATTGATGCGCTCAATTGTTTTTGAAATATCCGAGATCGATGTCACGGCCTGTGACGTGGCCGACCTGACCGAATTGATCTGATTGGTGATATCTTCTGTCGCCTGGCTGGTCTGCGTGGCAAGATTTTTAACTTCGTTGGCGACAACGGCAAAACCTTTGCCCGCTTCACCCGCCCGCGCCGCTTCGATCGTCGCGTTCAGCGCCAGCAGGTTGGTCTGGCTCGCGATCTGGTTGATCATATCGACGACTTCGCCGATGCGTTCTGCGGCTTTGGATAATTCATTGACCTGTTCCGTTGTCTTGCGGCTTTCTTCTGTCGCAGAGCCGACGACATTCGTTGCTTCGGACATCTGGCGGGAGATTTCAGTGACGGACGAACTAAGCTCTTCGGTTGCGGCAACGATAAGCTGAATGCTTTGAGAAGATTCTTCGGATGCCTGAGCCACTTTCTCCGCCCTCGCAGACGTAGCATCTGATTGAATTGTCATTTCGGCGGCATTTTCGTCGAGCTTTTGAACGGCTTGTAAAACTGTTGCCAGGACATCCCCGACATTATGGTCGAATTCGCGCGAGAGGCGCTCGATTTCCAAAGCACGCTTTTCTTTTGCTTTTCTTTCTTCTTCTTGAGAAAGGCTGAGCGCATCGGCCCGCTCAAGTGTCAGCCGTAATTCGTCAAGCGCGCGCGCCATGTCGCCGATCTCGTCCTTCCGGCTGATGCCGGCGACAGCCACGTTGAATTTCTTATTGCGAAGATCCTGCAAGGTAGAAGAAGTAACCTTGATCGGCGCTGCAATCTCGCGGCGGGCAATGAAGACAGAGATCGCGATACCTGTAACCAGACCTGCAACCACGATAATAATACTCAGCCAGAAGCGCGTGTCATAAAATTTTTGTAATGAAGCCGAAGCATCGGCGATGTCTTTATTGTTTAGATCGGCAAACTCGACGATTGATTTGTTAAACGCCTTGCGGTTATTGCGGTTAGCATCGTTGTCACCGAAAATGCGGGCAGCCGGTGCGCCTTCGACGCGGGCCAGCCTGACCGTTTCAGTTCTCGCCGTGACGAAATCTTTCGCGTCTTTCTCCATGATATCGAATTGCGGCTGCTGCTCTGGTGGCAGCAAAGCTTCCCATTCAGCCAATCGCTCTTGCAATTTACCAAGATTTTCCAAAAGCGGCTTGCCGAATTTCTCAACATCCTCGGCAGAGCTTGACATGTAAATGCCGCGTGAATCCATGACGACGGCGAGCACCAGCCCGTTGACCCGTTCTCCGAGAACCGCCCGTGCCGACGCCTGCTCTATTTCAGAAACACGTTGATTGAATGTGCGAATACTGTCTATGCCGATCATGGCGACAACGGCTGTAACCACGGCCATAACAACGACGATAAGACTGATTTTCGTAATGATTTTTGCATTCTGCAACATAAAGCGGCTCCTTGTTTCCGATTACGAGTGTATTCGGAAATGTTTAAGAAATTTCAACGACATTATAGAAACAAAAAAGCTCTAATCAGAAATCGACAAGTATGCCAACCACAGCGCTTGTCGCATCAAATTCTTCACCGCCCGCAACATCTATTTTGTACTGCGACATGGATGATCTGAACTGCACGCCGGGAGATAGAGTATAGGAAAGTCCGCCAGTGTAGCGGTCGGTATCGATCTCGGTCCCGACATCGTCTTCCTTGTGATAATAGGAAAGCCCCAGCGTTAACTTATCGATTTTATAATTACCGCCCACCGCCAGATAACTGACATCGTCATCCTCGCTGCCCTCGTCATCCACCTGATAGCTTACGCCGATACTGAAAGCGTCATATCCCAGCACAAGACCCGCATTCCATGCATCGCGGTCTTCGGCACCACCTGTTTCCGCTGTCGCATGGGTATATCCTGCGCCGGTTGTGATTTTTACATCCTCGATAGTGCTTTGATACCTGAGCGCCATATCCCAGATGTCGCTGGTCGGTGCGGCGTCATCGCCGTCTATCGAATTACCGTTATTGCCGCGGGATGCGTCGAGCTCCGGCGTATAGGAAACTCCTGCCTGCAAGCCGCTATATAAGGGGGTTAAATAAGTAATCTTGTCATTCTTGGCGGATATATTATGATCGTAATCGGTTTCGCCGACCGGAACACCCAAAGCGGTGGTGTTTATCGGAACGATCTGCTGGCGAACGCCATCTATATCACGGTCGGCAGACGGCGCGGCGGTCTGGAGCAGGAAAGCCGCACCATCTTTTCCGCCGAAATTGATCTGCCCCCAATCACCGGACGCATACAGGAAGGTTTCATCCGTATCGAAATCGTCACCTGCATCGGCCTGTCCCTCGACATGAACTCCGATCTTCAAACCGTTTTCGAGTGTCTTTTCGGCATTAAAGTGAATTTCCGAGGATCTCAATATACCTGTCTTATTAACACCGGGACCGGCAGATGCACTGTCCTGATCCGTGTAATTGCCATAGACCTTCATATATCCGCCCAGCTCTATATCAAAACCGTTTTCATTTTCGGCGGCGTGAGCAGGGATCGCAAAAATGGCTGCGCACAGGCAGGTTAATATAGAAGCTTGAAATTTCATGGCGGAGCCCAAATAAAAATAGGAATAAGATTGCAGAAAATCCTATCTATTTTTCAATGGAATGCAAATCTATTTGTAGAAACTTATTTGATCAGGTCAAAAATAGTCTGCTGCAACGCCTCAATACCGGTTTTTTCGCGTGAGCTTACCGGGTGGATGAGCGGAAAGGCTGCCGGTGACTTTTTAAGATAAGTCTCAACAAAATCAGTGACCTGCTCTAGATCCTTTTTCTTAACCTCGTCGATTTTGGTCAGAATGACGCGATAGGAAACAGCCGCCTCGTCCAGCATTTTCATCATCTGCCGGTCCGTATCCTTAAGCCCGTGACGAGAGTCGACCAGCACAAAGGCCGATCTTAAATTAGGTCTGCCGCGAAGATAATCTTTTATCAGCAGATCCCAGGTCGCCTGCATCTGCTTGGAAACCTTGGCGTAACCATAGCCGGGCATATCGACGAGATGGAATTTATCACCTGTGTTGAAAAAATTAAGCTGCTGCGTCCGGCCGGGCGTTTTTGATACATGCGCGATATCGCGCCCCATGATCGCATTGATCAGCGATGATTTCCCGACATTGGACCTTCCGGCAAAAGCCACTTCCGGCAGTGAGAAATCGGGTAATTGCCCGAGCTGGGCAACGCCGAAAACGAAATCGCATTTCCCGCCGAAAAGTTTTCGAAGATGTTCAGGCGGCAAACTCACTTTACTTATCTTCCGTTTTCTTGCTGTCTTTTCCTTCAGCGGCATCGAGAAGTCTATCTTCGGCATCGAACAAAGCTTCTTCAACATCGATTACTTTATGCTTCAGATATTCCTTCTCGGCTTTGGCCTTGGTCACGACATCTTCCAATGCCGTTTTATGGCTTGCCGCATGAGCCAGCGCCTCGTCCTTTTCAAACAGATATACCGGCACGCCCATTTTCTTCATGATCGCATATTGCTGGATGAAAGAAATCAGGTTTGAAAATGTCCAGTAAATCACAAGACCTGACGGGAATTTCGACAGGACGAAAGTCATAACCCATGGCATAAAACGCATCATGTCTTTCTGGATCGCATCTGTCGGCGGCGGGTTGAGTTTTTGCTGCAGGAGCATCAGGATCAGCATGGCAATCGACCATGGCCCGATATGCAGAACTCCCGGCACTTCAAAAGGCAACAACCCGAAAAGATTGAACACGCTTAAAGGATCCTGCTCGGACAAATCCTTGATCCAGCCAAAGAACGGCGCATGGCGCATTTCAATGGCGATAGAGATAACCTTGTATACCGCAAAGAAGATCGGAATCTGCAGGAGAAGCGGGAAACATCCGGCCATCGGATTGACGCGCTCGGTTTCATACAGCTTGATCAGCTCCTGCTGCAATTTCGGTTTGTCGTTTGCGTATTTGACGCGAAGCTCCGCCATGCGCGGCGCAACGACTTTCATTTTGGCGAAAGATTTATAGGAGGCGTTCGCCAGCGGGAAAACAGCCAGGCGCACAAGACAGGTCAAAAGGATAATCGCGATCCCGAAATTTCCGACCCATGAATTGAACAGCGTCAGGAAGAAATACATCGGGCGTGTCAGGAAATACAGAATGCCGAAATCGACCGCGAGGTCCAGATGCTTGACGCCTATTTTGGATTCATAGGTATCGAGAATATCTATTTTCTTGGCACCGACAAAAATATGGGCTTTGTCTTCGCCAATGCCGTCTTTTCCTATATTCACAGCCTCGCCGCGTATATCGACCTGGAACAATGTCTGCTCTTCCGGTTCAGCCGGAACGGAGGTAAAGCGGTAAGTATGCTTAGCTGTTTGCTCTGGGATTACCGACGACATCCAGTATTTCTCGCCAAAACCGATCCATCCGTTCGTTCCCTCGAAGGACTGGTTCGGTTCTTTGATCAGCTTGGCATATTTAATCTCATGCAGGTCTTCGCCGACATAGCCAATAGGCCCTTCATAACCAACGGTTGAGCTGTGATGCGGAATGCCTTTGCGTGTAATCGATGAATACGGATAAAGCGTGACGGCCTTGCCTGAAGCGTTCGTTACTTTCTGCGTAACCGTAAACATGAAATTATCGTCGATCTCGATCCGGCGCTCAAAAACCAGACCGGCGCCGTTATCCCATTGCAAAATAAGTGGAGATTTTGGTGTCAACTCTTCTTCGCCGGAAACTTTTTTCCAGACGGATGTTTTGCTTGGCACCGCGATCGAAGCATCATCGGCGATCCAGCCATTCTCCGCATAATAAGGATTGGCCGTGCCGAGCGGTGAATACATAGTCACCGGTTCGTTGCCATTTAAAGTCGTAAAATAATTTTTTAGTTGAACGTCATCGATACGCGCGCCGGTCAAGGAAATCGTGCCTTCGATTTGCGGGGAGCTGAATTTTACGCGGCCTTCTTCGGAAACGATTTCGAAGCGCGGGCGAACGACATTGGTTTCTGCGGTGGCAGTCGGCGCCGGTTTTGCCGCAGCCGCTATGGCCGCTTGCTGGCGGGCAGCTTCTACTTTTGGCTTCATGACAAAATGATCGAAACCGAACCACAGCACGATGGCGCAGGCAAGGAAGATGATCAGGTTGCGGATATCCTGAGGATGCATGCCGTTTTGGTTATTGTCGTTCATTTTACTTAGCCTTTAATTTTGATTTTTGGTCTTATAGCCCAATAGGTTGCGCCACGCAAACCGCTCCGGCACCGGGTCGATCCATGGTGTTTTAATCCATGGATTGCATTTCACGATACGGATCAGGCCCAAAGTTAACCCTTTGGCGGCCCCGTGCTTTTCCAGCGCCTCATGCATATAGCACGAACAGGTTGGAGAAAAACGGCATTGATTGCCCATAAAGGGCGATAGTGTCTTTTGGTAAATCAGGACGAAAAACTGCAGAAGTCTTTTCATCCTTTCAGAAGCTCCAGTTTTTTCAGGCACCAGATCAGGTCTCTTTTTAACTGCTCGAAATCCCGGTCAGCCGTGCCAAATCTTCCCGTTACCATATAATCCATATTTTCAACGGCTTGGCTGGGCAAAACCTCACATGCCGCCGCTTTCAATCTCCGCTTGATACGATTGCGATCATGGGCACGTTTAGCGGTTTTTTTGCTGCAGGAAATGCACAGCCCGTAAGGCTCCGGTCCTTTCCGCTTATTTTCAAAGCGCGGCAAGGCTTGTAAAACAAGGCCTTCCGCCGTCCAGCGTTTTTCGCGGGATTTGCGCAGAACGTCAAAAGCCGCCTGAGGTCCCAGACGGCTGATGTTGTTCATTTGCTCTTTAGAAGCCTGCATTTGGGCCTCCTATATATAAAGAGTAATTAGGCGCTTAAAACTTTGCGGCCTTTGGCGCGGCGGCGAGCCAAAACTTTTTGACCGTTGGCAGTTGCCATGCGTGAGCGGAAACCGTGGCGGCGAGCGCGAACAAGGTTGGATGGTTGATAGGTGCGTTTGGTAGCCATAGTTGTATCTCCGTAAAAATTCTATGCCGTGTATAAAGGATCGGAGCTTTAAGAGTCAACCATTTATCCACAAATAAGGATTGCATTCTTTATTTATTATGTAATATAAATTTATTTCGATTATGTCTTTTTTATTAACCATCAATGGCTTAATCTCTTGGCACGAATAACTCGAGGAATTCTTATACATGTACGAAGACAATAACTGGGCTGCCGTCACCGGCGAAGAACTTGACGGATTTTTGAGCCAGATTGGCCAGATCGACGGTAAATACTCCACTTCCGGCCAATCCACCGAAGTTTCCTACCGTATGCTTCCTTTCTATGACAATGTCGCGCTGATCCGCCTGAAAGACCGCTCTTGGGGCAAGCCGAAGCTGGCTATCTATTACCTGACCATGGAAGGCAATCTGTTCCGCCTGAACGGCACCTCCCCGCCGATCCATGAAGTAAACGCCAAGGCACCTGTCAAAATCACGGATGATAACGTGCTCGAATATTTACGCTTTTTCTGCTTTTTCGTTCGCGGCGAGGAAGGCCCGTTCCTGATTGCCGAAACAATGGATGACCCGTATATCCCGGCTAATCTCGACCCGAAAACTAAAGCGGTTATCGAAGGCACGGTTCGCGCCGCATCCTACGAAGGCAAGAACGAGCAAGGCTATTTCATGTGCGATGCTGTCGTTTATTATTCCAACGCGCTTTTTATCGCGAATTTCGCTGTTCAGCCGTCAGGCATGATCGAAATGCTCGACGATGAGCCGATTGCCGCTGATCTCGGCGTTAAGGTCGACGCACCTGTAACCTGATGTCATCCCTGCGAAAGCAGGGATCTCTTTGCAAAATCTGCAAAGCCGCCTATGTTCCCCATATGGCGAAATCTAAAAACAACTATGACATCATCATTGTCGGCGGCGGCCTTTCAGGCCTTACGCTTGCCTGCCTTTTAGGCACGCATAATTTTTCGGTTCTCTGCCTCGACCGCGACGTGCCCGCGAATAACAATGCCAATGCCCGCGCTACGGTTTTATCGCACGGCACGAGCCTTGTTTTGAAAGAAGCCGGGCTTTGGGACAAGATCGAGCCCCTCGCCTGCCCTATTTACAAAATCGATATTCTCGATGGAAATTCACCTGTGCTGATGGATTTTCTGTCAAGCGATGTCGGCGGCAAAGCCTTCGGCCATAACATTGAAAATTCTCTTCTGCTAAACCTGCTCGAGCAAAAAATTAAAAAACTCAAAACAGTAAATCATCTAACGTCGACAGAAATTGCCGACATCCGGACAGATGACGCCGCCGCTTATATCACGACAAAAGACAAGAAAAAATATTCCGCGCCGCTTCTGATTGGCGCGGATGGCCGCAATTCCTTTATCCGGAAATTTTTAAATATCACGACACATGGCTGGAACTATGAGCAGACGGCGATCGTCGCCATTTTGGAACATAAAAATCCGCACAACAATGTAGCCATCGAACATTTCAGAAGCGAAGGTCCGTTGGCAATTCTTCCATTGAGCAATGACGCGACAGGCAATCACCGCTCGACTCTCGTCTGGACGGTTGAGACGCGCAACGCAAAATCTTTTCTCGATATGGACGAAGATGTTTTTAATACTGCAATCGCCGCCCGCATTCCGCATTCCTATGGCAGAATTACACTTGTCTCGAAGCGCATGTCGTATCCGCTATCCCTGCAACACGCGCATCACTATATCGGAAACCGCATTGCCTTGATCGCTGACGCTGCACATGGTATGCACCCGATTGCAGGGCAGGGCCTCAACATGGGTATGCGTGATATAAAATCATTATCCGATATTCTGATCGATGCGCGAAATACCAAAAAAGACTTCGGCTCTGACAGCATTTTAACAAAATACCAGCGCGCGCGTCATTTCGACAATATGACGATGATGGCGGCGACCGATGCGCTGAACAAACTTTTTTCGAACGACCTTCCCTTCGTCGGACATCTGCGCCGCATCGGCGTTGCCGCGATCAACAAAATTCCACCCGCCAAGCGTTTCTTTATGCATCAGGCTATGGGTCTAAAAAGCCGCCGTCATTGCGAGAAGCGTTAGCGACGCGGCAATCCAGATTTAGCAGTTTTGAAATATTCTGGATTGCTTCGCTTGCGCTCGCAATGACAACGAAGACTTTGCAAAGCAACATAAGAGGCCTATGTTGATTAAATGACCAAAACTCCTGAAAAAAAGAAAATCAATCTCGCACTTCAAGGCGGCGGTAGCCACGGCGCGTTCACATGGGGTGTGCTTGATGAAATCCTTCGCGATGGGCGCCTTGATTTTGACTCCATCACCGCAACTTCCGCCGGCTCGATGAACGCCGCTATTATGCTCTACGGCCTGCATAAAGGCGGCAATGAGGGTGCGCGCGAACTCCTGGAAACTTTCTGGCGACGCACCTCCGAGGCAGGCTCATGTTTCAATCCGCTCTCGCAAGTTAACAGCAACTATCTTGAAAAATTCTTTCCATGGATCCCCAAGCCTTTTTTGAATAACGCCGCAGGCCTTAATTATCTGGAGAATGTCGGACAGACGATTTCCCCCTACCGCTCCAATCCGCTCAATCTCAATCCGTTGCGCGACATTCTGGCCTCGCTGATCGATTTCGACAATCTGCCGGAAACATCCCGGTGGAAAGTTTTTATTTCCGCGACCAATGTCCGCATCGGTGAATCGCGCGTCTTTAAAAACGAAGAGATCACGCTCGACGTCTTGATGGCTTCTGCCGCCCTGCCTTATTTGTTTCAGGCGGTCGAGATCGACGGCGATTTCTACTGGGATGGCGGCTATACGGGTAATCCTTCTCTCTGGCCGCTTTTCTATGAATCCGAAACGCGGGATCTGTTGATCGTCCACGTCAATCCTCTCAAGCGGCCCGAATTGCCCAAGGAAGCTTATGAGATTGAAAACCGCCTGAACGAGATCACGTTCAACTCCTCGCTGCTCGATGAGCTTCGCGCCATCCAGTTTGTTCAAAAACTGCTTGAGAAGGACATGCTCAAGGACGAATTCAAGGACCGCTATAAGGATATCCGCCTGCATGCCATACGCTCCGAGGAAACCATGCGGGAATTTGGCGTTTCATCTAAATACGACACGAGCTGGCATTTCCTGACCAGTCTTCGGGATGCCGGCCGCGACGTCGCCAGGACGTGGCTCAAAAACCATTTCAAGGATATCGGGGAAACCGGCACGGTCGATATCCAGCGGGACTATCTTTCACCCGAAAAAGAGCTGAACCAGAAAATGGTCAGGAAGAAATAAATCTTCCCTTGAGCTGTCATCCCCGCGCAGGCGGGGATCTCTCTCCCTTAATAAATACTTAAAATTTGAGATATATGCTTATTTGCACTATACTCATGAGAAGAAGAAAAAGGGTGTGCAATAGTGCTGAATACGGAAACTATGGACCGGCCAGTCGATCCTAAAATCGCCGATGAAGACGATATCGACGTCTTCGCCGCCCGTGAGGGAGATAATTCAAAATATGTGATCGCCGCCGATGCACCCGTGCTGCCCTCTTTGGCCAGCCGCTGCAATACCGAGCTCGTGGTCAAGGATGACGGATCGTCCATGGTGCTGTTCGATGCGCCGATGCCCGATGCCGTTCACTGGGTCGAATATGATATGGATCTTGACAGTCTGACCTTTGTCACATGGCGCGGGGCGATTTTCTCGCTCGGCATGAAAATCCACAAACCGTTTAGAAAATACTTAAGCAAAAAATTTGAAATTTACCTGGTCGAAATGGGCGAAGGCAAAGAGATGCGGATGATGGATATCGTCCCGCTGATCGTCCGTAGAATCGGGATATAGAGGAGAGAAACATGGTTGACGCCAGAAAAGGTGCGATAGTAGCAGTTACAACCACAACTATTGGTGCTTGGGATGCTAGTAATTTTGCCGATGCCTTATTAAAGCATGAGAAATTGCTTATGCCTCAGGGCGGCCCCTCTATGTCAGTTCTGGAGCAGGTGACCAAGCTTAAAAACAACGCGCCTCATTTACAGAGAATTGCCTCTGCTTGGGAAAATAACAACGGCGTGCTTGATGGCTTCGCCAATGCTCTCAACAGAAATCCGGAGATGTTGAAAAAATTTCGGGAGATTGCTGTCAGGGATGGGGCTGACGGCCAAATGAACACTACGACCGGAATATTCAGCCGCTATTCGCAAGGCGGCGCTCAGGAATTGCAAAAAGCCATTAATGTTCAGCATCGCCAGTATTATCCAAATCAATATCAGGCAAATCCTGCCCCTGCTGCAAAATCTGCCCCTGCTGACGATCCATCTCCGTCAAGAGACAAAACGCCAGCCACGCCGAAACGAACGGCAGATACTGAACCTGCTGCCAGAAGAACCGCTCCCGGCAGCGAAACCAAAGTTGCTCCTCCCGTAGCCGCCACTCCTGCAGGAGCGGCACCTGATACGCAGCCCGCAGCCGTTGCAGCCAGGCCTGAGAAGATTACTCAATTCGATGGAGATACGGCCAATATCGTTTTTCAGTCAGCGATTGGAACAGCCAGCACTATCTTTGGCACTGAGTTTAAACAGCAAGAAGATGATTTAACAAAAAGGTTAAACGAAGACCCCGCACTTCGCAACAAATTGGCTGATGCTATTAACCGCGACCCAGAATTACTAAAACAGCTTAGCAGTAAAGATGGCGGCGCAGGCGGATTTGATCAATTGGCCGAAGGCTTTGACAAACGTTCACCTGAACAGCAGGAAGCAATTCGCAATGCCTTCCGTGAACCCTATAAACAACTTCTTCAGGATCCGACATTAATCGGCGATTCTTCATTCCGTACAGATATCGCCAAATCCGCGATCGGCGCGGTTCCTATTACTACTGCCATGGTAGGCAGAGAAGGCGGCCTTGTTGACCAGATAGGCGAAAAACTTCATAAAATGTATCCGGATCTTGAAAACGAAATAAATACTTTCAAGAACCAGATTAAGGGTGACCCGAAGCTGCAACAGCAAATCGCTGATAATCTGAATAACAATCCGGAATTTGTCGCGCAAATGATGAGTTTTGACGGCGAAGATAGTTCCGGCTTCATGGGCAGCATCAAGAAGATGTTTGGCAAAAGCACTATTCAAGACCTTCTTGCCAACCCGGCGAAACTTGCCAACGATAGTTATGTCGACAGCCTTTCCAGCAAGTTAAGCGGCGAAGGCGGTTTTATGGGCAGCATCATGAAATTCGTTCAGGGCCTTCTGGACATGATCGCGCCGATGTTCCAAAAAGGCGCAGCAGCGTTAAGCATGGGTAATGGCAGGGATCTTTTGGGTGATCTCGGCGGCTGGGCCAAGGATAATTTAGGCTTAGATTTCGGCACCGCGGATAACGTTACGAAAGTTGATCATGCTAACGGACAAATTGTCGATCCGAATTCACCGAAGCCAAGGACCGACGATCCACAGCGTCCGCTTCAAGCTCCGGCGCAAAACGCTCAGATGGCAGATGTCGGAAAAACAATCCAGAACCTCCAACATCAGGCCCCTGCCACCGGGCCAAGTGGTGGCGGTGTCGTAGGTATTTAATCAAAAACCCGGCCCTTGCGCCGGGTTTTATTTTATTTAGATTACATCCATGACTCTCGTAAAAATATGCGGCCTAAAAACGCCGGAAGCCATTGACGCCGCTGTGCAAGCCGGCGCGACTTTCCTTGGCTTTGTGTTCTTTGAAAAAAGCCCGCGCAATGTAACACCGGAAGAAGCGGCAACGCTGGTCGAGCGCGTGCCGGGCCATGTTAAAACCGTCGGCCTGTTCGTCGATCCATCAGACGAAGAAATATCCCGCGTTCTAAAAATCGCCAAGCTGGATATAATTCAGCTTCACGGCTCTGAAACGCCCCAGCGTAACGCCGAGATCAAATCCCGTTATAATCTGCCGATCATCAAGGCTGTTAAAATCTCCGCGCCGGAAGATCTGATCACGCTCGGCCCTGCGCAGGCCGTCGCCGACTGGGTTTTGTTTGACGCCAAGGCGCATGAAAAATCAGAGCTCCCCGGAGGTAACGGCATTGTTTTTGACTGGCAGTTACTTAAAGGCCTGAAAGTCACCAAGCCATGGATGCTATCGGGCGGGCTGCATGCCGAAAATATTAAAATCGCACTTGATGCCCTCTCGCCAGACGCGGTCGATGTATCCTCCGGTGTCGAAGACCTCCCCGGCTTTAAAAATCCGGCCAAAATCCGTGAATTTATCGAATTGGTTAAATCCCAATAATTTGTCATTCCTGCGAAAGCAGGAATCTCTTTTTTATTAGACAGACCCCTGCCTCCGCAGGGGTGACAAGAAGGGTTGTGCCCTTGTGCCATTGTGGTTAAAACAATTCCATGACCTTAAATTCCTATAAAAACCAACCCGACGAGCGCGGCCATTTCGGCCAATTCGGCGGACGCTATGTCGCCGAAACCCTGATGCCGCTTATTCTTCAAGTCGAGGAAGCTTATAATGCTGCTAAATCGGATGAAGATTTCTGGAAGCAATTTCACCTTCTCGCCCGCGATTTTATCGGTCGCCCATCGCCTCTTTTCTTTGCCGGAAGTTCTACACGTGAATTTGGCGGCGCCAAAATCTATCTGAAACGCGAAGACCTCAACCATACCGGGGCGCATAAAATCAACAACTGCCTCGGCCAGATCCTGCTCGCCAAGCGCATGGGCAAAACCCGCATCATTGCCGAAACCGGCGCGGGCCAGCACGGCGTCGCCACCGCCACTGTTTGCGCGCTGTTTAAAATGCCCTGCACGATTTTCATGGGCGCGACCGATATCGAACGCCAGAAACCGAATGTGTTCCGCATGAAACTTCTCGGCGCGGAAGTAAAAGCCGTGACATCGGGCGCCGGTACGTTGAAAGATGCAATGAACGAAGCGCTTCGTTACTGGGTCGCCAATGTTGACGACACGTTCTATATCATCGGCACGGCGGCGGGTCCGCACCCTTATCCCGCCATGGTGCGCGACTTCCAGACGATCATCGGCAAGGAAACGCGCGAACAAATCATGCAGCATGAAGGTAAATTACCGACGGCGCTGGTTGCCTGTATCGGCGGCGGCTCGAATGCGATTGGCATGTTCCATCCGTTTCTCGACGATCCGGATGTGCAGATGATAGGCGTCGAAGCGGGTGGTTACGGCCTTGATAGCCTGCATGCCGCCTCCCTGACCGGCGGCAAACCCGGCGTACTTCACGGCAATAAAACCTATCTCCTGCAGAACGAAGACGGCCAGATCGAGGAAGCGCATTCAATCTCCGCCGGCCTCGATTATCCGGGCATCGGCCCTGAGCATTCATGGCTCTATGACGAAAAAAGGGTGCAATACGTATCCATCACTGACACGGAAGCAGTCGAGGGTTTTCAGCTCATGACGAAAATGGAAGGCATCATCCCGGCACTGGAATCGTCCCATGCCTATGCCCACATCCAGAAAATCGCCAGGAACTACAAAAGCGATGATGTGATCGTCATGTGCCTGTCAGGCCGCGGCGATAAGGATATCTATACGATCGCCGAGAAACTGGGGATGGATTTATAAGGCGCTTTTAAATAGCGGCGAATTATTTATACTTTGTCGCAGATGAAGCTGTGTTCCCCCGTCTCCTTTCTTCGTAAACATCACATTCTGCTGCAGACAGATTTATGCCGCGCGGATCTCGGTATCGTTTTCGGCAATAAATATATCGTGCAGGAGCTGGCAGTTGATGCGGCACGCCTCTACCATAAGGGGTTCTTTCCTAAAATTCTGGTGACGGGCGGCGTTGAAACTGCGGCGGGGTGCTGCGAGGCGGAGGCGACAGCTCATGCCCTTTTAAGCCTCGGCGTGAAACGCGAGGATATTCTGCTCGAAAGCGCCTCTACCCATACAGGCGAAAATGTCGCTTTTTCCCTTCCGCTAATCGATACGCATATAGGCCTTGAGAATATACATTCGGTCATCGGCTTCGGCCATTTTTGCGCCGGGCCGCGCTTTTTGATGACACTGGCACGCCACTGCCCTGATCTCCATGCCATGCATAAATCGGTTTTTCCGGCAGGGTGTAACGAGACAAACTGGCACCTCGATCCTGTTCTCCTCGAACGCGCCATGCTGGAGAGGCGGAAAATCCCTGACTATATAGCGGCGGGCTTTATCGCCCCGGTCAGCATTCCGGCGATAAATGAAAAAACCGCTTCTTTGCGCCATCATCAGCTTTATGCGCCGCCTTATCCGAAATTGAATTCAAGCGGGCTGGACAGGACGCCCCTTCCGTTTTAAGCAATAGGGTATGACCTCACGCATTTCCTCGATTTTCGCTTCTAATATAGCGGGCGGCAAAAAAGCCCTTGTCACCTATATCGTCGCCGGCGATCCTGATCTGGCGGCCTCGCAAGAAATTCTCGAAAGCCTGCCGGAAGCCGGGGCCGATATTATAGAGCTTGGCATTCCCTTCACCGATCCCATGGCAGACGGTCCGGTTATCCAGGATGCCGCGCTCCGCGCCCTCGCCAACGGCATGACCATAGCCAAACTTTTCCAGATGGTGCGCGATTTCCGGATCAAGAATGACACAACGCCGATTGTCCTGATGGGCTATTTCAATTCCGTCTTTGCCTATGGCGCGGAAAAATTCGCCCTTGATGCGAAATCCGCCGGTGTTGATGGATTGTTGATCGTCGATCTCCCGAGCGAAGAAGAAGATGAACTGGTTATCCCGTGTAAAGAGCATGGGCTCGATTTTATCCGTCTTGCCACGCCAACCACCGATGTCAAACGCCTTCCCAGCGTTTTGAAAAACGCTTCCGGTTTTCTTTATTATGTAGCTGTGGCGGGTATCACGGGAACGACCTCGGCCTCTGCTGACAATCTCAAACCAGCCCTCGATGAAATCCGCAAACACACGAAACTCCCGATTTGCGTCGGCTTCGGCATTAAAACGCCGGAAGACGCGAAAGCCATGGCGGAAATTGCCGATGGCGTCGTTGTAGGCTCTGCCTTGGTAGATTTAATCAGCAAAAAAGCCGATCACTCGGCCTTTATTAAGTCATTAAAATCTTCGATTATGTGAAAATAAGCTTCCCTTCCCTTGACTTCCCACCCCCCATTTCCTGTATAGTCGGCCTTTCGTTTTGAATACTTAAGGAAACGCTTATGAACTGGCTGACCAACACCATCCTGCCGAAAATCCGCAACATTGTCGGCGCGAAAGAAGCGCCTGATAATCTGTGGCAGAAATGCCCCGGTTGTTCCGGCATGCTGTTCTCCAAGGACCTGGCCGAGAATTTGAATGTCTGCACGCATTGCGGCCATCACCTGAAAATGCCGGTCGAGGACCGTTTGAAAAACCTGTTCGATAAAGGCAGCTTTACCCGCGTCAAAGTGCCGGAAGTCGCCGCCGATCCTTTGAAATTCCGCGACAAGAAAAAATATGCCGATCGCCTGAAGGAAGCGCAGATCAAAACCGGCGAGCGTGACGGTATCATGGTCGGCGAAGGCACGATGGGTGATATTCCGGTCGTTATCGCCGCTTTCAATTTTGATTTCATGGGCGGCTCGATGGGGGCTGGCGTTGGCGAAGGCCTGGTAAAAGCCGCCGAAACCGCGATTGCCAAACGCGCAGCCTTGATCGCTATTCCCGCCTCGGGCGGCGCCCGCATGCAGGAAGGTATGTTCTCTCTGATGCAAATGCCAAGAACGACGATTGCCGTGCAGATGGTACAGGATGCAGGCCTTCCGTATTTCGTTCTGCTGACCGATCCGACCACAGGCGGCGTTTCCGCTTCCTTCGCGATGCTCGGCGACATTCATATTTCCGAACCCGGCGCGATGATCGGCTTTGCCGGCAAGCGCGTGATCGAGGAAACCATTCGCGAACAATTGCCGCCGGGTTTCCAGACAGCCGAATACTTAAAAGAACATGGCATGGTCGATATGGTGACGCACCGCAAGGATTTGCGCGACACCATTATTCGACTGCTTGATCTCTTGATGCGCAAAGACCGCGCTGCAAAAGTTTCCGGCACGCCGGTTGCCGCAAAGCCTGATCTTAAGCCGTCAGGTCGCGGCGTCTTTACAGCCGACAGTTTCAAAGCACCGAAAGCGAAACTGAAAACGCCGGCTAATGAAGAAAAGCCCGCCGTTAAAGTGGTGAAGAAATAATTGTCTTTTGTCATCCCTGCGAAAGCAGGGATCTCATTTATCCCGGGAAAGATTCCCGCCTTCGCATGAACGACATATTTGTTTATATAGTTTATGCCTGAAGATATTCTCGATCGCCTGACCAGACTCTATCCCAAAGCCATCGAGCCCGGCCTTGAGCGCACCTGTCGCATTTTGCACGATATTGGCGACCCGCATTTAAAACTGCCGCCCGTCATTCACATCGCGGGCACCAATGGCAAAGGCTCGACGCTCGCTTTTATTCGCAGCCTTTTAGAGGACCACGGCAAGACATGTCATGTCATGACCTCGCCGCATCTGGTTAAATTCAATGAACGGCTTGTCATTAGCGGAGAGGAAATTTCCGATGCCGAGCTTGAAAAACTATTGCTGCGCGTCGAAGCATTGAACGCCGGAAAACCGGTTACGTTTTTTGAAATTACCACGGCGGCGGGAATGCTCGCCTTTGCTGAAAATCCTGCCGACTATACTTTGCTCGAAACCGGCATGGGCGGGCGGCTCGACTCGACCAATGTCATCGAGCATCCGCTTGTTACCATCATCACGAATATCTCGCTCGACCACATGCAGCATCTCGGCGACAGCCTTGCCAAGATCGCTTTTGAAAAAGCGGGGATCATGAAAAGCGGCGTTCCTTGTATTATCGGCCCCGGCAATGAAAGCGTCATGGACGTCTTCGAAAGCCGCGCCGCAGAATTAAACGCCCCGCTTTACCGGTATGGGCGGGAATGGGATTACGAAATTACGGATCGCGGTTTTACGCTGACCATTAACGGACAAGATTACGAATGCCCGAAACCGAATCTGCTCGGCGATCATCAATACGCGAATGCGGCGACGGCTATAATGTCACTTCTGTCTCTGTCATTCCTGCGAAAGCAGGAATCTCCTTTTCATGGCATTACGAAAGCCCTCTGGCCCGCCCGCCTGCAAAAACTCAACAGCGGGAAATTATTCGATCTCCTGCCGAAAGGCTGGGAGCTTTGGCTCGACGGCGGGCATAATGAGGCGGGCGGGAAAATCCTAGGCCATCAGGCGCGGCACTGGCAGGAAGAAGACGGCACCCCGCTGCATTTAATTCTTGGCATGCTGACCACCAAAGACCCCGCCCCGTTTTTCGATCATTTGAAACCCTATATCACCAGCGCCACCGCCATCCCGATCCCCGATGAAAAACTGGCTTTTTCTGCCCTTGATCTGGCGGATCGCCTGTCGATTCACTCGGCCCCGGCGCCCGACGCCGCCATCACAGACATCGTAAAAACGGCACCCTCCGGCCGCATTCTGATCACCGGATCTCTTTATCTGGCGGGGAGCATTCTAAAAAGTTAAACCATCCTCAATTCATGCACGGCCTGATGAGGAGCATCTAAAATTCTTTCTTGGATAATATGAGCTTTGAGTAAGCTTGACTGTTCATCCAGTTCAGATACAACGCGGCGCGTGTCCCTTACATTATCGGCTCTAAAACAGGCAACAGGAAGTCGCTCTCCCGCATCCATCATGATTGTAAGAGGACCGCGAACTTTTTCGGCGTCCACAATTTCTCTTGAAGTTGACGTAAAAAGGCCTATGCCTTTTTCTTCACAAAAATCTACAAATTCAGGGCGCAAGTCAAAGATAATGCAGTCAAATGCAAAACAGCCAACCTCTTCGTGAAACTTGCTTAATTTATCTAAGCCTTCTTTAGAATATGGAGTGTTCGGCTCTACTTTGAAGCCTGGCATTACTACGTTCTCTTTACCAAAAAGATCTGTAGTCCTTATAGCGGGCATTATTTTTAACTCTGGTTCGTAGGCTTTTATCTCGCGCAAAGTTTCCCATTTAAAACTGTTAATGACAAAGCTGTCGAGAGGCAGTTTTCCTGCTGCTATATATCTGGATATTTCTTGATATACAGGATTGGCCGTATCTTCTCCCTTCAACTCAATATTGACCATAAGGTTTGAACCTGTACGAGCATGATACGATTTATTTTTCTCGACGATTAAATCCAGAACATCGGTTAGCGAGGGAGTTTTATGCCCATTGCCGATATTAAGTTGCTGAAGTTCGTTCAAGGTATATTGAGAAACTAGGCCTAGATCACTTGCCGATCTATCTGCTCCATATATTTTTTTATTTAATTCCTCGTCATGGATAACGGCTAATTGCTTATCGGCCGTCAGAAGAACGTCAAACTCTACGCCATCGGCTCCTAGATCAATTGCATGCCGCAAGGCCGCCAATGAATTCTCAGGCAATGTTTCATTAAATATTCTAGTTAAAGTACTAGTTGGCCCCATTCCACGATGGCCAATTACGCATACACTCACTCAGTAACACCCTTAAATTAATTATGATTTTTTCATCATTTATTATTTATATATATTTAGTATAAAATAATTACATAACCGTTAATGGATTTCAAGAAAGTAACTATGCAGGGATTTAAAATTATTGGTCATCGCGGTTGGGGCCCGACTGATAACGGCCATGCGGATATTTCTTATCCCGAAAACACTTTGCTGGCTTTTGATCATGCTGTGTCGGAAGGTGCCGATGGCATTGAATTCGACATTCTTCTTTCAAAAGATAAAATACCCGTCGTTATTCACGACAGGCATTTATATCGTCATGTAATTCCTGAAGAAATAAATATTGTCGCGGGTAGATTTGTAGCCGACTTTACTTTTGATGAATTAAAAAAATTCCACTTGGGCCAGGGACAGTCAATTCCATCTTTGGAAGAGCTTATGGACTTTATCCAAGCTAAGTATCCCGAAGCCCTTCTGAATATGGATGTTAAAGACCCTGAGCTTGTTTCTCCTTTAAGCAAAATAATTGCAGACAGGCCGAGGGAAAATATTATCATTTCTTCTTATGACTGGGATTTGCTTCGCCAGTTTCGGCATCACGATAATGATTTGAAACTTGTTCCCGCGATTAAATCTGCCTTGCTGTTTGGCGCTGATAATATCGAGCCTCATAATTTCATGCCCCTGACAGATAAATATCTTCCTGAAGCAAAAGAAGATATTTTTGCCATCCAGCGTGAGCTAGGCGCTATTGCACTTGACTGCGCTGTTACGGATTTAAAGATGCCGCTCATTGAATGGGCTGCTGAATGTAATGTGGGTTTGCAGGTATCTACATCAAATGACCGTGTCGGTGCCAATGAAACCAATTATGAACTGCTCAGAATGCTTCACGGTGCCGCGCAGGAAAAATTGCCTTTTGTCATTTGCAAGGTTGATGAACCGGGTCCGGTTAAATCTAATCTAGCTCGTTATTTGGAAAGCAGCGGTAACACTCGTAATCCCGTCAGGGCTTTCAATTTCTATTAATCAAAGCCCTTGATAAATTTCTTCAATCGCCGCAGCAGGGTCCGGCGCTTCGGTAATCGGCCTGCCGATGACGAGATGCGTCGCCCCGAGATCCACCGCCTCTTTCGGTGTCATCATGCGCTTTTGATCATTCGCTGCCGCGCCTTCCGGGCGGATACCCGGCGTGATCAATACGAACTGGCAGCCGATTTCCTCGCGCAAAGTTCTGATCTCATGAGAGGAACAGACAACACCCGCCATACCGGCTTCCTTGGCAAGTTTCGCCAGACGTAAAACCTGTTTTTCGATCGGCGTGTCTTGCCCGACGAGTTTCAATCCCTCTTCATCGAAGCTGGTCAGCACAGTTACCGCGATCACCTTCGCAGGCCGCAAGCCCAGTTTCTCCGCTTCATCATTAGCCGCCTCTGCCGCCGCTTTCATCATCTCGTATCCGCCGCCCGCATGGACATTGAGATAATCCGGCTGGAGTTTCGCCAGCGCCCGCACGGATTTTGCCACCGTGTTCGGAATATCATGCAGTTTTAAATCGAGAAAAAACGGCAGATCAGGAAACGCATCGCGTATTTTGGTGACGCCTTGCGGTCCGTGCGTATTGAAAAATTCGAGGCCCAGCTTTACGCCCGCTTTGGTCGCGGCGATGATTTCGCAAAGCTTTTCCGCACGTGAAATATCCTGCGTATCGATGGCGCAGAAAATTCTCGGCATTACAAAATCTCCGGCACGGCAATGCGCGGTGTTGGCTGGGCTGTATTTGAAATTCTTATCGTTTCATTCTTCGCGGCTTGCTTAAGAGCGGCTTGACGTTCGATCTCCATGCGCTGGAAATCGATCTGTTTTTCTAAAATTGCTATTTGCTTCTTTAAAGCCCGGCGCTCGGCGCGCAGCTCTAGCGTATTGCTCCATAAAATAAGACTGCCCCAGATAAAGCCTATTATACAGGTGACGAAAATAATAAGCGGCAGGGAGAGGGCCGCTGCTTCATGCAAAGGCGACCACGTCATATCAAGATAAACGCCGCGGTTAGACAGGGTGATAAAAAATAATGCCGCGATAACCGGAAGGGTAATCAGAACCTTGATAAACAGATTGAGGAATTTCATCATGATGTATCTCCGGTTCCTTGAATCGAAAGAATTTATTCGGAAATATTCAGGCGCTCGCGAAGACCTTTTCCTGTTTTAAAGAAAGGCAATCTTTTCGCATCGACGGAAACGCTTTCGCCGGTGCGCGGATTACGCCCGGTGCGGGCCTGTCTTTCTTTCACGGAAAAAGCGCCAAAGCCCCTGAGCTCAACGCGGTCGCCTTTAATCAGTGCGGCGGTCACTTCTTCAAAAATCGTATCGATGATGGTTTCGACATCGCGCAGATAGAGGTGCGGATTTTTTTCTGCCAGAATTTGAATAAGCTCTGATCTTGTCATTCAACTAATTCCCGTTTTCCCAAAAGTTTTAAAACATGGTTTAGAACATGGTTTAGAATGGTCTATCCTGCCCTTATTTTTGACCGCTCGTCAAGTAATGCCCTGATACTATTGGCAATTTTAACTATTTTGTTGATTATGTAATCTTTATTGGGTGATGATGCCTTCAATGGCTTTTTCATCAAGCTCTTTTAAATCCTCCTCGCTCAAAGGATCGTCGATATTGGGCATAGCGCCTGCCGGCGCATTCAGCGCGTCTATATTACGCTGTCGCGCGCTGGATCCGGCAGAGGTCTGAACGGAGGCCGCCTGCTCGGTAGCTTTGGCCAGTTCATCAGTCGCCTCGACTTTCATTTCTTCTGGATCCTCAATGGACGCGTCAAGATCGACATTAAGGGACATGAACTCACGATCCGGCAGGCCGAAGGCGATTTTGTAATTGCCGCCTTTGACCGCAGGGAAAATAAAATAGCCATCGGAATCCGTTTCGGTTTTTTCGACTTCTTTACCATCTATGCCGCTGACCAATCTAACCACGACACCTTCAAGCCCGCGCTTCAGATGGGTTAGATAGCCCGCAATCTCTGACATTTTTACGAACGGGAAATCAATCACGGGCGTCGATCCCCGGCGCGGGATCAAATCACGGTGATCGAATTTCGGCGCGAGATAGATGTCGGGAATGGATTCTGTTTGAACAATGATACGCGCAGGCGCCTCGCCAAGCCCTGTCAGGTAAGATACGCCTTCTTTATCCGTCGCCGCTTTTTCTGATCTGGTGCTGGATTTAAATTCGACACCTTCAATCGTTTTCTCGCCGTTATCATAAATTTCATTGTTGTTGTCGTCGATAAAAGCTCTTGCCCCTAATGACGCCAGACCGCCCGTTCTAGGGTCGACAAAATGGTAGTTATTCTTTTGATCCGGTTGCAATGCCACTCTCAGACCTACCGTGAAGGCATAGTTGTTTTCGGTGTCGGCGTTGACATCGAAATCGAGGCCGTATTTATCAAAATCCCGACTTAGCCGCAGATTAAGATTTTTTGTTTTGCTTTCAAAATCATGACTGCCTTCAAATCTGAAACTCGTCCGCGATGAAAGGCTTTTCTGGCCGCTAAAACTCAAACGCCTGTACTTTGACGGCGCATCTTCGTCGAGATCATACAACAAGGCGCTCCTCAATCGTATATTATAGAGGCTTGCCAGAGCTGATAACTCGCCTTCAAAATCATCTATGCTCTTACTTTTTGAAAAGGTTCGAACAAGGTCGTTGTTTATGCTAATGCCCAGAAATTTAAAGGAGGTGATCTGCTCAAAAATTCTGTCGTCTTCGCGATTTAGAAAATCCCTGTCCTCGACACGGAATGTGAGGTTGAGCCCGCCAAAATTTCTGCTTAGATTGACCTCGTTCCGGCTCTTTATGTCCTGATCTTCGGAAAGGAAATTCCGGTACGTGGTATGCGAAGCACCAAGATTGAATCCGAAAGGCTTCGTCGCTGCCGCCAGTTCATAGGCGCGACGACCGCTATCGGCGGCCAGGGCCTGGCCCTGCAGGTTGATGCCGCTGAATGACGTCGCTGCTGAAACGGCAGCGCCGCTCGCGCGAACCGAGTCCCGGTCATCGAAATTACTTCCGCTTTCAAATGAAGTGCTGGTAAAATTGCCGACATCGTTATTTATAGCATCCTGCGGGCCTGAATAAACGCTCGTGCCAAGAGTGAAGAATTTGCTGACGCCGTAGAAAATCTGCCCGCTCATGCCCGGCGTTCGGTTGCTCTGTGCATCTTCATCGAATGGCAGAAAATCTGATTCAGGCGTACCGGCAGCGAAATCATATTGGATTTCGCCGTCGCGCAGGAGTCTGGGGCCTCTTGCAATTTCACGCTTTATGCTGGTTTTCTGTCCTTGTGGTCCATAAAGTATAACTTCAAAATTATTAAATCCGGACGGAAGATTAACGTTTTCGAACACGAACCGGCCATCTGACCCGACCTGCTGGAAAGCGATAAAGGAACCGTTACGGTACAGTTCAGCATCCCATCCGACTGGCGCGTCGCCATCGAGGATAAAATTCTCGGAATTGGTTGCGTATCTTGAACCAAGCCTTGAATCTGAAGAAATTTCAATCCCCGCGCCCCGCTGTCCGCCTGCAAACAGGGGCACGCTTGGAAAAGACACGTCGCCGAATGAAATTCTTCCGGCTCGCAATGGACCCAAAAGATTATTCTGGTTGTCCCGCCGTTGGAATGTAAGGCGGGAATTTGAAATCTCGGAAGTTCCCCGGCTGTTATAGCGAGTGCCGATGGCATAGTCGGCCTCGAATTTTGCAATGTCCTGATTTCCCTGCAATGTCGCAAGACCGAGAAAACTTTGACCGGAGCTGCTTTTTTGTATCCCGCCTGTGGTCGTGATATAGAGCGACGGATAAGAAAAATTTCTGTACGGGGCTAAAACGGCATTTTGGGGTTTTATTGCATCATAGCGAAAAGTCTTCATTCTCTTTTCGGCGTTTAGCAGACGTTTCATTCTTTCCTGGAAAGGCAAGTCGCTTCCGGTGTCGAGATCTAAAACCAGCGAGTTTATGTTGAGGGTCGCGGAAATGCCAAACCACTTTTTAAGCGATGACGCCCTGACAAAAATATCATCTTCGATAATTTCAGCCTCACCGGCCTCAAGTTTCTCTTTCTTGCCATCGACAAGAACATCTCCGGAATTGAGATCAAGCTGAAACACATTGTCAGATGAAATAAAGAATCCTTCCGCCTTCTTGTCGCCTGTATTTACGGTAATAGCAAAAGTCAGTAATTCCGCCATCGAGCGAAGCGGAACCATAACGTCGCTGTAGCTCGCCCCGGCCGGCAAGAAGATGCTAAGACCCTCTTCTCTGATCATCCCATTGATATTGACGGCCACGAGTATTTCATCATTGCCGGAAAGCTCTATCTTATTTTCTGTTTCAGTATCGTTGATGACATTGGCGGGCGGAGAATCCTGGTTTAATTGTTGTGCCCCTTCCTCTTGCAACTGAATTTCAGGCGCAGGCATTCCTTCAGCGGCCTGCGCAAAAGCGCCGCTGTTCACGGTTAGGCAAAGACTCAAAACAATCGCCTTACATAAAGCGATTGATAGCGTTTTCACTTACATACAGTCTCCAAAAAGACGTGTTAAACGGAAATCCCGGGCAGGGATCTTCGGCTCCTTGGTTAAGGAATTGAGAGTGACGTTTCCTGAACGAGATCGGGTTTTGATTTTTCTCCGGTCAGTAAACGCAATTGTATTTTTCCGCCCTGAATCCCCTCAGGCAGTTTAAAGTCGAACTTATAATCCCGCTTGTCGATTTCCCGGTATATATAGGCTGTGCGGCGTTTGCCGATTTGCTTAGAGTCATATAAGACGTCAAAGAAGGCTACGCCCTGCCCGTTTCCGGAGCGGGTCAGCTGCATCGACACCGTATATGTTCCCGGCTGCGCGCCGGGCTTCACCGATTTCGAAATTTTAGGATCGATCCAGTTTACCGATGTTTCCACTTTTCCTTTGCTAAGGGTGACGGGCATCATGACCGAATACGCTAATGGTACGCTGGTCACAGCCTGACCACTTGCGACCGCCAAACCTTCCACTTCTGGCTTGCTTTGCTTAGTGCTGTCTTCAAGAAAATAGACATGCGAATGATACTGGCCGTCTGGCGTATCGGCTGGCATTTTGGCCATTATCCGGACAGATTGTTTTTGCCCTGCCGGGATTGTGAATTGACGTGGGAAAAAGCGAAGCATTTTCTTTGCCGAATAGTCAAAATTATCAACGGTCTGCGTTACACCCTTCTCCAGCATAATAATATCCTTCACGCCGACAGTGTACGTCCGGTCCAAATTGGACATGTTGGTGACGTTCATAACCGCCACTTTGCTTTTTTCGCTAAGATTGACGCGCGTGGGGCTGACAAAGAGTATTTCCGACGCAAAAGCAGGAATAGCATAAAGTGCAGTCAGAATAATTTGCACCGCGAGGAGCGTTAGAAAATTTCTGTTTTTTTTCATTGTCCAACCTTTTCCATTATTGAAAAACTGCGCTAAGGGTTAAAGAAGCACCGCCGCCATTTGAGCTTGTGAAAGAGCTCTCGCCGCTTAAGGCGCCGGAAGAAATATTGAGCTTTCCACCAAAAAAGAGTTTCGGATTCGGCGAATTATCAAGATCAATGACAAGAGCATCAGGCGCGCCGCCGCCGGCTCCTTCGCATTCATCAGCGCTGCCAGGAGGCAATCCTGTATCTACCGCCACTTCGATATCGCTGATGGGAATAGGGGATCCGCTGCTGCTGGCCAACGCACCGGTATCGTCGCATCTGATTTCAACAATGCCGGTTGAGCCCGTGATCGAAATCTGGGCCGGGACCGCGCCACCTTGATAATATAGCCCGCTTCCGGTGAGATTAACGGCTCCGTTGGTTCCAAGTGTTAATTCGCCGCTGTGAAAAGATGAATATTCTATCAATCCGAAATTCATGTTGCTGTCGAGCGCCATTTGCACCGTCTGGGCAAATGCCGGGGAGATCAACGAAAGCAAAAGAATTAATCCCGGCGATTTACAGAACGCGCCTTTGATTCGGGCATACATACCTCTAGATATATTGAAATTTGCCTTTAAAATATATGCTTAACGAAACTAGGGCAGGTTTAATACATTAATTATCCACATATAAAAACCGCCGCTTTGGAAGCGGCGGTTTTCATGAATTCTTCGGGATTATTGGTAAGTAACAGCCAGAGTGATCGTCGTACCGCCTGTACCTGTTGCGTAAACGCCATCGGTATCGAGCGGCGAAGCCGTCAGGTCAAGAGAGGCGCCGACAAGAATCGTATCATCTGTTGCCAGGTCCATTGTTTCGGATGTGGTTGTAGAGTCGACACAAGCATTCGCTGCTCCCGTGGCAACGCCAATCGTATTGTCTGCCCCGGCAATAACTTCAATACCAACTATATTGAGCGTGTTACCGGCACCGTCGCCCATAGTTGCCGTGGCGTCACAGGCGATATCCACATCGGAAGCGCCATCACCGGCAACGGTAATTTCACCGGCTCCTGGAGCCAGAGGTGTTGTATCAAAGGTTACCCCCGTACCTCCGGCAACAGCGTCGTTCGTTGCAAGTGTAACGGTACCGGAGTTAGCGGCCAGGTAATCGATTGTGCCGAAGCTCATGATAGCGGCTTCTGTAAGCTCAATCGCCGCACGGCCTTGAGCTGTTGCGTTAATTTCTAATTCTGTTGCTTTGGCGGAGTTTACTCCCCCTAACGCGACGGTTAAAGCAGTGGCAAGCAGCAATTTCTTTGCGGTTCTCATAATAAATCCCTTTCTGAGGATGTGTGTTGCTAAAATAATATTACCTGTTCGTCGTTAAGTTCGATTTAAATAAAGATAAAATTCGATCTTTATTCAGACCTTCCTCGTCTATACTTAACAAAAAGTTCCTAATGAAAGCTTAAATGCACAGGCCGTGCCAGATCACGCCGATAAGCTCAAAACAGCTGAAAATAAATGATAAATTGATTGTGGATCATTTTTAGGGAAATTAGTTTACTTCTATCTCATGCAGAATTTGGTGAGATCGGCATATTTTCTTACCCGGTAAATTTTTCCAGCGCGGCAATAAATACCTTTAAATTTTACTGGCCGAGCGTATCGTCCACCACCGGAATATCCTCGATCAGGAGCGTTTCCTCCAGAATCTTGACCTGGCCGCCGGGCGCGATATCGACAATCGACTTAAACAGGGAATCCTTGAACATCATATGGATGCCAAGGCGGTAGACCCCGTTCTCCGTGCTTTCCAGCTGTATCGGCGCCACCATTTTGCCGATCGCTTTGCGGGCGGCGGGCGGCGGCTCTTCCCGCCACTGGATATCGTCGACACTTTCGATAATGATAAATCGTCCATGGCGCCCCCGGACGAAGGAAAAGAAAAACCGCGCGTAATCGATCACGGTTTTTTCGTTCAGCGCTACAGGGGCATTTTCGTTCAGGCCATAAATCGGCGCGTTGGTAAAATCTAGGATGGTCGCCTGATCACCCAGCATGACGACGAAGCGGCGGGCGGGCGGCATATTCTTATGGTCAGCTATATCGAAAAACTTTGAATTTTTATAAAAAGGAAGCTCGCGCGCCATAATGACCGTAGAAGCCGGGTCGAACTGGCTGCCGTCAAAATCGCTTTTCAGCTTTTCGACGAGATCTTTGGTTTGCGCTTTGTCGAGTTTGACATAGGAGTCTTGGAACATGAGGAGCCCTTAATTTTTACTTATATATATAGTGTAATTCTTAAAAGCTTCTTACCGCTCATGTAATTCCTTGATTTCGAGGGCTTTGGCCCTTGATTGGTCTTTTTCGGTAACGGCCAGATACATGGGGTCGTTAGGGGTGGCAAAGTCATATATTTTATAGCCGAAATCTTTCAGGTAAGAAGCTATTTCCATGACGCTGTCACCATGCGCTTCGAAATAGATCATTGGTTTTAAGTGGGTCAGAATTTCTGTGGCGCCTTTCAGGGCCTCCAGCTCCATACCCTCTATATCCATCTTGATCAGTTTGCATTCTTTCAGCTTGAGCGAATCCAGTGGCCGCACGGCGACTTCATGTTCACCTTGCCGGGCCTTGGGCTGAAATCCGCCGAAATTCTGGAATTTGGTCGGATCGAGTTCCTGAACTTTAAGAATGCCTTCTTTTTCACCGCAAGCCTGATTCAGTGTATAGACATTCGTCAGGCTGTTATTTGCGATATTGGCGCACAGGCTTTGAAATAATATGCGCTGGGGCTCCATGGCATATAGACGCCCTGACGCGCCGATGATTTTGGCGATAGGTAATGTATGGGAACCTATATTTGATCCAAGCTCGACGACGGTATCGCCGAAATCCAGCAAGGATTTCATGAAACCTATTTCATGGTCGCACCAGCTGCCGCCAGAGATCAGGCTCCGCCCTATATATTCGTCGTTTCTGTTGGCGACCACGGTTCCATATTTGCCTTTTACGAGAATATTCCATTCCTGCGTCAACCCGTATGTCGACATCAGGCGTACGCGCTCGCTGTTCATGGGATTATTCATGACCTTTTCATCATTTGTGAAAGTCCAGAAGATGGAGCCTTCTTTATGCTGCAGGTCTTTGCCAAAAAGCTCGTCACCGGAAATCGTGTCGATAGTTACTTTTTTAGAATAATTACTATTCATGTCGAACAAGGCAACCTGGTCGATAAACCAGAATTCTTTCCGGCTGGCTATGTTTTTAAGAATAATATTGCTCATGTAAGAAAGAGCGTCGAGCGCGCTATCGCTTTTGGAAAAACTGACAAACCCGCCGGCAAACTTATCCCATAAAGGGGCTGCGGGATTATAGGTCAATAAAATATCTGCATTTTTAATTTTGTCGTTCTTGAACGGATCCTTGCGCAAAATGGCGTCCGCGTCTACCAGGGCCAGCCTCTCGGATAGGCTCGACTCTTTCAATATCTGCCATGCGCGGCAAAACCGCATAGTCGAATAATAGGTCGGCATGCCCGATACGACTTGGTATGAAATTTTTTCATAGGAATAGCTTAAATTCAGTTCGGGAAATTTTTCATCGTACATCTGTAAAAGTTCGAGATCCACGCCCATCGGCGCGTATAGATGCACATGAATTCCAAAATCCCGATCTTTGATTTCCAGCGCCGACAGAATAAGCGTCGGTATAAATTCACGGAGATAATTCGTTTCCGCCGCCGCCATTAAAATATTTTTTTGGCTCGGGGATTTCACCATGATGAGCTTCGGGAATTTTTCCAGAAGTTCTTCATTGAGCTGCGGGTGTTTGGCTAAATCGCCGGACAGATAAAGAGGGGACGGTTTTCTGTCCTTGATGGCTTCGCCTATGCTGATCAGGTTTAAAATGCGCTCCGGCAGCAATTTACTTTTCGTTGCGGATAAATAAAGACTTTTCCATTGCTCGTCACCGGCTAGGTAATAGATAAGGAAAAGCAGCGACATCGACGGGGCGTGGTTTGGCTCTTTTTTCCGGGCGATTTTCAGCTCTTTTACAGCTTCGTTAAAATCACGGTTCTTTACATGCAGAAATGCTTTATCAAAATTTAAATACGCGCTGTCGGGATAAGCTTCTACGAGCGATGAAAAATATTCGATCAGCTCGCTATTGGGAATTTTCTTCTGCCTCCAGTAAATGCAAATCTGCCAGGAGAGGAAAGCGTTTTGCGCTTCGGGCGGAAATTTTATCAGGCAATTTTCAGCAAAAGCCAGTGCTTCGTCATATCTGTTCTGTTCGATCATCTGGCTGATCTTGGTGATGGCTTCGCCTTCCTCCGTCGCCTCCTCATAATATTTTGGCATAATGAGAGTAAGATCCGGATTACTGTCAAAATAGTAACCGTTCACTTCTCTTAAAATATTGTAATCTTTGTCTGCCATAAGAACCCCGCAAATTAAAGCCAGTTAAATCTACGCCAGATTTATCTGCGCCAATAGAGGGAAAATCTTGGCCTTATTTTCGATACGCCCTGATCGGGGGATCTCTGTGGATAGAAGGCTGATAAAGTAACGGATTATTCATGTATGAAGCTATCCAGATTCCGCGCTCAGCTTAAAAGAGATTCCGCCACCATGGAGAAACTTTATAAGCCGGCATTCTTGAATCGAGGATATCTCGTTTTGTTCACGGCAGATATTCGGGGACTCTCATATTTGCGGTATGAGTCCATAGCGTTTCGCATGTGGGTAAGACTCGGGACAGATTTTATCCCCATGACTCATGCCCCCTAATATCTATTACTACTGAATCTAAGATATATAATATTTAAAGAAAGAGGAGTTTTTCAGTTTATCGACAGGCTTACATTCGGATGATCGTTGGTAAAATGGAAATGGGTTTCCCGAAGATTATCTTCGTTGATAATGGCTTGTCTGATTTTTCCGATCTTTATGCTGATCTTAAAATGATCGCTATTGATTTGGCTTTGTGCGAAATTCGCATGGGACAGATAGGCGGCTATCGAGGTAAAGGGCATCGAAAATGATGATTCCAGAAGCTTATCGAGAAAATTTGGATCTGCTTTAATTTGCACATAGGTGTCCTTGATCCGCTCTCTTTCGTTTTCCCTGTAAAAATCAGCAGCATCTTTTTTTCTGCTTTCCGGAATGAGCAATTCAAGCTTGCTGACATCCAGAAGCGATTGGTCCGGCAGGCTAGGTAAAACCGCGTTGGTCAGGTAATCGAGCATATCGATTTTGGATGGGGCGTAGAGGGAGTTCTCTTCCTTGATAGCCTGCCCGCGTGTCGGATTAGGTATTTCCTCCATCAGGGAGAGAAAATGGTTAATCCGGGCTTCGATCCCTTTCAAAATCACTTTTTTCCTTGCTGGCGACATATCCCCCTGCTCGATCCCTGCTTTTGGCTCGAGGAACAGTGTTATCCCGCCCTTGGTCTCGCTGTCGTCGCAGCAAACCTGTATTTGATCAGCTGCCGTTCCGTAGGTACTGTGCAGAATATCATCCACCAGGCTGGCGAGCTTGTATGAGGCCGACAAATTACGCGGCTCCGGTTTTTTATCCTCTTGTGAGGGGGTATAGGCACAAATCCGGAATAAATCCTTCAGGCTTTGGCGGGGCAGCTCTTGCAGGGTGGTCGGGATGGCAGTGGACCGGAATAATTCTTTACGCATGATATTTGCCGCTTATTTTCAATAATTTTCATTATTTCTAGCCAAATTCCATAGCCGCTGTCCAGTTTTCCCGCATCTATCCCCTTTTTAACCCCCTGATATTTGATTCGAATCTGTTTGACAGAAATTTACGGGAAGGGTATATATTCTCCTGTCTTTAAGAACTTCCTGAAAAAATTAGAAGAATTGATCTGGCCGCGAGGTTCAAGATAAACAGGAAATTGAAACATTCGAAAGATAATATCGAATTCGAAGGCATCCCCCTAAAGAGATTAGTTGAAGAACATTTATTCCAATCAACCCCAATTATCTTGAGCGAATTAACCCCCTCCCGATTATTTACCGGCTTTCAACGCCCTTAAAAAAACCCTTACGAGTTTCCAATGAATTTACAGGATTTAAAAACCCGCAGCCCTGCTGAACTGCTCGCCTTTGCCGAGGAGCTTGATATCGAAAACTGCGCCTCTATGCGCAAGCAGGACATGATGTTCGCTATTTTGAAACGCCTTGCCGAACAGGGAGTGCCGATCGCGGGCTCCGGCGTTCTGGAAGTCTTGCAGGACGGCTTCGGCTTCCTGCGCGCGCCCGAAGAAAACTATTTGCCGGGTCCGGATGATATTTACGTCTCCCCGTCCCAGGTTCGCCGTTTTGGTCTTCGCACAGGCGACAGCTTAGAGGGCGAGATCCGCGCCCCGAAAGATTCAGAGCGTTACTTCGCCCTTCTCAAAGTCGACAGCATCAACGGCGAAACGCCGGAGAAACTGCGTCACCGTATCAATTTCGATAACCTGACGCCTCTCTACCCGGAACGCAAGATCAAGCTCGAGCTTGACGATCCGACAAAGAAAAACATGACCCAGCGCGTGATCGAGCTGACCTCGCCGATCGGTTTCGGCCAGCGGGCTTTGATCGTCGCCCCGCCGCGTGTCGGTAAAACTGTTATGCTGCAGGATATCGCGGCTTCAATTGCGGCTAACCACCCGGATGCCTATCTCCTTGTTCTCCTGATCGATGAACGTCCCGAGGAAGTGACCGACATGGCGCGCAGTGTGCGCGGCGAGGTTATCTCCTCGACCTTCGACGAACCGGCCTCGCGCCACGTTCAGGTCGCCGAAATGGTCATGGAAAAAGCTAAGCGTCTTGTCGAACACAAGCGCGACGTTATCGTTCTTCTCGACTCCATCACAAGACTTGCCAGGGCGTACAACACGGTTGTCCCGTCTTCGGGTAAGGTTTTGACGGGCGGTGTCGATGCCAACGCCCTCCAGCGCCCGAAACGCTTCTTCGGTGCGGCGCGTAATATCGAACAGGGCGGAAGCCTGACCATTATTGCGACCGCCTTGATCGATACAGGTTCGCGCATGGACGAAGTTATCTTCGAAGAATTCAAAGGTACGGGTAACTCCGAGATCGTTCTTGATCGCAAGATCGCCGACAAGCGCGTCTTCCCGGCCATCGATATTCAAAAATCCGGTACGCGGAAAGAAGAACTTCTTGTCGACAAACAGACTCTGCAAAAAATGTGGGTCCTTCGCCGTATTCTCAACCCGATGGGAACGGTCGATGCCATGGAATTCCTGCTTGATAAACTCAAGGACACCAAAGGCAATGACGATTTCTTCCAGTCAATGAACCAGTAATTTAAACCCCGCTTTAGCGGGGTTTTTTATCGAACAAGATCAAATTTTATTTAAAATTAAATCCGTGTTTAAAGTAACAATGTTACTTTAGGTAATACTTATAAAAAATGCTGCGACCGAAATGTTAATTCGAAAGGAATTGAACATGGAAAACTGCAACCATAAATCAAGCCTGTCGCCATCTTGCGAAAGTGGCAACGTCCTTTTCCTTATCCTTATTGCCATCGTCTTGTTCGCCGCACTGGCTTATGCGGTGACGCAATCATCCCGCTCCGGTGGCACCGATGTAAATTCAGAGAAAGCGGATCTGGCGGCAGCGCAGATTGCCCAATACGGCGCACAGATTTCCACGGCTGTGATGCGGGTCAGAGTAGGCAATGGCTGCAGCGAAACCGAGATCAATTTTGAAAACCCCCTGATGACGCATCCGGATTATTGGGGCGGCAGCACGAATACGACAGCCCCGGCTGACGGAAGATGCAATATATTCGGGCCTAACGGCGGCGGGGCGGTATACTGGGATGCAAGAAAACAACTGCCCAACGATGATCCTGTTTATAATTACCTGACATTCACGACGAAAGTCGGTGTCAAGAATGTTGGTACCGATGCCAGTGAATTGATGATGTATTTCGTCATGGCGTCGAACGATCAGGCGAAAAAGATTTGCGAGGCCTATAATAAGCGCCTTGGCATCACAGGCGATACGACATCGGGCACTACCCGCTCCCTGAACTGGGATATGGCAACGGGGGCCGGGTTGGCTTACGTAGCGGCCCCGTCGGATGTGAGTCTGATCGGCGAAGATCCCGTGCCTTCGGCTTTCTCTGGCCAGACGACAGGATGCCTGACCGGAGCCAGCTCGCATGATGCGGACAACCAGATTATTTATTACGTTCTATCCGCGCGGTAAAAGCCTATGATAAGATAATATCAAAAAATTAAGCATAACCTCAATTAACCATGCTATGGTCATAAACATGAAATTCAGAACGATTTATGTAGTCAGAAACAGCAATGCTGAAAAAGGGAATGTTCTTTTCCTTATCCTGATAGCCGTTGCTCTCTTTGCAGCGCTTTCTTACGCGGTGACGCAATCATCCCGCTCCGGCGGAACGAGCGCTACTTCAGAAAAAGCCGATTTGGCGGCTGCCCAGTTTTCGCAATATGGTGCGCAAATTGCTATGGCGATAATGAGATTAAAAGTCAGCAATGGCTGCAGCGAAACGCAGATCAGTTTTGAAAACCCCATAATGTCTCATCCGGATTACTGGGGTGGCAGCGCAAACACGACGGCTCCATCAGACGGGAGATGTAACGTGTTCGGGCCTAACGGCGGCGGCGTTGTCTATTGGGACATCAGAAAACAATTTCCTAATGAAGATCCCGTTTATAATTACCTGAATTTTACTCCCCGTCTTGGCATAAAAGACGTTGGAACGGGGGCAAGTGAGCTTGTCATGTATTTCAGAATGGATTGGAGTGATCAGGCAAAGAAGATTTGTTCATCCTATAATAATAAAATGGGCATTACAGGTGATACGACTTCTGGCACAACCAACACGAATGACTGGCATTTTGCCATGGGCAATGGGCTGAGTTACGAAGCGGCGCCTATTGATACTTTAACGATAGGGGATGACCCGACCCCATCGGCCTTTGCAGGGCAAACCACAGGATGCCTCACTGGGTCCAGCTCTCATAACGGCGATAGCCAGATGCTGTATTATGTAGTTATGGCGCGCTAAAAGCCTTTATTGCAGGCTGATTTAAATCCTGCTTAAATCCTCTTTTTTAAGGGGATACTCAATGAAACATCACCTGACCACCGTCGCCATAGCTGCCATTGTGGCTTTCGGCATTGGCTATCTGCCTAAATCTACCAACGAACATAAAATACCGTCTGAAAAAATTCAGGCCGATAAAAAAATCGAATCCGCTTACCAAAGGGTCCTTCGTACAGGTACGCTTCGCTGCGGCTATGCCCTCTATGCGCCGATGCTGTCCAAAGACCCAAACACAGGAGAGATGTCCGGCATTGCCGCCGATGTCATCAATGCCGTGGCGAAATCGCTCGACCTTAAAGTTGAATGGACGGCAGAATTTGGTTTCGCGACATCGATATCAGATTTGGAATCCGATCGCTTTGACCTGACCTGTATCGGGTTCTGGCGACTGCCGCTCGAAGCAAAACGCCTCACCTACACGGTGCCCTTCCTCTATAGCCAGATGAACCCTTATATCCGCGCCGACGATACGCGTTTTGATGGGGACTATTCAAAAATCAATGAGGCTTCCATCAGGATTATTTCAGCTGATGGCCAGATGTCATCGAGCGTAGCCCGCACGGAATTCCCAAAGGCGCAATTGATAGAGCTTCCGAACATGGCGTCAATCTCCCAGCAAATGGAAGAGGTCGCATCAGGAAAAGCCGATATCGTTCTCGATGAACCGGCTGCTGCAGAAGATTACATGATTAAAAATCCGGGTAAGCTCCGCAAGGTTGAAGCCGCATATCCTCTGCGTGTCTTTCAAAATACTTTCGCGATGAAAATGGGCGAGAACGATTTAAAGACGATGCTAGACAGCGCTTTGATCGACGTCATCGAAAACGGCGAGATGGATAAAATTCTTGCAAAATACGACCCCGATAACAAAATCTTCAAGAAAGTCGCGAAAGGCTACCAGCCGTGAAAACTATCCTTCTCCTGATCGGCTCCAATATCTTCATGACCTTTGCGTGGTACGGTCATTTGAAGGACCTGAACAATAAGCCTCTCTATATCGCTATCCTCGTCAGCTGGGGGATCGCGTTTTTTGAATATGTTTTGCAAGTCCCTGCGAACCGCGCAGGGTACGGCATGTTCACCCTGGGCCAGCTCAAGATCATTCAGGAGATTATCACCATGGTCGTCTTCGCAGGCTTTGCGTACTGGTACATGGATAAACCCCTCACCCTCAACTATCTCTGGGCGGGGCTGTGTATGATCGGGGCTGCGTATTTTATTTTCAGGGATCAGGCGGCATGAGCAAGAAAAAACTGTCATCCCTGCGAAAGCAGGGATCTGATCCAAATAACTATTAGATTCCTGCCTGCGCAGGAATGACATACAAGGTTATAAAATGAACGTCTTAGACATTCTTATCAAATACTACCCCGCTTTTCTGCAAGGGCTGAAAGTCACGCTGGAAATGTCGGCGATTATCTGGACGCTCGGTATTATCCTAGGCACGGCGCTCGGCGTTGCGGCTTCACGCTTTCCTAAAGCGGTTGGGATGCCGACACGCCTTGTTTCTTTTCTGCTGGCCGGTGTGCCGATCCTCGTCTTTTTGTTCTGGCTGCATTACCCGGCGCAGGCGATGATGGATGTCGTGATCGATCCTTTTTATACCGCGACTTTCACGTTTACGATTTTGAATATTTTCGGCGTGGCCGATCTGGTCGCCACCGCGCTCAATGAATTCCCGAAGCAATATATTACCGCTGCCCGCGTGACAGGCCTCACCGCGAAACAAACCATTTTAAAAATAGAGCTGCCCCTGATCGCCCGCGCCGTGACGCCTGCCCTTCTTATGCTGCAAGTGACCATGCTCCACGTCACGCTATTTTCTTCCCTCATTTCGGTCGAGGAAATCTTCCGCGTCGCCCAGCGCATCAATGCGCAGATTTACCGCCCGGTCGAAATCTACACGGCGCTCGGTGTGTTCTTTTTGGCGGTCTGCGTCCCAGTTAATATGATCGCGCTATATTTGAAAACCAAATTCACCCGCGATACATCGGAGAGATAAAGCCCTTGTCCCTGACCGCCACAAACATCCAAAAATCCTACGGCTCTCATAATGTTTTGAAAGGCATTGATTTTACGCTCGAGCCGGGAAAGATCACCTGCCTGATCGGACCCTCCGGCAGTGGAAAAACGACGCTGCTTAAATGCCTGTCATTGGTAGAGCAACCAGATAGCGGAAGCATTAGGATCGACGATATAAATTATCCCTTTCCGCCTACTGCCGGCCGCCTGCCATCGCCCTACCCGTCAATGACGGTCGTGTTTCAGTCATTATTCCTGTGGCCGCATCTGACCTTGCGGGAGAATATTTTACTGCCCGCGCGCAACGTCAATGCTAACGCTGAAAAAGATATCGAAGGTTTGGTAAAGCTTTTCGAGATGGAAAACTTTATCGACCGTTATCCGAACGAAGCCTCCGGCGGTCAGCGCCAGCGCGTGGCCCTCGCCCGCGCCTTGATTTTGAATCCGCGTTATATCCTGCTTGATGAAATCACCTCAGCTCTCGATGTCGAGCAAACGGCAAAAATTCTTACCAAGCTTACGCATTTGAAAGACCGCGATATCGGCACGCTGCTGATCACGCATCATTTGAATTTCGCGCGTCATGCGGCGGATAAAATCGTCTTTATGGCTGACGGGGAAATCATCGAAGAAGGCACTTCATCTATTCTGGAGAAACCGCAATCTGCGCGCCTTCAGCAATTCCTTAATCTGGCGGAATCCGTTTAACCTTTTGTTAAGCCTTATCTCACTGTAACAATTCGTCACTAAATTTATCGAAATCCGAAACGATTGCTGTTGAAAACACCCCTTCTCCCGTGTTGCAATAAATAAAGGCGTTCAGTGAAACGCCATAAATAGAACAGGTTTTGGGTATCATCATGATTATTAAATCTTGGCTGGCGCTTGCCGGCATTCTCACTGTCTTGTCTTTTTCTTCTCAGGCGCACGCGGTTGATCAATTGCCGTTGCCGGAAGCCGGCGTGTCGCCGGTTCAGGCGGAAGTGATTGAGTTCGCCAGCGTCGACGATCATAAATCTTCTGCCGATCCTTGCGCAAAAATTCTGAGCTTGCCCCGGTATAGCAATGAAAAAATCAGGGCGATCAAGGCTTACCGCCAATGCCGCGCCGAGCGCGCGCTTTCCCAACTGGCTGTCTGGCGTTGGCAGAATAACAACCAGAATTACCAATAGCGGTTATCAAACTTTCCCTCGTACTAAAAGAAATACCATTGACCGTCCGGAAATCCCCCTCTTTCCGGGCGGTATTTTTGAGTTCCTCCAAAATTTGCATAATTTTAAAACCATCAGTATGGTGCTCATAAATCAAGGGAAGGATTTTTTATGAGTAAGTTTGGTAAATCGCTGGCGGCTTTATTTTTAATGGCAGATGCTTCATCCGCCTCGGCCCAGACCTATTGGACAAAATTGCGCAGCGAATGCGCCGCCGCTTCGGAAATGCCGGATGGGAAAAAGAGCCAGAGCCGATTTTCGATTACTTTTCTGGCTGACGAATACTGGAACGTGAAAAGCCTTGAATTGCGCGGAACCATATCTCCCGAACTTGAGCGCATAAACAGGTTTTGCTTTGATGGCAGCCTGAGATGCGCGGATCAATTCAGGAAAGGCGTTTATTATTACAGGACGCAAGTCGGCCGCGTGGAGATGGATACTACGAACGGCCTTTACAAGGGTTATATCAGGGATGATGAAACCGGAATTGAAACGAAAGTGACAGACGGGTTCTGCCAGACTTATTTTGTAAAGAATGAGATTCACTAATCCTGAATAAGGCCTAGAAAAAGTCCTGCCGTTATCAGCAGCGAGAGTGCAAACGCCGCCCATAATGTCCAGCCCATTTTAGGCAGAATTTTTTTCATCGTCGCGGGCGAAGCAAGCCCCGCCAAGGATTGGCGCAGCGCCTTTCCGGCAAAGATTTGTGACGACATCACGATCACAAACGTGCCGAGCAGGCATAGAACAACGTCACATAAAATACTCGACAGCGCCGGATCGATCGGTAACGCGGCAAGATGCTTGGCGATCTCTGCGCGCATCAGCATAAAATACAAAGAGGCTATTGCGGCAAAAGTGATCGTTCCTAAACCAAGCCCGATCAAACGTGGTTTGTGCGTGATAGCCTGCATCGCCTGACCGGCTTGCATGATAAAGCGCAGCAGCTTGTCTGACGAAATGCCGACTGGATATTTTTGCAAAAGCTTTGACAGCGCTTTGCGTGTCGGCAACTGGCTTGCGGCAATGATCGTCGCTTCGCGCAGGATTCTGTATTTCGCGGCATCACGCAGGGACGCGCCGACATTGCCCTGCCCGCTTGCGGCTTTTGCCAGCAAGCCTTGCCCTTTCTTCGTGATGTCGTCGAGAAATTCCGGGCCTTTGATGATCTCACCGTTCCATCCGAGAATGATACAGGTCGCTTTTCGTTTGCCGAGATTGAAGGTCACTTCACCATAAGGAACCCGCACATTATAAATGATCGGGATATTTTCCGGCGGCTCGTTCTCCTGCCATTCGGGTGTTTCGATGCCGAGATCGATATCGCCTTTCTCGATATAGCGGAGGGAGAAAGCGTCGAGCAATTTTGTCAGCTCTATGGGCAGGCCTTGGCGGTCGTAATTGAAATGCAAATGAGCGATCATTTCTACTTTCGCCATATGGGAGATAAAGCCGCTGCCTTTGCACGATGTGCAGGCCGCCTTCCCTGCCCCGTTGCAGCCTTTACATTTGATTTGGCCGTTGCCGTGACAGGAGGAGCATTGAACGCGCCTTCTCCCTCGGCATCTTGCGCAGGGCATGACCTTGCCGCTTTGATTGACCGTGCCGTTGCCGCGGCAATTCGGGCATAGAATATGCTGTCGCCCATGACATGTCTGGCACACCGTCATTTTCTGACCGCCGCATTTCGGGCATGTCATCTGGCCGGTTTGAGTACAGGTGGCACAGGCTTCGTGACTGACATATTCCTTGGCCAGCGCATCGAGCTTGAAAGACTGGTCCTTGGCCCCGTATCCTTTATCAGGCCGCGCCATGATTGTTTTAACGATGGTATCGCGCTTGCCCGGGTCTCGCTGGGCCTGAACGGGAAACTGGCGCAAAGCCGCTTCGAAAGCCTCAGGCGATCCGATAGCTTCTCCTTTTTCGATCTTGCCCGGCAGGCTGCGGCTGGAATACTCTGTCGCGAGGCGGATAAAGCCTTCAGCCTTGAAGCTTAACAGTTGCGCCGCCACTTGATCGATGGAAACCTTTTCGGCTTTGAGGCCATTCCCCTTGACCAGCGCTTTCATTTTCTCAAGCGCCCGCGCCTGTACCGTCGCATCGATGGTCGGCAGTGGCGGCGGGGCTTCGTGAAAGGTGGGAGGTTTCAGCATGCAGGGTTATTTATCATATAGTTGATGACGTATCAAAGCTTGTGGCGTTGTTCTAATCACTTTAAATAGATGGAACACCTATGGAGGTAAATATCATGAGATTTCAGATCAATATCGACTGCACGCCTGAAGAAGCCCGTAAATTTTTTGGCGTACCGGACATGCTGCCCATGCAGCAGGCTATGATGGACCAGTTGAATTCCCATCTTATGGATAAAATGAAAATGGATCCTGAAGGCTTTACCGAAACATGGATGCCGACATTGTGGAAATGGACTGAAATGCAGCAGAATTTCTGGAAACAAATGGGCACGATGTCCAATGTGAATATCAATCCGGACGGCTCCAAGAAAAAATAACCCGGCAAATGAGCGTTATAGATACAATCTACGCCCTTTCCACCCCGCCCGGCAAAAGCGCCGTGGCCGTTATCCGCGTATCCGGCCCTTTTGCGCATTTAAGCCTGATGAAGCTCGCGCCCCAGCAGCGCCTGCCAAAGCCGCGCCAGTCTTGTGTGCGCAGCATTTTTGATCAGCAAGGCAATAAGATCGATGAAGCTCTGGTGCTTCTTTTTGCTGCACCAAATAGCTTTACCGGAGAGAATATCGTTGAATATCAAGTGCATGGCGGATGGTCGGTGGTGCAATCTTTGCTGCAGCAATTATCGCAGCAAGAAAATCATCGCATGGCCCTGCCCGGCGAATTTACCCGCCGCGCTTTTGAAAATGGGAAGCTCGATCTGACCGAGGCGGAGGCGATTGCCGATCTCATTGATGCGGAAACCCAGTTGCAGAGATTACAAGCTCTTGGCCAGTTATCCGGCTCGCTTGAGCGTATCTATGAACGCTGGAAGATCCGCCTGTCCCATGTCTTGGCCCTTATGGAAGCCGATCTGGATTTTTCCGATCAGGATTTGCCTGAGGATATTTTATTGCAGGTACAGCCTGATATTTCGGATTTGGCCGAAGAAATTGCCTCTCATCTGGATGATAACCGCAGAGGCGAGCGCTTGCGCAATGGTTTCCAGCTTGTCATTTTAGGAGCGCCCAATGCGGGCAAGTCCTCTCTTTTAAACGCGCTGTCACAGCGTGATGTCGCGATTGTGTCCTCAATGGCGGGAACGACGCGGGACATTCTTGAAACCCATCTCGATATTGGCGGCTATCCTGTTATTTTGGCTGACACGGCGGGGCTTCGCTCTGATTCAGTGCCTCAGGATGAGCAGGGCCAGATCGAACAGCAAGGAATAGAGCGGGCAAGGTCGAGAGCCAGAGAAGCCGATATAAAAATTCTTTTATTTGACGCCGCCAGTGGCCGTGACCATGAAACCTATAATCTGAAAGACGATAATTCTATCGTCGTTTATAACAAAACCGATCTGGCGCAAGCTCCTGATGACGGTATCGCCATTTCAGCTTTGAGCGGGCAGGGCATCGATAAATTGCTGCAGGCCGTTGTGCACAAGATCGAAGCGGTTATGGGTGGACGCTCGGCACCGGCTCTGACGAGAGCGCGCCACCGTGAATCCCTGACAAAGGCTAACGAAGCTTTGCTTCGCTGCGCTATGGCGGGATTGCCTGAACTTGCGGCTGAGGATTTGCGGCTGGCTATTCGTCACTTGGGCACGATTACGGGCCGCGTCGATGTTGAGGATTTACTGGATATGATTTTCCGGGATTTCTGCATCGGGAAATAGATAATAGATTAAATATTTGGTTTTCCTGCAAATGCGGAAATCTATTTTTTCGCAACCGCCATATTATCGACTAGATTGGGGTAGGGGCGCCCGGCCTTTTTTGCCCGGGCCTTAGCTTCGGTTTTCTGTGCCGGAGTTAGCTTTTTGGACGTACCGGATTTCTTTTTGGGATTGGATTTTTTCCAGGGCGGCGCTTTATCAGTCATGTCATTACCTACAAAAACTCAAGCTTAAAGTTCCCGCCGGGTTAGTCAGCCGATCGCGATAATCCCGTTGACGAAAATCATTGTTATGCTCACCAAAGCCATTATCGTCGCGCCATAAGCAAAATCTGTCATTAAAATTCCTTGGAGTTGGTTGTTTGATCTCATGGAGAAAGTCATGCAATCTCCATGCCGTTTTCATAAGGTTTATGGGCGATTGTCTACGAGACCATCGGGCCGATCAAAAGCAGGATAAAGATACTTCCGCGGATCATCAGTGTCGTTTTATATGCAGCGTCGAGCATTTGAATAACCTTTCTTTGTTGATTGGAAAAGGTAATGCAGGGATTGTGCCAATATTTACATATCGATGATAAATCCGATCAGGGCATTTTCTGCCTTTATTAATCAGGCAGCGCATACATTTTGCCGTTCTAAGGAAAGCGCCTGTATAATTCGAATTCTTTTTTTCCGGCATGAGAGAAAATGGCAAGATCAATGTCATTGCGAGCGTGAGCGAAGCAATCCAGACGATGGTAAAAAAACCTAAAATATTTCTGGATCGCCGCGTTCGCTGACGCTTCCTTGCAAAGACATTGTGCCGTTATAACGCTGTGGTAAAAACTTCATTGAATTCCCGCTTATTAATTAAAGCGGCAAATCTTTAGACTGGAGAAAATTGCCGGTACTTTATGCAGGAAGGGCTTGCAACCCAAAGTCATCGAATAATTTATCGGCCTCGTGATAGCCTCGATTATAGGGGAGAGGCAGCGGGGTATTTTTTTCAGTTTGTCCGATAACAACACGACCTGTCTGGCAATCCACAATGACGTCATGGGGAGCGTTATAAAAACGGTGATCCTGACTTTCTTCTATGCGAGCAAAATCTAGGGCCGATTTGTAGAAGGCATCGCCAAGCCACCGCGACACTTGCGATGCCATGTACAAACCGGTTTTATTATATGGTTCTTGATTTAATTCTCTATAAGGTGCATCGAGCATGTCACTGAGCTTTTTCTGCATGCTGTAAAGTTGTAATGAATCTTCCAAATTTAATTCGCTGATTTTATCGCGCTTGTTTAAATCCAGAATACTGGCCTGGAGCTGTTGGGTTTCGCGGCTGTTTTCAATCGCTGTATACTCTTTTTCAGCAATTTCAGCTTTCATCATATATGCATCGATCGCTTTCCATCCGGGGAATTTTGAACTTACACTTGAAAAACTGTCACGCCCGCCGAAGGCGGTTGCCTTAAAAGTAATACAGTCCGGCAGGATGTTCTCGAATTTATGCCATGCAAATCTGGCATGTTCTTCAACCTGCTGACGCCCTTGTACATAAAATTTCATATCCGAATAAATATGTGTAAGTGCACAAGCCTCATCGGAAACCAGAGCTAAGCCAGAACAAACATTCGTATGCGAGGTGACAAGATATCGCGAAGGAGAATTTGTAGTTAGCACCGCGCCGCAATTGACGGACACCAATACGACTTCTTCAGGCGGCGGAGAAAATTCATACGTTGCAGCTGTTTCGAAAATGCTTTTCATACAAAATCAAAATAGCCAATCAGGTATATTATGTCAAACAATTATCCTTTGATGGCCAATCGGCCTGGATTGTGGGAGAGGCGGTGGAGAACCTCATCCAGTTGATCGAGATTTCTAAACGAGATCGACAGCGATCCGGCTTGCTGATCAAGCATATCGATGCTGACATTCATGCCGACGACATTTGAAATCTCGCGCTCAAGTGAAAGGGTATTGATATCCTTTTCGCCTGCTGCGCCTTTCTCGATTTTCTTACCGAGATTATCCATCTTCTTTTTGCCGACAGAAGAGGGGCTTTTATGTTCGGCGGCAAGTTTTTCCGCCTGGCGGACATTCATATGTCCTTTGGCGATGCGCTTGGCAAGTTCGAGTTGGGTGCGATCATCTAGTCCCAGCAAGGCTCTTGCATGGCCTGCCGTGATTTCACCATCCTCTACCATGCCGACAACTTCCGCAGAAAGTTCGGAGAGGCGAAGCATGTTGGCGACATAGGGACGCGATTTGCCGACTTTTTCAGCGACCTGGTCCTGGCTGTAATTAAACGTATCGATCAATTGCTTGAGCGCGCGGCTCTCATCGATCGGGTTTAAATCTTCACGCTGGAGATTTTCAACAAGGCCGATTTCAAGTGCGGTCTTATCATCCATTTCACGGATGATGGCAGGGATCTGGTGGATCTGGGCTTTCTGCGCGGCGCGCCATCTGCGTTCACCGGAGATCAGCTCATATGTGCCGTCATTCAAAGAGCGCACGACAATGGGCTGAATCAATCCATGTTCGGCAATCGAGGCTGCCAGTTCTTTAATCGTAGCATCGTCGAACGTATGGCGAGGCTGGTATTTTCCCGGCACGATTTGCGCGACGTTTAAAACACGTCTGCCATCCGAAGTTTTTAAAGTTCCTTCTTCCGCTTTCGCTTCGGCTTTTATACCCGGCGCGGCTCCCGGCGTATCGCCTTCATCATCACCGAAAAGGGCGTTTAATCCGCGTCCAAGGCCGCGTGGTTTTTCTGCTGCTGACATTACGCGACCTGCTCTGCTGGAATAGAATTGGAAGGGGTTACCAGATTGCGTTCGCGGCGAATGATTTCACTGGCGAACTGGATATAGGCCTGGGAACCGACGCATTTCATATCGTAGACAATTGCCGGAAGGCCGTAAGAGGGAGCTTCTGATAACCTGACATTACGCGGAATAACAGTCTTATATACTTTGTCACCGAAGAATTCGCGGACATCATCGGCAACGGCGCTGGACAGGCGGTTTCTAGGATCGAACATCGTAAGTAAGACGCCGTGAATATCAAGTGAAGGATTGAATGCTGATTTGACGCGATCAATTGTTTTTACCAGATGGGACAGGCCCTCGAGCGCATAGAATTCACATTGTAGCGGGACTATAATCGCATCTGCAGCCACCAGCGCATTCAACGTCAAAAGCGACAGCGATGGCGGGCAATCGATTAAAACATAATCATAAGGCATTGGCCGGCGCAGGGCTTCACGAAGGCGGTATTCCCGGCGCTTTGTCGTCACTAATTCTATTTCCGCACCGGACAAGTGAATAGAAGAAGGTAGCACGAAAAGGTTCGGAACCTTGGTCGTAACAGCCAGCTCAGCCGGGTTCAAATCTTCTTCGAAAATAAGATCATACGCGCTTTTGCGGATATTGGAGCGTTTAACGCCAAGACCTGTACTGGCATTTCCCTGTGGATCGAGATCTATCAGTAAAACCCGCTTACCGACAGCCGCCAAAGCTGTTGCCACGTTTACGGTGGTTGTTGTTTTACCAACGCCGCCTTTTTGGTTGCAAACGGCTAGAAGACGCGGAATCTGGCCTTTTATGCTCTTGGGAACATCTTTTTTTAAAGAAACAGGCTGGCGAGGAGCTGCATTGGCAGCGTCAAGAGCTGAAATCATAGAACACCTTTTGTTTGGGAGAATTTGACCTTACGGGATTCGGGCAATATCGGTCAATATAATTATGCGGCCATTTTCATCGGTTTTACTCTGATAAAGACTATAATCGAAACTATACTCCTTTTGAGCCTCTAAAATCTCGTTTTCGATTTGAAAACCCTTGAGAAAAATTAAATTTATTTTTTTATTTTCCGTCCACCATTTCTCTGTCCATTCGAGTAATTTTTCTAATGATGCTAAAGCTCTCGCCGTTAATATATCTGGTGCAGGGATATTCACAGCCTCTACACGAGCATTGTGGATAGTAACGGGGATATTTGTTTCACGTGAAACAGTTTTTAGAAATTGGCACTTCCTTTGATCCGACTCGATCAAATGGACTTGAATGCCAGTAATGGCCAATACTAGCCCTGGGAAGCCTGCACCTGAGCCGATATCATATATAAGGCTATCCTTTGGTATCAATTCCGTGATTTGCAAAGAATCATCAAAATGTCTTATCTGGGCCTGAGGCAAGGTGGAGGGGGCCACCAGATTAATGGTTTTCTGCCATTTTTCTAATAAGGATTTGTATATATCGATTTTCTCATATGTTTCACGTGAAACATTGATTTCAGGCAATTCAAGCAGCATTGCGTTGTTTTTGCTTCACGTGGCGGAGCAGGGCGGTAAGGGCTGCGGGCGTTACTCCCGGAATTCTAGAAGCGGCGCCGAGGGTTTCGGGGCGAACATGGTCCAGTTTTTGACGGATTTCCACGGAAAGACTGCCAATTAAAGAATAGTCCAAATCCAGCGGAAGTAGTAGGGATTCATCCTTTTTAAAGGCCAAAACATCGGAATCCTGACGATCCATATAGCCGGCATAGGTAGCGTCAATTTCGATTTGTTCCCGAATTGGCGCGGAAATATTATTCATTACAGGCCAGATTTTGGCCAAATCGGCCCATTCAATATTCGGATACCTCAGTAAATCAAAAGCAGACCGGCGCTGGCCGTCCATCGTGATCTGGAGGCCTAATTTCAATAGTTCGTTTGGCGTCATTTTAAGCGATGACATCAATTCCCGCGCGGTTTCAAGCTTAGTTCGTTTGTCTAGCCAAATGCCGATTCTTTCTTCGCCAACGCAGCCAATTTGAGTGCCGAGATCAGTCAGGCGCTGATCGGCATTATCCGCCCGCAGGCGAAGACGATATTCAGCCCGGCTGGTGAACATCCGGTAAGGCTCCGGGGCGCCGCGCGTAATAAGGTCATCGATCAAAACGCCGATATAGGCGGTGGCGCGGTCCAGAGTAAAAGTTTCACCGGGGCGCAGGACGGACAGGGCGGCATTAATACCGGCCATGATGCCTTGCGCTCCGGCTTCTTCATAGCCAGTGGTGCCATTGATCTGACCCGCGAGGAAAAGCCCGTTTTGCCGCTTCGACTCAAGTGTGGATTTAAGATCACGCGGATCGCAGTAATCATATTCGACGGCATAGCCGTACTCGATAACTTTGGTGTTTTCCAAGCCTGGAATAGTGCGCAAAATGGCGTCCTGAACATCTTCGGGCAGGGAGGTGGAAATACCGTTCGGGTAGACCGTATGATCGTCAAGCCCTTCAGGCTCAAGGAAAATCTGGTGACGGTCCTTACCGGCAAAACGCATGATCTTGTCTTCGATGGACGGGCAATAACGCGGCCCCTTGCTCTGGATCTGGCCCGAATACATCGGCGCCCGCTGTATATTATCGCGGATAACCTGATGGGTTTTCTCGGATGTATAGGTCATATAACAGGAAATTTGCGGGACGGTAATCCTATCCGTCATAAAAGAAAACGGCACCGGGTTTTCGTCGGATTTCTGTTCTTCCAGGATCGACCAGTTTATAGTGCGCCCGTCCAGCCGCGCCGGGGTCCCGGTTTTCAGGCGTCCCAGTGGCAGACCCATTTTTTCCAATGTGAGCGCCAGCCCGACGGACGGCCCTTCGCCAACCCGGCCAGCCGGGATCTGGGTTTCGCCGCGATGGATAATCCCGCGCAAGAATGTACCGGAGGTAATGATGACAGCTTTGGCCCCCAGCCTGTCGCCAGTTTGAAGCGTTACGCCCCGAATCTCGCTATTTTCTATAATCAAATCCTCGGCAGAGCCCTCGACAATCGATAAATTGTCATAATCATTGAGGATCGATTGCATCGCCTCGCGGTAGAGCTTGCGGTCGGCCTGCGCCCGGGGTCCGCGCACGGCGGGACCTTTGGAGGCGTTGAGCATGCGAAACTGGATTCCGGCCCGGTCGATAACCCGGCCCATCAGCCCGTCGAGCGCATCGATCTCGCGGACCAGATGGCCCTTGCCCAGGCCGCCGATAGCGGGGTTGCACGACATGACGCCGATCGTCGATTTCTTGTGAGTGAGCAGCGCGGTTTTCGCGCCCATACGCGCCGAAGCCGCCGCCGCTTCACAGCCGGCATGCCCGCCGCCAATCACGATGACATCGAAAAGCGCATCAGATGAAATTTCCATGGGTGAAGTGATACATCAGCCTGTGGATAAATTGCAATGAAAACCAGCCCGTCCTTACCCGGCCCGTATCGATCTTGGGGACGGCTGGAGAAAAAGAAACGCAAGGCTAAGCGCAATGACATTTTAGATGGAATAAGGCTGTAAAAATTTTTCGGAGCGTTTTCAATCCGCTCATGCCCTTCGCGGTGAATGATTAAGGGATGCTGTTATCCCGGACCGCGGCGTAAAGAATTCTCACGCCGCGCCTTGTGCAAAAATCAAGTTCTCAACCGACAGTATAATAATGAATCAAGATTTCGCGTTAGGGATTGAAGAAGATAATATTGTAACGCATCATTTCAAAAAATTATCAGGGGAGATTCGATGAATATATTTAAGTATGTGTTATTTGTTTTATTTATCTTAATTCCATTAAGTTCTGCCCTCTCTGCCTCAGAAGACACGAAGGAGCCTTTCACTCAATGCAATGAGGGGCAACATATTCAGCTCGAACTAGGCAAGCAGCATATAAAATTTTCTATCCCGGAAAAATATTTCTCTCCAAGGGATATTTACAAGAAAGTTCAAGATCCAGCTGAGCTAATTAGTGTTCAGCTAAAAAAACCGATATGACGCAAAACTGTCATGAAGGGTTTTCAACCAATAAAATATCAAGTCAGTTTTACAAGGTAACAATTCACCCCTATGGGGGCAATGTAATACCTAATGCGATTAAATTTGAGTTACGCTGGCAGCCTATTGACAAAGGGATTGTGTCAAATGAATTTCAATTATTTACGAATGAATACAAAGAAGAAAGGCAATGGGAAAGAACAGATTTGCTTATACCTGTAGACAAAAAACAATCTAAAATTCTATTTTTAAAATGTTTGTATTCATTACCTTCAGTTACACCCACCAAAATGACAGGTTGCGGCGTTACCTCAGACTTCGAGGGAAGAATGTATTTGAGATATAGCATAAAGCCTGAAGAAATCGGGAATTATAAAGAAATTGATCAAAAAATTAAATCCAAGCTTTCTGAGTTTATGGTCGAATAATTTGAAAAAATATTCAGGAGAGATTCGATGAAGAGATTATCCAAAAAACAGAAGGTTATTATCGCTGCTTGCTGCTTGCTCTTTGCTGCTTGCTGTTTATTGCTTTCTATTAACTCTGAAAATAATTCCCATACGATTAGTCAGCCAAGATTGCGAGTTAATGAGTTCCGAACAAAATAAACTGTAAAGGAGCAAACTATGACATCTTATCATGACTATGAAGAGCTGTTACTAACCCACAATTTTATTGGCGGTGCAGGCCAATTTCAGATTACAAATCTTTCTAATGATGCGCGTGCAAAAGTCGATGAAGATATAAACGGATTTTATCAATCTGGTCTTTCATAAAAATCAAATTCTCAGCCGACAGTATAATAATGAATCAAGATTTTGCGTTAGAGATTGACGAAGATAATATTGTGACGAATCATTTCAAAAAAATATTCAGGGGAGATTCGATGAAGAAGTTATCAAAAAGAAAAATTATAGTTTTCAATACTGCGCTTTTCACTCTTTTATTAATATTCATTCTTATTAATCAGAAAGATATTAGACAAGACCTTTGTACAAAAGAAATAACTTGCTTTGGGTTTCATACGAATCCTCAAAGCGGCTGCGCTATGACAGAATTAGGAGAATGCATTAGTCCAAAGTACAAAAGACTTAACTCAGGTTGCACAAGAGATGCAAACGGAGAATGTTTCAAGCAAATTGAATTTTAAGGTTTAAAATTGCCTGATTAAATTCATCATTCATGTCGCGGCTTGCCATTTAGTTTAATCGCCGTCTTTTTCGGGTTCGAAATCGCCGCTCATGGTCGTGGAGGTCAGGTCAAAAAAACTTCGATCGATGAAAACTTCGTCGTCACGGTATCTCACGTTCAGGGAGACCTGACCGCCCCATCTTTTTTCGAGGCAATTGTTGAAAAACTCCAAAAAGCGGTCGAAGCGTTTTATCATCCGTGTAATCTGCAAAGGTGAGAGGTTGAAGAGATCGCCGATTTCCTTTTTCGCGTCTTCGAAAGCCAGGATCATCACGTTGCGGTAAAAATCACGCTGGCCCATATCCAGGTTGATGCGCCTGGCTTCGTTCACTTCAATCTGGTCGGCATGTAAGTCGCAAAACGCATCGATCCCAACAGGCTCGAACTTGCTGTCTTTTATTTCGCGCATACGCTCCCGGCTTTTCGCAATTAATTCCCGGTCGAATTCGGCCTTATCCTTGTCCGGCCCTTGAACGGCCAAATGCAAATACAGATTGGCGTCGCGCATAACGTCCTGATTGACCGACATGCAGGTTTTCGGAACGGGCGTCACCTGCAGATAGAGAATGCTATAAACAAAACGAAGCGCGATTGTGGAATCGTCTTCAGGCACGTAATTGCAATAACGGTCGCGGTTAAAATGTGACATCGCATCCCGCAGGGCGAGGGAATAGAAATGAATACGGGCATCGGGGGTGAGGAGGCTTAATTCCTCCGCAAATGCCGGGTGAAAGTAAGCCGTTCTCTTCATAAGAAAAAAGATAAATCAGGCGGGCAAATAATGTCAAGGATTAAAATCCTAATACACACATTGAACACTCTTGTGTGCATGGATTTTAAGATCTTCCGTGATAGATTTATTCATATGCCCACTCATTTCCTCTCGCGCGCGGCTAAATCCCTGTCCTGGTGGACGGGGGTTTTGTATCTTTCGGCCTTCGTTCTCAATACCGGCCTGCTCTGGTTTTTAATCCGCAAGGCGGGGGCGTGCAGTTTCTACGATGTCGGGATTATCCTTGTCCGCTGCGGCGAGGGGGATCTGGCGAGGTTCCTCGATGTCTTCCTGCTGTATTTCTCGCCGCTCGTGGCGCCGGTCATCGCCCTGAACTGGAGAATGTTTTTCTTCGAACCTTTCCTCGCCAGTGAATTCCAGTACCGCCTGCTGTTTATCTTTTTCTTCGTTTCATTCTTCGTCATTTTCTCTTCGCTCTTTGTGCTGCGAAAAATGGTGAAAGGATTCCTGATCCGCCGCCACGACCGCGAGGCGGGAAAACACGCCTGGATTATACTGGCGATTATTCTCATCCCGGCGCTGCTGAGTTTTTCCTACCGGCTTTATCTTTTGCCGCCCAACTGGTCCGGCATGACGATGCATGTCGATTTCTGGCATGGGCAATTCGACGTGCCGCGCGGCGAGATGACGGACTGGAACGTCCTGCCGCGCCCAAGGCCCGAGCGAAAACCGGCTGAATATGCCGGGAAACTGACGCGCTGGTGGAAGGTCGTGCCCTATATCAATTTCAATTATCCGATCACTCCCGCCATCGGCGATAACGCGCCGGATGAAACGGTGCAGGTGCAGGTCAATCCGCATCACGAAGCCAGAAGCCGGGAGATGATGCAGGCGGAGCGGGAGAAATTTCTTGCTTATCGGCTGAGCCTGAAAAGCGAAAAAGACGATCTGCCGATCTATCCTGCAGAGCCTCTTCGCGAGAATGGCTGGGAAATATATAAGGCAAATTATTTTTATGAAGATGTGTTTCAGGACATATATGTAGCGCGCAAAAACGGCACTATCGAAAATTTGCTGTATTGCACGCCTTCGCATGCCTGCGCGGTAAAGACCAGATTTTCCTGGGCATCCTATCCGTGCGAGGCGACGAAAGATTGCGGCTCATGCAAAAAAATATGCATGGATGTGTCGCAAGGAACGGGGGATTACGACATCCGCTATACGTTCGATAAAAGAAGCATCGAGAATTATCCGGCGATCAATCGAGAGATAAAGAATTTCATCGCCAAGTATTACACGGCGTACTAAAGGGGAAGAGTGTGATGAAGAAAATAATTTTGTCCGTGATTCTGTGCGTCCTGTCTTTTCAGGCGCAGGCAAACACATTGCGCGATATCTCCTATGGCCCGCAAAAAGAGCAGAAGATCGATGTCTATCTTCCCTCTGCACCCAAAGCGGCCCCTGTCATCTTCATGGTACATGGCGGCGGCTGGAAAAACGGCGATAAGGAAATGAGCCGCGTCGTTGAGAACAAGGCGGCGCGCTGGGTAGGTGCGGGATTTATTTTTATCTCGGTCAATTATCCGATGCTGCCCGACAGCAGCGTTTCGCAGCAAACGGATAATATTGCCAAGGCGCTGGCTTTCTCGCAGCAAGAGGCAGGCAAATGGGGCGGCGACAAAAATAAATTCATCCTAATGGGCCATTCGGCAGGCGGGCATTTAGTATCGCTTCTCAATGCCAATCCGGACCCCGTCTATAAGATGGGTGCCAGTGAATGGCTTGGCACCGTATCGCTCGATAGCGCCGGGATGGATATCGTCAAGGCGATGAAGATGCCGCATTTTAAATTATATGATGAAGTTTTCGGCAGTATGAATGAGGAAGGCTGGGCGAGCCTGTCGCCCTATCATCAATTATCAAACACGACGCGGCCATGGCTCGGTGTCTGTTCTTCGACACGCAAAATTTCCTGCCCGCAAAATGAGGACTATGCTGCCAAGGCAAAATCCTTGGGTGTCAGGGCGCAGGTTTTGCCCATAGCGCTGAAACATGGCGAGATCAACGAGCAACTCGGACTGGAGAATGACTATACAAAACAGGTTGAGGAATTTATGGCTTCTCTCGATCCGGCGGTCGCCGCGCTTTTAAGCAATAGCAAAGCAACTCCGGCCTCTACATCCTCGCCAGACAAACGAGAAGGCCCGTTGCGCAGATATCTCCGCGAACGGGCCAGTCATCGCTAATTGAATGAAATTTCTAAGACGCGAGGCGCACGGTTTTATTTTCACCGGCCTCAGGCGGCTCGCCTGTCAGTTTCGCCTTCACATAGCCATAGGCATGGACGAATTTTGAAGACGGCGCATCCCAATACTCCGCCGTTTCAGGCTTGAATTTAATCAGGCAGATATTCGGATCACTCTTGCCCTGCGGGAACCAGACGGAGAGCGCATCGCTCCAAAGCTCATCGATCTTATTCCGGTCGTCTGTAATTTGCGCCGTGCCGCTTAAGGACACGTAGTTATTGCTGGCCGGATCGGAGTAGCTCACCAGCATCGACGAATCCGCTTTTATCTCGGCGACTTTCGGTGAATCTTTCGAGGTGAAATACCAAAGCTCGTTGCGGCTATCGGTGCTGTCCTTCTGCTGCGCGGCCATCGGGCGTGAATACATGCGGCCTTCCCGGTCCTGCGTTACCATCATCGCAAATTTGATGTCCTTGATCAGGTCAAATACTTTATTGCGCGCTTCCATGTCATTATCTGCGGTCATCTTGTCCTCTTTCGTTTGATTGCAAACAAATCAGGAGCAAGAAGGGTTCCGTCAGGATATGACAGGCTGTAATTCCGGCGCTGGAAAAAGGCGTCTATGCTCTTCCTGCATCAGGCGCATATAAGTGCCCAGATGCCATGGCGAGGGTTTGAACGGTTCGATCGTTTTTATATTCCAGCCATCTGGCATTTCGGTGAGGCCATGGATCGTAAAATGACCGTCATATTTTAATCGGGCTTCCTCGATCCGTTTCTGGAAGTAAGGATTTAGAAATTTTCCATTGGAGGGCGTCGCATAAACCATATCCTCTGTGGTCGCTATGCGCACAAGCTGGTCGATAACCACCACCGTCCCGTTCATGTGAAAATCGACCGGGTCGCAAATCTTCACGGTGTTGGCGAAACCATCGCTCTCATGGCGGCAGGGAATGACATCGGCTCCCGCTATATTGCCGTTCTCATCTTTAAAAAGATTCCAGACGATGCCGCGGTCAGACAAGCCCGGAGAGAAGGGGGAGGGAATAACCAGAATGTTCCCGCGCTTGAGCTGGAAGTTCTCAAAGGAAGTATCGCAAAAATTTTCGCTCAACGTATTTTCGATGACCGGCCTGGCTGAAGATTTTTTTGCAGGAAGCGCGGCAGGTTTGGCGACATCCGCCTGCGCCTCTGCGCCGGCACGTTTTATTTCTATGCCATTAAAAAGGCTGGTTAGGGCGGATAGATCGGCTATCACATTTTCCGGACGTTCCGGTTTAATCTTCTTCTTTGCAGGTTGCGTAAAATTGGCTTCCTCGATCAATTTTGCCAGAAGCTCTGGATTTTGTTTCCACCAAGGTTCGGTTTTTGAAATCTCCGCCACGGGCATGACGTCTTCGGCAATCGTTTCCGCTTTAAGAGCCTCTTCCGTAGCCTGTATAAAAGCGGGCTTGGTTGAAGCGCTCAGCATAAAATCCTTATGCAATTGTCTGGACTTTTCCATCATCTGCCGGGAACGCTCATACAGGGCCAATTCATAATCTCTGTACTGCGAGCCGGATATCATTCCCGGAAACCACGCGGGCTTGGAATCTTTCGTGCTCCGGCTTAGCAGAATGTCATCCGGGCCCAGTTCAAGAAAAAGACTGTTTTCCGCCTGGTGACCTTTTAGTCCTTTCTCAAGCGCTTTTGAAACGTCATGCCAAAAAGAACTATCCTGAACATAGGCAATCTTTTTCAGGGAAGGTGTAAAGAACTCCTCATAAAGGGGAATGATATCTATCCGGTTTGTACGCAACATAAGATTTTTTTCGTTCAGACGGGCGATAACAGGCTGATCTGCGACGGGGAAAACAATATCATGCTGAAGAATTTTTGCCGTGTTGTAGGAGAAACGCGAAGCGGCAATAGCGTGAGGCTCTGCCTCTCCTTTTTTGAATACAAAGCCATGGATGAGAAGGCTGCGCGGCCAGAGATCCGTTTCACCGCTATGAGGAATAAAGGCGCGGACGATGCTGCCCCGGCGAATGGCTGGATTGATATGAATACTCATTACGGCTTCCCTTTACGCAAAATAACGGCGAACCTTATCGGCAAAGGGCAAAATTTGTCAAATTTGGCGGCGTTAGCCCGCCGCGCTTAAAATCAATTGATTAAGGAGGGTATCGACCGGCGTGCCTGTTTGCTTGGTGCGGGCTTCGACATCGGCAAGCTTGACTAAAAGATTGCGGGATTTTTTAGCCGGCCAGCGACCCAGCTGGGCCCGGAACATATCGGCGCTTTTGAAGAACAAAGGCGGTTGCAAGGATTTCATCGCTTCGTCTGCAGACTGGCCGTGAATTTCCATGAGGGATTTCGCCAGATGAAAACGCTGGATATGATTTTGCAGCGTGCGCAAGATAACGATCGGCTCCGAGCCTTCATCCATAAGCGTACGCACCGATTTCATCGCCAGTTCGCGGTTGCCGCCGGTAAAGGCAAAGGCAAAATCATCGAGGGAATATAAACCGATATCGCCGCAGGATTGCTGTACGTCATGCAAGCTTACGTTTTTTTCAGCGCCCATATAAAGGGAGAGTTTCTCGATCTCCATACGCGCTCTGGCCCGGTCGCCTTTCACGGCGGAAGCCAGATAGGTGACGGCATCACTTGAGATGGTCAAACCCGTTTCGCGCAGCGCGTCCTTGATCAATACGCCAAGAGCCCGTTCATCCTCGACATAGCAAGGCAGGGCGGCGGCGTTGCTTTCCGCCTCGCAAAGTTTGCGCAGCGAATCCTTCGGTTTTAAATCCCCCGCCTCCAGAATAACCAGAGTGTCGGGCGAGGGATTATTCTTCAGCCATAATTTGAGCGGCGCGGTCACTTCGTTTCCGGCGTCTGTAATGCGCAAGAGCCGCTTGCCGCCCATAAGCGATCCGGCATTGGCTTCGTCAGATAGTCGCGCCGGGTCGTTCTCAATGATATCGCCGGTCAGATGCGCGGCGTTGAACGGATCGTTGATATCGGCGACTTGTCCCTGGCAGAGAATTTTACTGCGTTCTTTGACAAGGCCGCTATCGGGTCCATAAACCAGGATAGCCCGAACACCCTTATCCGGTGATTTTATAAAACCATCGATCTGTTTTGTCTGAAGCTTCATCGATTAAAATAAAGCGATAATTGAAGCTGGGCCTGACGTGCCAGATCTCTCAGCGCGTTTTCCGTGGCATCCTGTTCGGTGACGTTCGTTGCGAATTCCGACGGCAGAATATTATAACTGGAAATGCTGCGCAGCGAGCGACTTAAAACTGTTTCATTCGTTTTGCGGTCAGTCAGGCTGATCGTAATCTGGGCAATGATCTGCGCGCGCGTCGCTTCCGAGCTTTTCGTCAGGTCAAGCTCGCGGTCCGTGATATCCAGCTTTGAAAAGCTGAGCGTGTAAGCGGGGTTTTGCGACGCGCCTCTTGGCTGGAGCATGTCTATCAGCTCATTGCGTAGAAATTGTCCTTCGCGGTCTTCGATATAGGCGATCTCGATATCCGCCATCGATTTCCCGGCTTCTGATTTTTCCTGAGATGCCGAATGCGAGCCGTACATCGGCTGGAAGCCGCATCCAGTAAGGAGTAGGCAGTAAGTTGTAACGAGTAAGGAGAAAGAGAGAAGTTTATGCATGACTAACCTATGACGACGTTGACGATTCTACCCGGCACAACGATGACTTTTTTAATTTCCTTGCCTACTAAAGCCTTGGCGACATCGTCATTGGCGAAAGCCAGTTCCTGTGTCGTTTTCTGGTCGGCATTGAACGGCACGATGATCTCGGTTTTGCGTTTGCCGTTAAGCTGAACGACGACGGTCACGGTGTCATTGACCAGATATTTGGGCTCGGCTTTCGGCCATTCCATGCCGGCCAGCAATTCAGTATGGCCAAAGCCTGCCCATAATTCCTCGGTGATATGCGGGATCATCGGGTTGAAACCGCGGATCAGGAATTCGAGCGTCTGGCGCAGGGCTGCTTTATCGCCGTCGCTTTGCGGTTTGAAGCTCTCCGCCATATTCGACAATTCGCGCAAACGCGCGACAGCCTTGTTCATATGGAAGGCTTCAATGTCTTTGGCGACGGCATCCATCGTCTGATGGGCTTTTTGTAGAAGTTTTTCCGCATCGCCGGAAATATCTTTCGTCTCGGTTTTCGGCAGATCGAGATTCTCACTGACCAGACGGTGCAGGCGGTTGATATAGCGCCATGCGCCCTCTAAGCCCGATACCGTCCATTCCAGATCGCGGTCCGGAGGCGAGTCGGAGAGAATAAATAAACGCGCAGCGTCTGCGCCGTAGGAATCCAGAATATCCTGCGGGTCGATCGTGTTGCGTTTCGATTTCGACATTTTCTCTACGCGGCCTTGTACGACTGGCGAGCCATCATCGAGCTTGATCCATTTTCCGCCCTCTTGCGTGACTTCGGTTGGATAGAGCCATTTACCATCCTTGTCTTTATACGTCGCGTGATTGACCATGCCTTGCGTGTAAAGACCTAGGAAGGGCTCGCGGCTTAAAACCGGATAGCCGCAATCCTGAAGCGCGCGCGTGAAAAAGCGGGAATAGAGAAGATGGAGGACCGCATGTTCGACGCCGCCGATATATTGATCGACCGCGCCCCAGTAATGCGCCGCGTCTTTCGAGAAGGCTTCGTTTTCGTTTCGAGCATCGAGATAGCGCAGGAAATACCAGCTTGAATCGACGAAGGTATCCATCGTGTCGGTTTCACGGGTCGCTTTACCGTTACAGGTAGGACAGGTCGTGTATTTCCATGTCGGGTGACGCTCAAGCGGATTTCCCGGTTTGTCGTAGCTGATATCTTTCGGCAGTTCGACAGGCAGCATGCTTTCCGGCAACGGCACAACGCCGCACGCATCGCAGTGAACGAAGGGGATCGGCGCACCCCAGTAACGCTGGCGAACAGCGCCCCAGTCACGCAGGCGGTATTGCGTCACGCCCTCGCCTTTGCCGAGCGATTCAATTTTTGCAATCGCGGCGGCCTTGGCGTCATTGGTCGAGAGGCCATCGAGGAATTGCGAATTGGTGATGATGCCCGGGCCTGTATAGGCTTCTTTGGATAAATCGGCATCACCGTTTTCCGCCGCCACAACCTGCTTGACCGGCAATTTATATTTCGTTGCGAAATCGAAGTCGCGTTGGTCATGCGCCGGACAGCCGAAGACCGCGCCGGTGCCGTAATCCATCAACACGAAATTCGCGACATAAACCGGAAGCTGCCAGCTCGCATCGAAAGGATGGGAAACTTTATGCCCCGTGTCGAAACCGATTTTTTCTGCCTGCTCGATAGCGGCTTCGGACGTGCCGCCTGCCTGACATTCCTTGATGAATTCGTCAAAGCCTTGCTTCTCGCCGGCAAGTTTTTTCGCCAGCGGATGATCGGGGGCAATGGCGATAAAACTTGCGCCAAAAAGCGTATCGGGCCGCGTTGTAAAAACATCTATCTTGTCACCTGTTCCGGCGACATCCCATGTAACGCGCGCGCCCTGCGACCTGTTGATCCAGTTCTCCTGCATCAGGCGGACTTTTTCCGGCCAACGCTCGAGTGTCGGAATAGCGTCTAAAAGTTCATCGGCATATTTGGTGATGCGGAAGAACCATTGATTGAGTTTGCGGCGCTCGACGGCTGCGCCCGTTCTCCAGCCCTTGCCGTCGATCACCTGTTCATTGGCGAGCACGGTATTATCGACCGGGTCCCAGTTGACCATCGACTCTTTGCGGTAGGCGAGATCGTTTTTGTAGAGATCCAAGAACATCTTTTGCTGATGCTTGTAATAACCCGGATGACAGGTCGCAACCTCGCGGCTCCAGTCAATCGCAAGTCCCATCGATAAAAGCTGGGACTTCATTTGCGCGATATTGGAATAGGTCCAGTCGGACGGGTGAAGATTTCGCTCGATCGCGGCGTTCTCCGCCGGCAAACCAAAAGCGTCCCATCCCATCGGATTTAAAACGTTATAACCTTTGGCTTTGCGGTAACGGGCGACGACGTCGGAGAGGGAATAATTGCGCACATGGCCGATATGAATGCGGCCCGACGGATAGGGCAGCATGGCAAGAACGTAATATTTCGGCTTCGATTTATCTTCGGTGACCTTGAACGTATTTTGCTCGTCCCAGATCCTGCGCCATTTTTCTTCCGTCTCGCGGATATTATACCGTTCAGTCATTTTACTCTTATTCCATTCAATGAGGCCTCTAATTAAGCACCAAGACACGGAAAAAGAAAGAGTTTAACCGTGGCTTTACAGCTAAGTGGAATTTTAAAGCTATTGAAATGTTGGTCATCAAAGGAGATTTCAAATGACCAAGAATCCGAATAAAGATGCCAATAATATGGGCGGGCCAAGTTTTCACCCGGAGCTAAAGGATAAAACCCCTAAGCGCGATACGATGGACAAAAATCAGGCGGGCAAAAATGGCGAAATACTCGCCGAGGATCAGGTGCCGCCGCTTTAACACGAGATTCCTGCTTTCGCAGGAATGACATGGATTAAAGATTGATTAGAACAGGCCGCCTTCTTCCTTGGCGACGCGCATCTGGCGAGCCCGGGTTAGAATGGCGTCTTCAAGCTTGCGGGATGTATCGGCTGCAACAGGCGCATCGACCCAGCCGCCACTGCGCTTGACCTGACGGAACGCTTTGACCTTTACGCCATCCGCTTTGAGCTCGCGGCCTAATATAAAGACATTCAGTTTTGTCCGCTCAGATGGTGAGGAAGGATCTGTATACCAGTCGGTAATGATCGTGCCGCCAAACGGGTCAGCCGAGGCAAGCGGCATAAAGGAAATCGTATCGAGCGACGCGCGCCATAGATAAGAGTTAACATCGATCCCGTTATCGCCGCGGCTATTATCGCGGCCGCGCGAGCCGCCAAGCAAGCCGTCTTTTCCAAACACGCCCTGCGGCTTGTCGTAAATATTGGCATCGCCTGCCATGGTACGGTCCATACCGGTTGGATATTTGGCTTCGCCTTTACCTAAAATACCGCAGCCGCTGAGGCCGAGAACGGTGAATGCCATAAGGGCGAATTTTGAGGAATTATCCATGCGAGCCTCTCTAAAAATATTCGATTATAAGGACTTAGCATGCTGCAGGCCCATCCTCAAGGGGGCAGGAGACAAAGAGAATATAAATATGACAGGGCAATTTAGTTGCGAAAATACCACATGGAGGGGATATTTAAGATAGCTCAAAACTCGGAGATTGCTTTTATCGGGGTGCCTCCACAAAATACCATAAATCCAGCCCCGTTCGGGGACGATCTCCAGACCATTTTAAAGGATAAATTCATGAACAAACTCATTGCCCTGTTTGCCGCTGCGCTTATTGCAGTTTCGGCGGCCCCTTTTGCGCAAGCGCAGGAAACAGAATCTTCTTTCCCTGGCGATTTTTCCGCCAATATCGCCATGACATCGGATTATACTTTCCGCGGTATTTCCCAGTCCGATGAAGGCCCGGCGATTCAGGGCGGCTTCGATTACTCCTATAACGATGAAACAGATGCTTTTCCGGGCTTTTATGCAGGTATCTGGGGCTCGAACGTGGATTTCAATGACGGCGACGAGGCCTCGATGGAAATCGACGGTTATGCGGGCTTTCAGGGCACGATCGACCAGACCGGCACTGACTGGAAACTCGGCGGTATTTACTATTGGTACCCGGGCGCTGATGATGATCTAAACTATGATTTCTGGGAAGTTGCGGGTTCTTTAACCCATGATTTCGGGCCTTTCGCCCTTTCCGGCGCGGTCAACTATTCGCCTGAATATTTCGGCGAAACCGGGGATGCCTGGTATTTCTCCTCAGCCGCTACCGTGCCCCTGCCATATGATCTTAGCCTGAATGCTCACCTGGGTTATCAGGATGTAGAAGACGCGGCAGACTATCTCGACTGGTCCGCAGGCCTCGGTTATTCATGGAACGGCTTTAATTTTGCCGTTAATTACATCGATACGGATCTGGACGAGCCTGAAGAATGTTTCGACGGTTGCTCAGAGCGCGTAGTGTTTACGGTTTCCAGAGCGTTCTAATTTATCGATATCCCGAAAACCCGCCGGAAGGCGGGTTTTTTCGTTATATACCATAAATATCAATAACTTAGCAAAAATCGACCATACCTCTGTGCTCTTTTTGCCACATGGCCTGATTAAATGTGGCTTATTTGCAGAGGGCCGATTGCTTTTACCCTCTTACAGGTAAATATTGGGGACGTGCCTGTCAGGACTTCTGTCGTCCTGTGGTCACACCACAACTATGTGGCCCAATACAGGCTGCGACTTTAAACTTTAAATTGGAGATACCCATGAACAAACTATTGTTGAGCTCTGCTGTAGCAGTTCTCGCTTTGTCTGCCGCTCCTGCGTTCGCGCAAGACGACAGCACATTGAAGCTGAACCTCGGTGGTCACTTCAAAGGCTACGTTAACTACACAGATCAAGATGACGAGCTGATCGCTGGTTCCACATCAGGCACAAACGATTTCGACATCCTGCGTCAAACTGAAGTTCACTTCGGCGGCGAAACAACTCTGGACAACGGTCTGACAGTTGGTGCGCAAATCGAAGCTATCGCTGACGGCGGTGAGTCTTTCGACCTTGATGAATCCTACGTGTACATGGCTGGTACATGGGGTCGCGTAAACTTCGGTGACGAAGACGGCGCTGCTTACTTGCTTCAAGTTGCCGCTCCATCAGGTGATGACAACATCGACGGTATCCGTCAGTTCATCAACCCAATCAACTACGGTACAGCTGGTGCAGCTCTTTCCCCATTCTATGATGGCGGCATTGACTACGCTAACGATATCGCAGGTAACGCTGACAAAATCACATACTTGACACCAGTTTACTCTGGTTTCCAGGCTGGCGTTTCCTACACACCAACACTTGATACTGACGATGTAACAGTATCACGCGGCGGCAACGGTAACTCTCTGAACGACGCAACGTCGATCGACAACGTATGGGAAGCTGCTCTTCGTTACGAAGGTTCTTTCAACAATGTTGGCATGATCCTCGGCGGTGGTTACACATTTGCTGACTCCGATACATCACAATGGAACGTTGGCGGTGATTTCGACATCGGCGCATTCGGTCTTGGTGCAGTCTACACACAAACAGAAGCTTCTGTTGATGGCGCTGGCGCACTTCTCGGTCTGACAGACGCTGATACAGTCGTCGTCGGTGGTGACTACACAACTGGCCCATTCAAAGTTGGTGTATCTTACCTGACATCCGATCAAGACAACATTCTTGAAGTTGACCGTTACACCGGTGGTGTAATCTACACATACGGCCCAGGCATGTCCTTCCGCGGTTCTGTTTCTTACGCAGACTTCGATGACGCTCCAGGCGCAGCCGGTGATGCAGATGCAACATCCGTATTGCTTGGTACACAAATCAACTTCTAATTCTTTAGAAGTATAGAAATTAGAAAGGGTCCGGTTTTTTCCGGGCCCTTTTTTTATTTCCCGTTAATTTGTTTCGTTTAACTTTCTTCCGTATTTCAACAATCGAAAGAAATGTTATGATTTCAGCCGTGAAAAGATTTTTGGCTCTTCCTTTATTACTCTGTGTATTTGGACATCAAGTTCATGCACAGGAAGATAATGCGCTCAAGCTCGGTATCACCGGACATTTCAAGATGTACGGCAATTTCACCGATCAGGATGAGAATATAAATTCCGGCGTGCATAAATTCGATATCCTGCGCGATGTCGATATCGGCGTATCCGGCGAAACCGAACTGGATAATGGCTGGACGGTCGGCGCTGTGATCAATGCCGATGGCGATGCAGGGGACGGATTTAATCTTGAAGATGGCTTTGTTTATCTTTCAGGCGAGTACGGACGTTTCAGCTTTGGCCTTGAAGACAGTGCCAATTTTCAATTACAGGTTTCCGCCCCTTCGGCGGATGAAAATATTGACGGTCTTGAAACTTTTATAAATCCAGTCAACTGGTCGGCAACGACATTGGCAGGATCTAACTTCGAATCTTCCGCTTCCAATCTCGGCTTTGATTACGATAACGATTCAACATCCGGCTATGACAAGATAACTTATTTTACACCTCTTGCCGGCGGATTGCAGGCAGGCGCATCCTATACGCCCGATGTTACGGACGGCTCCTCGCGCGGCGGTAACGGCAACTCACTGAGAAGTGATGACTTCTATGGTGACGCTTATGAAATCGGGACACGTTTCGAACGTGAGTTTCGAACATGGACGATGGCGCTGGGCGCCGGCTACACGCTGATCAATCTTGAAAATAACACAACGCCAGGGCTGGATGATTTCAAAGAATGGAACGGCGCAGCGAATATCGGAATAGACAAGTACAGTGTCGGGGCTGTCTATACGGAGAATAATGGCGGGTCCTCACTGCAGGCTGACCAGAAAACATTCGTGCTGGGGGCGGATTACACATTCGGGGATTACCGTATCGGCGCGTCTTATTTAAACCGAAGCGTTGAAGAAAACGGTGCGGGAACGACAAAGGCGGATCGCTACACGGGCGGCCTCGTCTATGAATATGGGCCAGGTCTGAGCTTCCGCGGCAGTGTTTCGCATGTCAATGTGAGTGCGCCTGCCGCTATCTCTAGTGACGTTGAGAGCACATCCGTTTTGCTGGGCACGCAAATTCTCTTTTAGATGAAGGTGTTTTTGCCTTAGGATCAAGCGCATGAGCATCGCAGATCGTTTTTCAGCCATCAGAAATAAAATAGCAGATCAGGCAAAACTTATTGCGGTCAGTAAAACGCAGAGCGCGGAGAAAATTCAAGCGGCGCTGGATTGCGGCCATCTCTTATTCGGTGAGAATCGCGTTCAGGAAGCAAAGCTGCATTGGAGTGAGCACAGGAAAAATCATACTGATCTTGAATTGCACTTGATCGGGCCATTGCAAACCAATAAGGCAAAAGAGGCTGTGGCTTTATTCGATATTATCCAAACAATAGATCGCAAAAATCTTGTCGATGCGCTGGCGAAAGAACAAGAAAAACAAAACCGGAATTTAAAATATTTCATTCAGGTCAATACCGGCGCGGAAGAGCAAAAAGCCGGTATCGGGATCGAGGAATTTCCAGCGCTTCTAAAATATGCGCAAGGCAAGGGCTTAAACATTATCGGCCTGATGTGCATTCCACCCGTCGATGAGAACCCGCAGCCGCATTTCGATCTTTTGAGAAAGCTTGCCGGTGAAAATAATTTAAAAGAGCTAAGCATGGGGATGAGCGATGATTTTGAAACGGCGATTAATTGCGGCGCGACTTATGTCAGGATTGGCTCTGCTTTATTCGGGGCGAGAGAAGCCTAATTTATTTGAAGGCTATGAAGGAAAATAAGCCTTCCGCTCGAGCTCTGCTTAAAACAAAAACTGGATTTACCCTTGATCGCCGCAAGGCTCGCCGCAGCACCAGAAGGTTGTGAAACAGAAGATGGGATGCTCGTCGTACCATCATAGTCAATACCGTTCATATTCACTGTAGGGATAATGACGAGACCGAATTTTTTATTCAACGCAAGGCAGATATCATTGGGCAGGTCATGAACGAGAATGCTTGGATCAGCAACGCTCGTGCCGTTCTCCTGCACATTCTCCCAGTATAAAACCGAATGCCCGGGCGAAGTGCTACCTGAACCACATGATGCACAAGGGAAGGAGATGCCTGTAAAGGAAATGGGGGTTATACTGCCGCCCTTTGGGTGGAAAACATAAAGAGAGGGATCGCTTGGGGTTCCCATGCTCCCCATAATAGCCGTGCCGCCTTTGGTTTTAAAAATATTATTATTGAATTTTAAGCTCGTGATCGGAACCGTATTGATAAGCATAAGCCGATTAGCGGCGTTTTGTACGGATGTTGTAAATTCCACAATTCTTGTTGCCGAGATATCAGCTTTTTCTGTTTGCGGGCCAGGGATGGATGTTTTGGTTGAATGAGTAAATGCGAAGCTCAAGGCTGCGAAAAGAACAACGCCAATCAAGATCAAGAAAAGAACATTTCCGCGCTGGTCTGCCTTTTCAAAGTTCATGTCATAGAATAGCATTGTTATATTGCAGATGTATTAATGCCTACTAATGTATGTTTATGAATTATAAACCGGGATACGTTCCTGAAGATTTGCAACCCCTATCGTCGTATCGTTTCCTTCACTGCCTTTGACGGATGCCACCATATTATCTGCAACATCTTTCCCTGTTTCCATCTGGACAAGCGCGTTGACGATACCCGCCGCCGCGCCGATCGGTCCGCCAAAGGCTGCGCCGCCGACAACGCGGGCTGCCGAACCGATCGTGTCACCCGTTAGATTGCGGTAAAAAGTGCTCACCACGGGGATATGCTGCAAAGGATTGATCATGTCTATCACATCAAGAAAGCCGAAAGATTTATCTTCTGCTTCCGGTTCGATAAGGGCCGTTGCGAGTTCCGGCGTTTTTTGGCCTTTTGCGGTTTCGAGCATAGACGCGGTAATTTGTTCTTCCGGCGTTTCCGCTTTACGCCAGACCGGAACCGAGCCGTTGATCCGGTCATCCAGTATTTTCTCAAAAGAAAAAGCGTCTTTCGCTGCGACCGGTTTAGAGGCGCTCGAGGGCTGATTCCAGATAATGGTTTCCGGCTGAATTTGCATGTCAGTATCTATATGCAAAGCCTGTGCCGGAAGCGAATTGTAGTGAAAACAAGAGCTTATAATGAATTTACCTTTCTGCTTTCCCCGCGAAAGCGGGGATCCTGAAAATAATAGGAACCAGATCCCCGCTTTCGCGGGGAAAGCACTGTTATCGTAAATGCTGTTGTGGTTAGAATATCTGAT
>QFOT01000098.1 GCA_003241285.1 Micavibrio aeruginosavorus
CAGATTACCAAAGGGCTATATTTAGTAAACCTTACAAATGACGATCCCGCAAATTTGATTGCCAATATAAAGGCGATATTCCCACGAAAGCGCACAGCTAGTATTTTACAAATGGTAGGATTTGCCTATCTTTCAGAAAAACTGGGAGTCAAAGGCGCAAAACTGCACCTCGGCCTGAACAGTCAGAACTTTTACCGCCTAAAAAAAGACCTGAAAGCCTTGGATGGAATCCGTACAACCCCTCGCTTTTCAGTGCTGAAAGGAGTAAAAGAGCAGATAAAAGAATTTATCCCGGTCATTGCTGATGACCTTGTGAAAACCGATTTATTGAAAATTGTATAGGGCCGAATATGAACCTCACTGAATATGTCCAAGATATAAGCAAGCGTTTCGCAAAGGGCGATGCAAGAGAACATACTTATCGCGGTTCTTTGCAAAATCTCTTGGAAACTATAATACCCAATATTCAGGCCACTAATGAACCCGCTCGAATAAAGTGCGGTGCACCGGACTATGTCCTAACTCGAAAAGATTTGCCTATTGGATATATTGAGGCAAAAGACGTCGATGAGCCGCTTGATAAAGTAGAGAAAACTGAGCAGCTGAAACGCTATCTAGAATCTTTAGATAATCTGATTTTGACCGATTACCTCGAATTTCGATTTTTTAAAAATACCGTGAAAGTAGAAACGGTAAGGATAGCGAAAGTCGATGGAAAATCCATTGTACCGATCCCTGAAAATTTTGAGCGGCTTAAAACACTTTTGATCGATTTTGCTGCATTTCAGGGCCAGACTATTAAGTCAGCAAAAAAACTAGCCGCTATGATGGCGCAAAAAGCTAAATTAATGCGCGATGTCTTCGAAAATATTCTGACAGCCGAAGAAGACAGTACTTTAAAAGATCAAATGCGGGCCTTCAAAACCGTCTTAATGCACGATTTGGAAGCTTCCGAATTTGCCGATATTTATGCTCAGACAATTGCATACGGACTTTTTACAGCCCGGTTACATGATACAACTTTAGAGACTTTTAGTCGCAGCGAAGCACTTCTACTTATCCCCGCCAGCAACCCTTTTCTGCGACAGCTTTTTAGTTATGTCGCTGGGCCGGAATTGGACACGCGTGTTATCTGGATCGTCGATGCTCTTTGTGATGTTTATAGGGCGACAGACCTAAAAGCCATCCTAAAAGATTTTGGAACAGCCACCGGGCAAAATGACCCCGTCCTGCACTTTTATGAAACATTTCTAGGAGAATACGATAAATCTTTGAAGAAAGCGCGTGGCGTTTGGTACACGCCTGAACCCGTAGTTCAATATATTGTTCGCGCTATCGACGATGTGCTGAAAGGTCATTTTGACCTTAAAGAAGGCTTAGCCGATACCAGTAAGATTGAAATCGAAGTCGATAGTGACCGCGTTAGTAAAAAAACCGGAAAACGTGAAAAAGACAAAAAATCCATTCACACAGTTCAGCTTTTAGACGTTGCCACAGGCACAGGCACGTTTCTCGCCGAAACTATTAAACAAATTTATCGCAAGTTTGATGGTATGGAAGGTTTATGGAGCCGATACGTCGATAACGAGCTGTTACCTCGTCTACATGGCTTTGAATTGCTAATGGCGTCCTATGCCATGTGCCACATGAAAATTGATCTTCTTCTTCAAGAAACAGGCTATAAACCGCTTGACCCTAATAAACCGCCCCGCGTCAGCGTTTACCTGACTAACAGCCTTGAAGAATATCATCCAGACGCCGATACCCTTTTTGCTAGCTGGCTATCGCATGAAGCCAATGCCGCTAGCCGAATTAAAAAAGATATGCCTATCATGGTAGCCTTTGGCAATCCTCCATATGCGGTTAGCAGCTCAAATAAAGGCAAATGGATTCAAAACCTGATTGCCGATTATAAAAAAGACCTGAATGAAAAGAAAATTAATTTGGATGATGATTACATCAAATTCATCCGATACGCCGAGCATTACATCGAACGCACAGGCTACGGTATAATTGCCATGATTACCAATAACAGTTTTCTGGATGGCGTTACACACCGGCAGATGCGCAAACATCTGCTGGAAACATTCGACAGCATTTATATATATGATCTTCATGGCAGTGCAAAGAAGAAGGAAACTGCGCCGGATGGATCAAAGGACGAAAACGTCTTCGATATTCAACAGGGTGTTTCAATTTCTATTTTTGTAAAGACACGAGCAAAAAGTAAAGAATTGGCTGAGGTCTATCATGCAGATAGCTATGGCCTGCGTGAAGATAAATACGACCGACTAGTAAATCAGAATCTAAAAACCACAGGTTTTTCAAAGGTTCAATATAAGGAGCCTTACTACTTTTTTACTCCCATTACTTATTCAGCAAGCGAACAAGGTGAGTATTCGAAAGGTTTTTCCATTACAGATTTATTTATTATTTCTAATAATGGTCTAAAAACTGACCGAGATGATTTATTCATAGATGATAAAAAGCCAGCATTGTCTGAAAGAATCCAGACGCTTTTAAGCCAAGAAATTCCGCCTTCATTCATAGATAGATATGAAGTGAAAGATTCTGGCAGTTATAAAATTACAAATAAAATTTCTGGCAAAAGATTTTCCTCTGATTTATTGGACCGCATTTTATATCGTCCGTTAGACACAAGATGGATTTACTACGATGCAGATATAATAAGTAGGCCAGCATCAAAGGTAATGCGCCATTTTACTGGCAAAAGTAACCTTGGTCTTATTATCCCTAGGCAAGTACCATCTAGCGAATCCAGTGGGGCGTTAGTTACAAACTGCCTGGCGGGCCATAAGTCTTTCAGTGCTTATAACATTAATACGATTTTTCCTCTTTACCTGTATGAAACAAATGGTGGTTTAGTAGGTAATAACACTTCGAATCTTGAGCATAAATTATATGAGAAAATCAAAAAAGATGTTCCAGAATTGACGCCCGAAAACCTGTTCGACTTCATTTATGCAGTTTTACATGCACCAGCGTACCGTAAACGCTATGCTGAATTTCTAAAAATAGACTTCCCGCGCATCCCGTACCCGCCTAATTCAAAATCATTCCATGCACTTGCAGAAAAAGGCGCTGAACTTCGCGGCTTGCATTTAATGGAAAGTGATTTGCTTGAACAGAAATTGACGACGTATCCCAATGATGGAAATCACGAAGTTATCAAGCCGCGCTTTGGAGAGGGAAAAGTTTGGATAAATGAAACTCAATATTTTGGCAATGTACCTGAAATCGTATGGAATTTTTATATCGGAGGTTACCAGCCAGCACAGAAATGGCTGAAAGATCGTAAGGAAAGAAATCTTTCAATTGATGATATTCGCCATTACCAACGCATTATTATCGCATTAAATGAAACTGATCGAATTATGAAAGAAATCGACCAGATAGATTTCCTACCGAACTAGTCAGTAGAATATATTTTAACAATCTTAAATTATGGACAAATCTCGATGATAGATTTTAAAGAAATAACATCTGGTGAGAATTGGGAGTTATTCGCACGCGATTTCTTTTCCCAAATTGATTTTATTATTGATGAAGATCCAAGCCGAGGTGCGGATGGTGGTAAAGACCTCGTGATTTCAGAACAAGTTTCAGGAAAACTGCACACAAAAAAATTTAAATGGCTTGTAAGCTGTAAGCACTACGCGATCAGCGGTTCTGCTGTTGGGACAGGTGATGAAATCGATATATCAGATAGATTACGGAGGCATAAATGTGATGGCTTTATAGGATTTTATTCGACACTGGCTTCTAGCGAACTTACAAACAGACTTTCTACATTAAAAGAAAATGGGGATATAAAAGATTATAATATTTTTGATGGCCATAAAGTTGCTGGATATTCTTATGCATATGGCTTGTCAAAACTAGCTTATAAATATTTTCCTGTTTCATATTTAAAGATGAGGCCAGTGCAACAGATTGTTGATCATCACATAGAACTAAAATGCGAAATTTGCGGCTGTGACTGGACAAAAGAAATTATCGTTACACCCAATATGGGAATCATCGTATATGCAGATAAAAAGGATAGCGATGGAAATTATTTTACTGATGATGTCTTTATAAGCTGCAAAGGAGAGTGTGACGATAGATTAAAACGGAAGCTTCACAATTCCGGGTATATTGATCTTTGGCAAGATATAGAAGACCTATGCAATCCCCTACTTTTTTTGAAAGATATTTTCGTCTATATGAATATCTTGCACAATCAGGATAAAAAATTTTCTGAAACTGCACATCAGAAAATAAAAAATATATATATTGCTGTTTCCCAACGTGTTCTAAGAGAAATAACGGAAGAAGATCGCAAGGGATACAATGTGGCCAATTCTGTAGATTGGCTAAGGTAATAATTATTATGTTGTACGGAACACATACAATTGCTATACTGGACTTAGGTAAATGATTAGGTCATTTGCCTGTAAAGATACGGAAAAAGTCTGGAACGGTCTAAAAGTAAAGGCTTTTCCGGGTGATATGCAGGATCGGGCTTTGCGGAAATTGCGTCAGATTGATGCCGCGCAAAGCGTAGATGACCTGAAAAACCCGCCCGGAAACAGGTTGGAAGCCTTGAAAGGCAACCGGAAGGGGCAAATGAGTATCAGGATAAACGATCAGTGGCGTATCTGCTTTATTTGGCAGGATAATGAAGCCAATGACGTCGAAATTGTAGATTATCATTGAAGGATGTATGACATGGCACAGCTTTTAAAAAACCCCCACCCCGGCGAAATTCTGCAAGAAGAATTTCTGGAACCTCTTGGCCTATCGCAAAACGCGCTGGCGCAAGCTATTGGCGTTCCCGCTAACCGTATCAATGAAATCATCCGTGGTCGTCGTGGCATTACCGCAGACACCGATCTACGCTTGGCGCGTTTCTTTAAATTGTCCGAAGGTTACTGGCTTCGCTTACAGAATACATACGATATGATGGAAGCAAGGCGCGAAGTCGGCAAAGATATAGGCAAGATTAAGCCCTTTAAGGCACAAGAAGTTGCTTATGCCTGATTTACAGCAAATTGCATGTAATTATTTTCTCCTGCTCTCAAGTCTAGAATACGCTCTTAAAAATAGCGGATTTGTCAAGGTGGATAGTAGTTATAATGCAGAACCTGATTGGAACAAATTTAAAGACGAAGTTCACGATAAAATGAATATCGATATTAGCGATCCAGATATTCAAGAAATAATTAAAAGTCGTCCAGCGCGTCAAATCTTTAAGAATGACAACCTTACATGGGCAACACCTGATAGGATTAACCCACAAAAGACAAAGGAATTTATCGACGCCTGTTTGACTATCAGGAACAATCTATTCCATGGCGGAAAGCATAAAGATGGCAATGCAGGAAGAAATGAAGTCCTTATCAAAGCTGCAACAAAAATACTAAATGCGGCAATTGAAGCATGTCCACTTGTTAAGAATAAATTTGACGAAGCTACCCTATAAGGAACAGGCAAAATGAAGAACGCAATTATCCTTGTCCGTGTATCTAGCAAAGAACAGGAAGACGGTTTTTCCCTCGATGCCCAGCTTGCCAATCTCCAAGCCTACGCCCAGCGCAAAGAATTGAACGTTATTCAGGTTTTCAGGATTGTAGAATCCTCGACTAAAGGTTATCGGCCTGAATTTGAGCGCATGATTGAATTTATACGCCAGCAGCCGAAACGGATTGCCCTAATTGTTGATTGCGTTGATCGTTTACAGCGCAGCTTTTCCCATACGCCTATTCTCGACGGACTTATGAAAGACGATAAACTGGAAATTCATTTTGTCAGGGAGGGTAATATTCTGGATCGGGACGCTTCTAGCAGCCAGAAACTCATGTGGAACATGGGCGTTGTTATGGCACAATCCTATACCGATCAGCTATCGGATAACGTCAAGCGTAGCGTTAGGCACAAGATCAGCAAGGGCGAGTGTATCCACATGGCCCCTATTGGCTATCTGAACGCTATCGATAAGGATACACTCCACAATACGGTTATTCTGGACAAAGAACGCGCCTTTCTTGTCAAAAAGCTATTCACAGAATATGCGACTGGCACTGTATCCCTGCACGAACTGGCCAGACGTTCCAAGGATTGGGGATTGAGAACGAAGAAAGGTCATCCGGTCAGCGTCCAGACCTTATCCAATATGTTTCGTAATCCGTTCTATTACGGCATGATGCGTATCAAGGAACAGCTTTACCCTCATGCCTACCCTGCGCTGGTCGATAAAGCCCTGTATGACGCCTGTGAGCGCATTTACAGCAAGCCTAGCCCTAACACATCGGCCCCGGCTACCAGCGACCTGCCGTTTATTCTGAATGGCCTGATTTCCTGCGCCATAACGGGCCGTAGGGTGTCCTGCGACCTCAAGAAGGGCAAATACGTCTATCTAATTACCCGTGATCCTGAAAACCCCGATAAAAAGGTCTGGATACCTGAAAAGACGGTCATGGATCAGTTACAGGCCGTTATTCACTCAATAACAATTCCTCAAGAGGTTTTAGAGCCTATCGTCGATTATCTGCGTCAAAGCCATGAAGCCGAAACCCAGCATTATCGGGATACGATTTCTGCCTTGCAGAAGGAAGCCGCCGCTATTACCGACAAACTGGCCCGACTGACTGACTTTCTTTTGGACGGGAGTATTACTAGAGACATTTATGCCCAGAAGCATGACGAACTTCAAAACCGCCGGATGGAAATTAATAAATCTCTCGAACGTAATACGGATGCAGACGGCCAATTCAAAATCGCTTTATCTACGCTGCTTTCGCTATCTTCCCGGATCGGGTCACTTTTCGATAGTTCGACACTCGCCGAAAAACGCCGCTTAATAGGTTTTGTGTTTTCGAACTTGCAATTAAATGGCAAAAGCCTCGATTTTACATTGCGTAAACCGTTCGACCTGTTCGTCAATTTGGCTGATTGTAAAGAATGGCGTCCCCTACGGGATTCGAACCCGTGTCGCGTCCGTGAAAGGGACGTGTCCTAGGCCTCTAGACGAAGGGGACGTCTTTAGGACCGAGCGCACTTATAAATCGAGTTAGATAATGAATGCAAGGGGTTTTTTTATTATTTTTATCTTTCTATATCAGGCACTTGCCATGCCTCACCCTAGAAGAAAGCGGCAAGATGATCTATGAGCGTTCTAATTTTGACCGATAGATGCCGTGTTCCCTGATAAACCGCATAAATATCAAAATCCTTTTCTTCATAATCCTCCAAGACGATCTCAAGCTCTTTATTTTTCAGGGACTCTTCTATGATAAAAGTCGGGAGAAGTGTTACCCCGCAGGAGGCCAACGCTGCCTGGTACAAAAGGTCGCCATTATCCGAATAAAAATTGCCGGAAACCTGTTGCCAGATGCGCTTGCCATCAATCATAAAAGGCCAGGATTTTCCCTCAGCCAGATTGAGATAACTCAGGCAATTATGAGATTTTAAATCGGATGGAACCACAGGCCTTCCGTATTTTTTCAAATATTGAGGTGTCGCGCAGACAACACGGCGCCCGCGACTTAGTTTTTTAGCCATAAGGTTCTGGTCTTCCAAAGCCCCGATCCGTATAGCCAGATCATATCCTTCACTGACCAAATCTACATGACGATCGGATAAGTAGGTCTTTATAGAAACATCAGGATATTTCACAAGATAGTCAGCCAGTGCCGGGGCAAGTGTCTGAAGCCCAAAGCTCAAGGGGGCTGTCAGCCTGATAACCCCAACAGGCTTTTGTGTTCGATATCTGACGCCAGATTCAATTTCTTTGATTTCATCCAATACTCTTTGAACCTGGATCAAATAATCCTGCCCGGCTTGAGTCAAGGTCACTTTACGGGTTGTCCGCACAAGCAACTGGGAACCCAAGTGGTCTTCGAGGTCCTTAATTCGCTTACTAACCACCGAATTTGCCAAATTCAGTTTTTTTGCAGCCTCGGCAAAGCTCCCGGCTTGTGAAACGGCCGCAAAAGCCTCCATATTCGCAATTTTATCCATTATTCCAATTTTTCGAATAGTGTTATTCCAATTTACTAGATTATCATTTTTTAGGAACTAATCTATCTTTAATTATCAAACGGGCACAAAGCCCAAACGCAATTTTTTAAAGAGAAAGAAACCCGACAATGACCGCAACATCCGACAAACTTTTAACAGCCGATAACTCCGTTTTCATTTTCATCGATCACCAGCCGCAAATGGCATTTGGCGTGACCAGCATCGACCGCCAGCTTTTGAAGAACAACACTATCGCTATGGCGAAAACCGCCAAGCTGTTCAATATCCCGACCATCCTGACAGCCGTCGAGACTGAATC
>QFOT01000099.1 GCA_003241285.1 Micavibrio aeruginosavorus
GCTATCCTTACGAAAGCATTGATCTAATAGGCATGATTTTAAAGGGAGATTCCTGCTTTCCCAGGAATGACGAATAGTGTAGTTATGGGGAATGACAGTCATCACACGTTTCCCGCCTTCCCCTACCGGTTTCATGCATATCGGGACCGCCCGCACCGCCCTGTTTAACTGGCTCTACGCCAAGCATACTGGCGGTAAAATGACTTTCAGGATCGAGGATACCGACCGCGAGCGCCATTCGGAAGAAGCCGTCGAAGCTTTGATCCGGGGCATGCAATGGCTAGGCCTCGACTGGGACGGCGAAATTGTTTCCCAGTATGCACGGCGCGAACGCCACCAGGAAATTGCCGAACAACTCGTGAAGGACGGCAAAGCCTATTACTGTTACTGCACGCCGGATGAACTGGAAGAAATGCGGGCCAAAGCTATGGCCGTGGGCAGCAACCAGTTTTATGACCGCAGATGGCGCGACAGCAAGGAAACACCGCCTGCTGATATCAAACCCGTTATACGTATCAAAGCGCCATTGGAAGGCGAAAGTATTGTCCATGACGAAGTTCAGGGTGAAGTAAAAGTCTCCGCCGATCATTTGGATGATTTTATCATCCTTCGCTCTGACGGCGTACCAACTTATATGCTGGCTGTCGTCGTTGACGATCATGACATGGGCATTACACATGTTATCCGCGGCGACGATCATCTGAATAATACGTTCCGCCAGAATATTATTTATGCTGCTTTGGATTGGACTATCCCAGTTTACGCGCATATTCCACTTATCCTTGATGAGTCCGGTGCCAAAATGTCAAAGCGTAAAGGCGCGGCCAGTGTCGAGGAATATCGCGATATGGGTTACCTTCCGGAGGCTATGTGCAATTATATTCTGAAACTCGGCTGGGGCCATGGCGACGATGAAATTATTTCCCGTGAACAGGCAATCGAGTGGTTCGATCTGGGTGGTATCGTTAAATCCCCCGCAAGATGGGATTACAACAAACTCAATTTTATTAACGCTCATTATTTGAAGCTCGCCGATAATGATCGTCTTTATGATCTGGCCTTGCCATTTTTAAAAACGCAGCCAAATGCGGAAGAAAAATCCCGTGTTTTAAAAATGATGGATGAACTAAAATCGCGCCATAAAACGATTGTGCAAATTGCCGATGAGGCAGAAATCATGATAGGTACAATTTCTTCATATGATGAAAAAGCGCGAGCCCAGTTTACAGAAGAAGGCTTGTCAGCCATTCGCAAACTTCTAGAAAAAATTTCAGCCCTATCAAAATTTGAATCTGGCAAGATCGAAACTATGACAAAAGAACTGTCACAGTCAGATTTCGGTGGCAAACTAGGCAAAGTCATGATGCCATTCCGGGCGGCGTTGACAGGGCGCGGTGTTTCTCCCTCTGTTCCGCATATTGCTGAGGCATTAGGGAAAGAAGAAACCATCCGCCGACTTGAAGCAGCCTTACAGAAGGCCTAAGTTGATAGAGTGCTTTCCCCGCGAAAGCGGGGATCCATAAATCCAGATTCCCGCTTTCGCGGGAAAAACGTCAATGCTTACAAAAAATTAACCATCCTGACTTACCTTTGACCTCCTCGCTTTTATTTCAAAAGGATCATCATAATATGTCTGCCTCACAAGATAACCCGACCGGAAAAACATTTACGCTTACCAACGATCAAACAGGTGAAAACTGGAAATTACCGGTTCTCGATGGATCGATGGGGCCGAGCGTTATCGATATCCGCCCTTTGTATGAAGAGACAGATCATTTCACGTTAGACCCAGCGTTCACTTCAACCGCCAGCTGTAAGTCACGTATTACTTTTATCGATGGTGATAAGGGTATTCTGCTTCACCGTGGTTACGATATTAAAGACCTTGCGGAATATTCGACTTTCCTCGATGTAGCACACGCGCTTCTTTACGGCGATCTGCCGAACAAACAACAATTCGAAAAATTCAAAAAAGACATCACCTATCACACGATGGTGCATGAACAGCTCCAATTCTTCTTCCGCGGTTTCCGCCGTGACGCCCACCCAATGGCGATTATGTGCGGTGTTGTCGGCGCTCTGGCCGCGTTCTATCATGACTCTCTGGACATCAATGATCCTGATCAACGCGAGATTTCAGCACACCGTTTGATCGCGAAATTACCGACGCTGGCGGCTATGGCATTCAAATATTCGATCGGTCAGCCGTTTGTGTATCCGCGCAACGATCTCGGCTTTGCCGAAAATTTCCTGCATATGTGTTTTGCTGTTCCGGCAGAGCCTTACAAGGTCAACCCGATTTTAGCTGACGCTATGGATAAAATATTTATCCTGCACGCAGACCATGAACAAAACGCATCGACATCGACTGTCCGACTTGCCGGATCAAGCCAGGCCAATCCGTTTGCCTGTATCGCTGCCGGTATTGCCTCTCTTTGGGGCCCTGCTCATGGCGGCGCCAACCAGGCGGTTCTTGAAATGCTGGCTGAAATCGGAACGGTCGACAAAATCCCTGAATTTATTGAAGGCGTAAAAACCAAGAAATATAAATTGATGGGCTTTGGTCACCGCGTTTATAAAAACTTCGATCCACGCGCAACCGTGATGAAAGAGTCGTGCGATAAGGTTCTGGCAGAACTGGGCGTCAAAGACCCGCTTCTCGATATCGCCATGGAACTGGAGCGTATCGCCCTTTCAGATCAATATTTCATTGACCGCAAGTTATATCCGAATGTCGATTTCTATTCAGGTATTATCCTGAAAGCTATGGGCTTCCCGGTCAGCATGTTTACCGTTCTCTTCGCCGTTGCCCGTACAGTGGGCTGGGTATCCCAATGGAAAGAAATGATGGAAGAGCCAGCGAACCGCATAGGCCGCCCTCGCCAGCTTTATAATGGAGCTAAACAACGGGAATTCATACCTGTTGAAAAACGCTAAGGCGAAATTGAATCAATCAAAAATCCGGCAGCAACATCTGCCGGATTTTTATTATCTGCCATCAGGAAAGAGCGCACATTTTTAAGATCGTGACATTGCAGGCGGCGCTCTTCAGTATCAGACAGCAATTTTGATACTGAAGGCACGATATTCTCGATCCGCGCTTTTTCCTGCATAAATTCCGGTACGGCTTCACGTCCCAGAAGAATATTCGCCAGATGCCCGAATGGCGTTTTGACAAAGCGCCGGAAAACCTTCCATGTGACCGCATTCATTTTATAGGTAACGACGTGCGGCACGCCGACGACGGCAATTTCAAGGGCTACTGTGCCGGATATAACAATCGCAGCATCGCACGCAGCAAAAGAATCCCATTTTTCATCGGTCAGAACCATGCCATTGAGAAATCGCTCTTTGAATTTTTCTTCCAGAAAATCCTTCCACCTTGGAATAGTCGGCGCAAGAAAATAGATGTCTGGATTTTCTTTCCTGAGCTCGCAAGCAGCATCCAGAATAAGATCCGAGCATCTTTCAATTTCAGCCTTCCGGCTACCAAAAAATAAACCGACGACCTTACGATCATTGCCAATCATGTGCCGAAACCGGAATTCTGCGCCGTTGGCGTCGAGTATTCCAGACCCCATCATCGTGTGACCTATAAAGACGGCCTTTAAACCCTCACGTTCAAAATACGGGGGCTCGAAAGGAAAAAGGCACATGATGCCATCTAAAAATTTTGCAATCTTCTTTGCGCGTCCTGGACGCCACGCCCAGACACTTGGCGCCACCATATGAATGCGCTTCGCCCGGCAGGATGTCTCTGCTAATTTCTCTTGTACGCGCAGCGAGAATTCAGGACAATCTACGCTTAAGACTATATCGGGATTATAGACTCTGATGGCGTCAACCGTCTGGCGGATGCGCTTGAGCATATTCGGTATTTCAGGAAGTATTTCCGCAACGCCCATCAAAGATAGTTCTTCCATGGGAAAAAGGCTTTCACGGAGCCCTGCTCCTTTGATGGCCTCCGCGCCGATACCGCGTATGTCCACTTCCGGCACCATGCGTTTGAGGCTTAGCAAAACGGCTGCTCCTAATTGATCTCCTGATGCTTCGCCTGCAATAATAAATATCTTCATGCCGCTTTCCCGTAGAGAAAAATATTATGCGCGTCACAGAATTCAATGACGTCTTCGCGGTCCAAGAGTATAGTGTCGTGCGCCTGTAAAACTATGCCAGAAAATCCAGCCGCCTGAACTTCTCTCGCTGTTGAAATTCCGATCGTTGGAAGGTCAAGCGCCTTTTCCTGTTGCGGCTTGCACGTTTTTACCAGGATAGGACCTATGCCGGTTTGCTTATTCTTCGCCGCTTCGCGGATAAGGGCATTAGTGCCCTTTTCGCTTTCAAGGCCGATTACCGATCCATTCTGAACCACGATAGATTGCCCCAGATCTTTCGATCCGTGATCTCTTGCCACCTGAAATCCAATTTCTACAGATTCAGAGGCTTCGGGTGGTATAGGCGTCTTGGTCAAAAGCCCTTCAGGCGTCAATATATCCGGCACAAATTCCTGAACCGAGCGCAACCGAAAGCCATCTTTCTCAATTTCAGATTTTATAATACGAAGAAGCGCGTCGTCGCCGATTTTTTTCTTCAATAAAATTTTTGCAATGATCATCATGCCGCGCGGATCAGGCTTCAGTCGCATGAGATCTGGGCGTGATACGCGGCCTGTTACCACCAGATCGGTGACATTATTTTGTTTGAGATAGGAAATCATTTTACCCGCAGAGCCGAGAGGGATGGTTATCCCCGTGCTGTCTGCATATAAGTCAGACTCGGCAAATCCATCAATGGCAATGATAGCAGGAGAAAATCCTTGCTCCTTCCACTTTTCAATCAAAAGATAAGGCAGCTTTCCTGCGCCAGCGATCAAGCCGGGCCGCATATCAGGCCGCTTTCTTGGACGGAGAGCAGAGAGGGAATTTTGTCTTACCGCGCGCGAATTCAATGATTTCTTTCACGGCCTGATCAGAATTGAAATCAGTGGACACCATCTCGATACGCTGGTCCATTGTGCCTTCATCTCCGAAAAGCTGGTTGAAAGCGCGCTGTAAATTTCTGATCTGGTCCTTGTTAAAGCCGTTGCGCTCCAGACCTATCAAATTTAATCCTGCAAGGAATGCTCTCTCGCCCTTAACACGGCCATAGGGAATAACATCACTCTCGACGCCGCTCATACCGCCTATAACAGCGTAAGAACCGATACGTACAAATTGGTGAACGGCAGCGAGGCCACCGATGACAACATTATCACCAACAGTTACATGCCCACCAAGAGCCGCGCTATTTGCCATGATAATGCGATCCCCCAAAATGCAATCATGCGCCACATGCGTACTCGGCATGAAAAGGCAATTATCGCCAACCTTGGTCAGCATACCGCCGGCTTCGGTTCCCGGGTTCATTGTTACGTATTCGCGGATTTTATTATTTTTGCCAATAATAAGCTTGGATGCCTCGCCGTGATATTTCAAATCAGGCGTTTCCTGCCCGATGCTGGCAAATGGATAAAGGATAGAGTTTTCACCAATCGTCGTATAACCGTCGACGACTACATGCGATTTTAGTTCTACATTGTTATCAAGTTGAACATTAGGGCCGACAACAGAAAAAGGGCCAATTCTTACATTGGCACCAAGCTGCGCTTTGGGATCGATAATGGCGGATGGGTGAATTTGTGTACTCATGACTTTAATTTAAATATTCCCTTCCGGACAACAACTCACAAAGGTTTTCAGCTTGTTACGTTTTTATCAGGATCAACAATCATCGCGCCAAATTCGGCTTCGGCGACTAACTGCCCGTCAACGCGGGCTTCGCCCTTGAATTTCCAGACCGCGCCACGCGATTTAATAGTAGTCACTGTCAGTAAAATCTGGTCGCCGGGGACGACAGGTTTGCGGAATTTTGCGCTCTCAATGGTCATGAAATAGACCAGTTTACCTTCACCATCCTTTGGATTTGAGGCAACGACAAGGACGGCAGATGTCTGTGCCATTGCCTCGATAATAAGGACACCGGGCATAACAGGCGCACCTGGGAAATGCCCGTTAAAGAAATCTTCGTTAATCGTGACATTCTTAAGACCCGTAGCCATAATATTAGGTTCGAATTCAACGATCCGGTCTATCAAAAGCATTGGATAACGATGCGGGATCATATCCATGATTTTGCGAACATCGATAGGAAGTATCTGTGTCATTTCTTAGGCCTCTTTTTTATTCTTCGCTGTCTTGCGGTTTAGATATGCTGTGTGACGTAAAAATTGCTTCATTGGCATGGCGGGATAACCCATCCATTCTTCCTTTGCCGGAATATCACGTGTTACACCCGATTTCGCGGCAACTTTGGCAAGCGTACCAATTTTTAAGTGGCCAACGACACCAACCTGTCCGCCGAGCATAACATAGTCGCCCAGCTCACAGCTTCCTGAGATGCCAACGCCAGCAGCCATTATGCAGCCTTTACCAATTTTTACGTTATGAGCAATTTGGATTTGGTTATCCAGCCACGTACCCATACCGATTACGGTGTCGCCTAGCGCTCCTCGGTCAATCGTTGTATTCGCCCCGATCTCGGAATAGCCTTCAATAATAACGCGCCCAAGCTGGGGTACTTTCACAAAACCCGCGCGGTCAATTGCAAAACCGAAACCCTCCTGACCCAAACGGGCCCCGGCATATATCTTTACGTTATCTCCGATAAGCGAATGGGTAATAGTCGCATGTTGCATGATGCGGCAGTTATTACCGATTTTTACACCGGGGCCGATAAATGAATATGGCGCGATCCAGCAATTATCACCGATTTCTACACCTTCGGAAATAATAACAAAATCATCAATCGTGGTATTAGCGCCAATAGTTGCCGATTCATGAACGCGTGCGAAAGATGAAATTGCTGCATCCGGCTTAGGGTCTGGATTGATCATTGAAGATGCAAGCGCATAGGATTTATAAGGAGATTTGCTCAGAAGCAATTTCACGCCTTTGGGCGCGATATCCTTGAAGTCAGGATGAACGATGCAAGCGCCAGCCTTGGTATTTATAAACTGCTCGCGATATTTGCGATTGTCGAGAAATGAGAGTTGTGTAGGGCTGGCCGTATCGAGGGGCGCCAGATCATCAACAATAAAATCTCCATCAGCAGGGTTTGCCAAATCCATCTCACACTTGGCAGCAAGCTGGGCTAGAGAAAGAGCTATAGGTATATGAAAGAAGCGTTGATCAGGCATTGTCTATTTGCCAAGCGGTATTTCTTTGACCGTTTCATTCAGTTTTTTCATGACAACAGCCGTAATGTCCATGCTTTCTTCTGCGAGTATAACGAACTGGCGATCAACGATCATTGAGAGTTTCTTTTCATCCGCAATATCTGCAGCAGCTTTGGCTAAATTTTTCTGTAATTCAGCGAGAGCTTTTTTGCGAACTGTATCAAGATCTGAACTTTTGGTCAGTATGGCCTGACGGCTTTTCATGAATTCCTGTTCAAAAGCCTTCTTCTTCGCATCAAACTCTTCAGGCTTCATTTCCTTACGCTTGGCAATTATATCCTGCTCTTCGGCTCTTAATTTTTGCTCAAAGGCAGTCGCTTCTTTTTGCAACTGCTCCTGACGCGCTTTGAGCTGTACTGAAAGGCTCTTACCTGCGGCGGATTCATCTACTATTTTTCGGGTATCAATTATACCAATAGATACTTCAGCAAGGGCACAGGTAGCCGATAAAGACAGCGTTGCAAAAGCTATGGCAATGAGTGCCAGTTTTTTCATGTCAGATAACTCCGTTCTAAATTAGAATCTTGTACCGAAGCTGAAGCGGAACAATTCATCCTTATCAAAGTCTTCCTTGAGATAAGGTGCCGCCAGGTCAACCCGTACCGGACCGAATGGTGACCGCCATGAGGCGCCTATACCCGCAGAAGCCCGCAAGGTCGATTCATCCTGAACGCCGACCTGATTGCCGTCATCAATCTCCCAGAGAGAGCCGATATCGTTGAACAAGTGGCCTGCAATTCCCATTTCTTCAGGGAAGCCCATTGGGAAAGTCAGTTCAGCCGTACCTCGATAGAAGAAGTTACCACCAAGCGCGTCATCAGTAGCTTCATCGCGCGGGCCGATACCGGACCGTTCAAAACCACGGAAGGTATTGTTGCCGAGGAAGTAACGCTCATTAATTTTGACGTCTTCATCCATGACACCTTTGATGGCGCCGGTTTCTCCTAAAAGGTTGAACACCCAGCCTTTGGCTACAGGATAGTA
>QFOT01000100.1 GCA_003241285.1 Micavibrio aeruginosavorus
CCATCACGAAAATACCAAGAAAGCCGATCAAACAGGCGCGGATCAAGGCACCTATAATATAGCCGAGCAGGATTTCAGTCGCCGACAGGGGCGGCATTAAAAGATCGACGATGTTTCCCTGAACTTTTGCAATAATCAAAGACGACGACGAATTTGCGAAGGAGTTCTGTATCATCGTCATCATCAAAAGGCCCGGCGCCAGAAACTGCATATAAGGCACGCCGAAGACGATGCGATCTCCGCCTATCGAGATGGAGAATACGGTGAAAAACAAAGCCAGCGTTATTAGCGGCGCAAAGATCGTCTGAAAATAGACATTCAGAAAGCGTCCGACTTCCTTACTGATCAGGGTTTTGAGGCCGATCAGATTAAAGGAGCCGATAATTCGGGGTTGGATTTGCGCATTGAGGTCTGACATAATCTATCTTTCTGTGAAGCCACAAGGCTCTGTAAACTGGAATTAGCACGACATGGACGAAGAGGCAATTAGCATATCCGACCCTTCTTTCAAGCCTTCGGCGAAGAAGCGTAAAATTCCGAAAAAAATCACGGAAACTTATCTGATCAATTCCGGCAAGTTCTATCTGGAGCGTTTTCCGGCATCGACCGAGCAATTTCGTCAGGTTATGACCCGCAAAATCCGCAAATCATGCAAAGAGCACCCTGAGCAATCGCCTGAAACCTGCTTTACCCATCTGGAAGCGGTCATTACCAAGTTTCAGACTTTAGGCTTCCTGAACGATGAAGGCTATGCCATGGGCCTCAGCCGGTCTTTAAAAAACCGCGGCTGGCCTAGAAACCGGATAATTATGCGCCTGAGAGAAAAAGGGATCGCCGTAGAGTTGATTGATGCGACCGTTCCGCCCCCGGAGCCCGGTGATAACATCAAAGACGCCGCTTTATGGATGAAGCGCAAAAAACTCGGAGCCTTTGCCACCAAGGAGAAGGCATTTGAGAAAGCGCTGGCGTCTCTCGCCCGCGCCGGATTTGATTATCACTCGGCCTCAAAAGTTTTGCAGATGACAAAAGAGGAAGCTGATGAATTATTGAATTCTGCTAGCCGGGAATATTAAAGACGCCGTCGTCCCGATGCCTTTTTGAGACAGGATTTCCAGTTTGCCGCCGTGAAGCTTGAGCAGAGAATGCACAAGGCTCAAACCCAAACCTGCGCCGCCTGTGCCCTTATCCAGACGTCCATCAACAAGGCCGAAAGGTTTTGTCGCGCGATCTATCTGTTCCTGACTTAAGCCTACGCCTGTATCTGTGACAGATATTTTCAGATTGCCCGAACTTTCGATCTCGGCGTTCAATGTAATTCTTCCGCCCACAGGTGTAAATTTTGCCGCGTTAGATAGAAGATTGAGCAGCATTTGTTTTACGGCGACTTCCTCGGCAATCATTTTAGGAAGATTGTCTGGTACCATATCTATGACCGTCAGATTATTCTGATTGATCTTACTTTTGCTCAGATCAAGGCACAGGCTCGTAATTTTCCTGATATCGACCATGCTCTCATTGAGCTCGCGCTCTCCGGCGTCTATCCGTGAGATGTCCAAGATCTGATTGATGATACCTAGAAGATGCTTTCCGCTATCATAAATATTTCCGGCATACTCGGTATAAGATTTTGGCTCGATAGGACCGAACACCTCGTTTTTGATGATTTCCGAAAAGCCGATTATCGAATTAAGCGGCGTCCGTAATTCGTGGCTGATATTTGCCAGAAATTCCGACTTTGCCCGGCTGGCCATATCAGAATGCATCTTGGCTTCTTTAAGCTGGACCTCGCCTTCCTTGCGCTGGGTGATATCCTCGATGCTGCCCTCATAGTACAAAACATTTGAGAAGCCGTCCAATACGGCCCGGAAATTTTCCCTTACCCAAATCTCCTCGCCATCGCGGCGGCGGGCCTTTGCTTCATAGAAAGAAGTATTAGCTGTACCGGATGATCGGCTTTTCAGATATTGCGCCCTATCCTGCGGATCGACAAAAAGGTCTTCATGCGCATTGTGCACGAGCCGTACCATGTCCTCCGGCGTATCATAGCCAAAAATACGCGCCAAGGCTGGGTTAGCAGAAAGGAATTGCCCCTCCGACGTCAATTGATAGATACCACCCGCCGCATTTTCCCAGATTGTTTTATACTTACGCTCGGCTTCATTCAGCGCCTGCTCCGCTCTCTGTCTTTCCTCAACGTCAGTAAAGCTTCCCATTACGCGCAAATTGCGCGCCTCGTCCTGACGAAGCATTGACACGACCATTTCAACCGAGCGGCAAGTCCCATCGATAGTGCGAAGTTTCGTAAGAACTCTATATGCCGTGCGCTGTCCCTTCGCCAGCAAAGCGATATTAAGTTTTTGCTCCTCCTGATCGGGTGGAAATATCATCTCTATGATGTTTCCACCCATTGAAGTTTCAAGATCAAATCCCGTGATTTTCGTCCATGCTTCGTTGAGGAACATAATATCACCGCTCGGAGAGACTTCGAATATAGCATCACTGATTGCATTGATGATCGCATAGTTCTCCCTTTCAGATTTCCTCAAAGTCTGAAAAAGTTTTTCTCGCTCGCGTATCTGGTCGTTTAACTCTTCATTTTTTTCAGCAAGGTCTGCGTTAACCTTGGAAAGGATTTTCGATTTGTTGAAATTATTTGAAACGTAAAACCATACAATAACCGTAACGACAATACCAAATCCGGCTATAAGCCAAGAGAGAAGCTCTAAGATCGAGTTACTGGTTTTCTTGAAAACAACCTGAACTTGTATCGGCTTATTCGCAAAAACGACTTCAAAATTATATTGGAAATTCTGCCCAATAGAAATGAAATCTCCTTTTGTATCTTCCAGAAAAAATAAAATCGCTTTGCTAGAGTTATCCCAGAAAACAGTTTTCGATACATAATTGGTTGATAAAATCTGCTCACGATTTAAAACCTTATCGATTGCCGTAAAGCCAGCCAGATAGCCAATTGTTTTTTGCTGTACATTCTTAACAGCCTTGACGATAGCAAAGCTTCGGGTTTGAACGATACCTTTCTCTTCATGCATTGCCGATCTTGTCGTATCGGCGATGTAGAGGAATATATCGGGCTGGGACTTAGCCTGATTTAAGATTGCAGAAACAATCTTAGTATTCACCGTTATTTTCTGATCACTAAAGTTGGTGTCCTTTAAATCCAAGGACAAAGACGGCGTTTCCAGCGGAATCCACAGTATGGAATCAAACCCTTTGGTATTAATACGCGCCGTGACAGGACTGATGACAAAGCTGCCTGCCTCATTCAATGAATAATTTTGAAAGGCTAGCGTGAAATCAGCCATCGTGTCGTGAAAGTCTTTGATTTTCTCGACTACAACTTGTTTCGTGCTAGCTCCAGATTTTTGATAATCATCTTTTAATATCTGGGAAACAAATAATTGAACCGTCCAGAATGAAGCCACGGTTAGGATAATGCCATTCGCCAAAACCATGATATGGACCATATGATCTTTCAACCATGTCCATATGTCCAATTGGGAGCTTCGATTGGTAGAATTATGCGTTTGCTTGGCCATCATCATTACATGTCTAAATTCAAACTATAATTTGCCTGAATACTGTTAAGTATCTGCTAATATTGGATTTTCATAAATGAAAACATTAGCTTTTATTGCTAATGTCGCCCAAGAAGTGATATGTTTCTTAAAATTTCTTTAACAGATAAAGCCCTGGAGCAAACTGATGACCAAGAATCCTTTCTTTGATAACTGGCTGAAGGTAGATTTTACCACCCCTATTCCGGGTTTTGGTGGAGCTCCAGTCGACATGAAAAACATCATGGAATCTGGTCGCAAAACTTTTCAGGCGATTACAGAAGCCCAGCAGATTGCGCTTGAAAGCATGCAGACTATTGCACAACGCCAGACAGAAATATTGTCTCAATTTGTGCAAGATCAGTCCGCCATAGCCCGCGACATTGCAAACGAAGGCACTCCGGAAGAAAAAATTGCCCGCTCTGCTGAGCTTTTTGGCAAGGCTTTCGAAAAAACGGTTTCAAGCTCTCGCGAAGTTGCTGATATTTTGAATAAATCAGCACGTGAAGCGAGTGATATCATCAATAATCGTGTCAAAGGCGCGATTAACGAAATTAAAACAACGGTCGAAGAGGCATCTTCTAAAGCCGCCTAAAATAAAAAGATAATCTTAAAAGGATGGAAGTCTTTCTGATTTCCATCTTTTTTTATGACTAGAGAACATATAGATGACTATTTCTTACGAAGATTTTCTGAAAGTCGATATACGTGCCGGCACCATCATAGAGGCCAGCGAATTTCCTGAAGCACGTCGCCCGGCATATAAGCTGACGATCGATTTTGGCCCTGAAATCGGCATTAAAAAATCATCCGCCCAGATTACCGGTCACTATCAATTATCAGAACTTGCAGGCCTGCAAATACAGGCTGTTGTAAATTTCCCGCCAAAGCAGATCGGCAAATTCATGTCGGAAGTTCTGGTGCTGGGCTTTTCAGATGAAAAAGGGAATATCGTTTTATCACGCCCTGACCGCCAAGTGCCAAACGGTCAGCCTCTGCATTAAACCGGCAGATTTATTACAGCTCTTACGCCGCCATGACGGCTTTCTTCAAGCCATAACTGACCGCCATGCGAGTGAATAATGTCACGTGCAATGGGCAAACCTAGCCCAACGCCACCCGTAGCGGCATTGCGTGATGTATCGGCACGGAAGAACGGCTTAAAAACTTCTTCGCGCAAATTCTCAGGAATTCCGGAACCATTATCCTCAATAGAAATTATAATCTCATCATTTTCGCGCGAAGCCTCTATCCATATTTTATCGGCATGCTTTTCAGCATTGGAAATAAGGTTTTGCAATACCCGCTCAAATGCTATCGGCCTTAGTGATATATAAAGATCACCCGCCAGATCATCCTCGACACTCTTGCCATGACGCTTGACCGTGGCAATTTGTTTAGAAATCAATTCTTTCAGATCAACTCTTTCAACCGGCTCTCGGCCTTCGCCGCGCACAAACTCCAGATAGGAATTAATCATTCGCTCCATGTCACTGACATCGCCTTTCAGCGCTTCCCTGTCGTCACCTTCCGGCAGCATCGAAAGTCCCAATTTCAACCGTGTCAGGGGGGTTCGCAGATCATGAGAAATGCCAGCCAGCATCGTCGTCCTTTGCTCGATCTGGCGGCGAATGCGCTCGTGCATGCTGATAAAGGCGCGCGCTGCAGACCGTACTTCCCGTGCCCCTTCCGGCTTGAAAGTCGGTATATCCCTCCCCATGCCGAGCCTCTCTGCGGCAATAGCCAGCCTGTGGATAGGCCTGATCTGGTTTCTCATGAAAATAACTGCGATCGTAAATAAAACCAGCGACGAACCGATCATCCAGAGCAAGAAGATATAGGCTGACGTTGAAAACAGCCTGCGCTCCAGAACATAGACATGAAATACGCCCCATGGCATTTGTATGCTGATATCAGCCCATTTATCTTCCGGTCCGAAAGAAAGATAGAATGGCCTACCAACGTATTTTTCTAATTGATAGGAAAGAGCCTCGGCAGATAAAGGCTCCCATGTCCCCGATGTTTCGACACCCGGCGTAATAATTCTTCCCGGCTCCGCCGTGATAATCAGATCAAGCTTTTTTTCGCCGAGTATCCTTAGGCTGGCCAGAAGATTTGGATCATACTGATCGCCCATCATATCGGCAAAAATGCCGATTTCCCCCGCAACGGCAAACGCCATCCGCGAGGCTACTTTTCTCCAGTGATTATCGACGAAGACGATCGTCACAACGACCTGAAACAACAAAACAGGGATAACTATAATCAAAAGAGATCGCGCAAATAACGTACGCGGCAGTATTTTACGCATCCAGTACCATGGATTGAAGTATTTAAGACGTAACTTCATGACTCCTTCTCAACCCGAAGCATATATCCCTGCCCCCGTATGGTTTGCAGATAACGCGGCGCGCGGCTGTCGTCCTCGATCTTGCGGCGCAGCCTTGTCACCTGAACGTCGATTGTCCTGTCATTCCCATCGAGCCCGCAAAGTCGCGCCAGCTCTTCCCGGCTTAAAATACGGCCCGCCTGCGTTGCCAGGATCTCCAGCAGATTCCCTTCGACAGAGGTTAGCCGGATCACTTCATCCGCATGCTGTAATTCTTTTAGAGTTGAATCATAAAACCATTTTCCCAGATGGAAACCCGCTTTAGCATCGAGTTTTTCCGGACGACGGCGCAAAATAGCCTTCAGCCTTAGCAATAATTCCTTCGGCTCGAACGGCTTGGCCAGATAATCATCCGCCCCTGTTTCAAGTCCTGAAATACGATCACCTGCTTCGCCCAAAGCCGTCAGCAAGAGAATAGGAATATCCGATGATTTTCTTAAATTCTCAGTAAACTCGAGCCCTGTTCTTCCGGGCATCATTACATCGACAATCAACACATCGAAAAAAGCCCGTTTAAGAATTTCATCAGCATTAGCCGCGTCACGCGCGGTGGCGACGATAAAACCATGCTCTTTTAAATAACGCGACAATAGATCCCGGATCCGGTCATCGTCATCGATCACAAGAACATGCGGTTTTTTACTATCGGCAAAAAGAGCTGGTTCGGCCATGCAATAAACTTAAATCAATCTCGGCTTGTTTTCACTGTTTAACTTAAATATCATAGACTTATTCAACTTCAAAACGAGCTTATTCCATGACCCTTATCCCTTTCGACGATCGCGACGGCTTTATCTGGTTTGACGGGAAACTCGTCCCGTGGAGAGAAGCAAAAATTCACGTTATGAGCCATGGCCTGCATTACGGCAGCGGCGTTTTCGAAGGAGAGCGCTGTTATAATGGCAAGATTTTCAAAAGCACTGAACATTCACAGCGTCTGATCGATTCCGCCAAAATGCTCGGTATGGAAGTTCCCTATACGGTAGAACAGATCAATGCAGCCAAAATGGAAACATTGAAGGCGAACGGCATGACAGACGCCTATGTCCGCCCCGTGGCGTGGCGTGGCTCCGAACAAATGGGTATCGCGGCCCGGCTGACAAAAACGCATATGGCCATCGCCGTCTGGGACTGGCCAAGCTACTTCTCGCCAGAGCTACTCGAAAAAGGGATTTCTCTGATTACCTCGCGCTGGAAAAAACCGTCACCGGAAACAGCTCCTTGTCATGCCAAAGCTGCCGGACTTTACATGATCAATACGATGTCCAAACACGAAGCCGAAGACGCCGGGTATACAGATGCCCTTATGCTGGACTATCGGGGTTTTCCTGTTGAAGCGACTGGCGCAAACTTATTCCGCATCAAGGGCAAAACCATTCGCACTCCAAAACCGGATTGCTTCCTCAATGGCATCACCCGACTGACCGTCATCGATCTCGCCCGCTCGCTTGGCTATACAGTTGAAGAAGAGACCATCACGATGGAAGATTTATTATCTGCAGACGAAGTCTTCGTCACAGGTACAGCCGCAGAAGTTACAGCTGTCGGCAAGATCGACCAGACGACTTACACGGTTGGAGCGGTCACACGCCATATTCGGGAAGAATATTCGAAATTGGTGAGACGTTAAACCTTCGTAGCTATCAGCTTAATGCCAAGCGCTACAAATATCCCGCCGCAGGCACGATCGAGCCATTTTGAAAATCTGATAAAACGTTTGCGGATCGCAGGTGTTGTTAAAACTGTCGCCACGACTGAAAACCAGAGCATGGTCATCAACATACATGTCAGCCCATAAATCATCTGCACTGGCAGCGCGACATTCGGATTCATCACTTGCGTAAACAGCGCCAGAAAGAACATCGTCGCTTTGGGATTGAAAAGATTTGTAATAAAGCCGCTGCGAAGCGCCATATAATCGCTCATCACCAGATGCTCATTCTCGGCATCAACTTCACCTAGGAAACCTTTTGATTTAAGCGCCTTGTAGCCGACATAGAACAAATATCCCGCGCCAATAAATTTTAGAATGGTAAACAGCATGATCGATTTCGCGATGATGATAGCCAGCCCGCCGAGGCAATAAGCTACATGAATGGCAACGCCTAAACCAAAACCAATTGCCGTCATAATCCCGGCACGGCGCGAATACATTACCGAGTTTCGAACCGCCATCACGAAGTCTGGCCCCGGCGACGCAAGCGCTACAGCGAACACGCCGACAAGCAGAAGCCAGTTCAGGAAAAATTCATGCATAAGACTGCGACTGTGCTTATGGC
>QFOT01000101.1 GCA_003241285.1 Micavibrio aeruginosavorus
GGCGGGTTCTCTGAATTTCTGATTGCTTTAATCTGGCTTCTTCAGTCCATCGGGGCATAGAAAACTCCTTTTTGTCTACTTCGTTCTGCGATTTTTTTTAGTTTTTTTGTTATGAGCAATATCCGTTCAGTGCCATTACGGCGAAAGCCGTAATCTAGGTAGTGCGGATAGATCTGGATCCCGATTTTCATCGGGATGACGGTAAAGATTAAATATGGAGAATTTCGATGCGGCATTATTATCCTTTTTAATTCTAAAAATAGGATAATATTCCTTGTTTGTCAAGGGTTATGGATTAAGCGCTAATCCGGATAACTTCGCTTGCCTCATCCGGATCGCGTTCGCTGGTCGTGATGTTCAGCGATTTCAGTTTTCGGTGAAGCGCGGAGCGTTCCATGCCGACGAATTGGGCGGTTTTGGAAATGTTGCCGCCGAAACGGTTGACTTGAGATAAGAGATATTCGCGCTCGAACACTTCGCGGGCTTCGCGCAGCGGCAGCGAGATCAGATCAGCGCCCCACTCTGTTTTTAATGTCGCCGGAACGTTTTGAGAAATTTCAGGCGGCAGGTCTTCGGTCTGGATGCTTTCAGGGCTGTTGCCGCCCATGATCATCAGCCATTCGATCAGGTTTTTTAATTGGCGGATATTGCCCGGCCAATTATAGGCTTGCAGCGCCATCATGGCGGACGCTGACACACCGCGTTTTTGCAGGCCGACATGTTTGACATTCTGGTCCATGAAATAATCGACCAGTTCAGGGATATCTTCCATGCGTTCGCGGAGCGTCGGCACTTGTACGGGCACGACATTCAAACGGTAATAGAGATCTTCGCGGAAGGCGCCGGACTTAGTGGCTTCTAAAAGATTTTTTCCTGTCGAGGCTAAAATACGCACATCGACCTTGATCTGTTCATTGCCGCCGATGCGCATAAAGGTCTGGTCCTGCAAAGCGCGGACGATTTTGCCTTGAGTTTCAATTGGCATATCAGCGACTTCGTCAAGAAGCAATGTGCCTTGATCGGCGCGTTCCAGCACACCTTGATGAATAACACCTTTTTCTTCGGAGCCAAAAAGCTCGATCTCGATACGGTCGGGATTTAAAATCGCGCAATTGATGACGACGAAAGGACCCGATGCGCGGGAGGAGTTTTTATGAATGAAACGGGCAGCGACTTCCTTGCCTGAACCGCTATCCCCCGTGATCAAAACGCGGCTATTAGCAGGCGCGACTTTGTTCAGCGTGTTCATCAAAGATTGAATAGCGTTTGATTTTCCCTGCAACGTGCTGGCAGGTTCAGCTTTCTGCCGAAGTTGTTCATTCTCCTGACGCAGACGCGAGTTTTCAAGCGCTCGCTCGATCATCAATAACAGACGGTCTGTCTTGAACGGTTTTTCGATAAAATCATAGGCGCCGTGACGAATGGCGGTGACGGCAGTTTCAATGGTTCCATGGCCGGAAATCATAACGACCGGCAGATGCGGATGTTCGGCTTTTACTTTTTCCAAGATAGCCAGACCATCGAATTCGGAATTTTGCAGCCAGACATCAAGGATGATGAGCGAAGGCTTGCGCTCTTCGATTTGGGCGAAGGCTTGAGTGGCATTTCCTGCCTGACGCGTTGCATAGCCTTCATCTTCCAGAATGCCCTGTATCAGGTTCCGGATGTCGGCCTCGTCGTCGATAATCAGTATTTCTTTTGCCATGCGTTACGCTGCGTTTGAACTCATAATCTCGTGTACTTGATCAGCCATTACCGGGAAAACCAGCGACACTGTCGCTCCGTCTAAAATCGGACGATCCTTGAAAGACGAATCAACCAAAGAATCAACAGCTCCGAATATAATATGACCGCCGTGGTCCTCCATAATCTTTTTTACAATTGCGAGGCCTAAACCTGTGCCTTTTTCTCTTAAAGTCACATAAGGCTCGGTCAAGGACTGCGGATCACGATCTTTTGGCAGTCCCAGTCCGTTATCGGATACCGAAAGGATCAATTTACCGTCTGATATAGAGCGTCCGAGGCTTACGGCAATATGTCCTTTAAAATCAGCATCTTCATCTTTCATCCGTTCTTCAACAGAATCCATGGCGTTCTTCAAAATATTGGTGAAGGCCTGCCGCATTTGCTGTGCGTCACAGATAGCATTCTTGTCTGTGTCATCCAAGAAAATTTGTATCTTCATAGTAGAAGACGCTTCGCGGTTCATGGTCACGATTTCCTGTACCAGCCGGCCAAGATCGGTTTCTTTCATCACAGGTTCCGGCATGCGGGCGAAGTTGGAGAATTCGCTGACCATGTGGCCGATATCTCCGACATGACGGATAATCGTGTCGATACATTGTTCGAAAATCGATTGATCGTCATCCGGCATGGATTTGAGATATTTACGCTTCAGGCGTTCGGCAGAGAGCTGGATCGGCGTCAGCGGATTTTTGATTTCATGCGCGATACGGCGGGCAACATCCGCCCAAGCGGCTTTACGCTGTGCCGATTGCAAATCGGTAATATCATCGAATGTGACAACCGCGCCGTGATCTTCCTCATTATCGCCGGGACCAATAAGTTCAATCGCAACGCGGATCAAAAATACACGGCGGGAGCCGTCCGCCAGAATATAGGGACATTCGAAATTATGCGTACGGTTTGGTTTCTCGTAGGACTGGTCAAGGAAATCCCGAGCTTCGGGAAGAATCGTATAGATACTCTCGCCAATGATATGATCAGCTGGTTTATGCAGAAAATCAGCAGCCGAGCTATTGCAGATCGTAATCTGACCGTTGCGATTGATGCCCAAGATTCCCGAGGTAACGCCGGCGAGAATAGTTTCGGTAAACCGGCTTCTCGAATCCAGTTGGGCGTTGGTTTCGATCAATTCTTCACGCTGTGAAACTATTTGCGAGGTCATCTTGTTGAACGACCGCCCAAGATAATCAAATTCCTCCAAACCGGAACGTTCGGAAGCCTTTGCAGTAAAATCTCCTTGGCGAAGACGGTCAGAGGTCGCGATCAAATCGGCAATCGGATAGGACAAGCGCCGCGCAAAAGTCAGGCCGAACCACATGGCGGCAAGTAAAAGAACCAGTGCGACAACGCTGTAGATGAGCGTGACAGTCAGGCGCAACCCCGAATACCGGGCAGCAACTTCCTCGTATCTGTCTACAGCCTCTTTTGTCGCGGCCAAGTGATTGAGCACATTGGCTTCGACAGGTCGCCCGACGAAGAGATAGGTATCCGGCAGGTTCTGCAGTTTCACAAGGGCGCGGACACGGTCATCCTCGCTGTCCGTCAAAATCATCACCTCGCCGAGATTGGCGCGGTCAACGGCAAAATCGGGAATATCTTTGACATTGAAATCATCCAGGCTGTCAGTTTGGATCAGAACCCGGTCATTGCTGTTGAAGAGAAAAACTTCCGGCAGGTTGCGTACAATAGACTGCGTACGCACATAGCGGCTAAAGCCTTCAGGATCAGAGTAATAGCGCGTTGATTCCCGGTTTAAATCATTCGCCATCCCCAGAACATCCGCGCGGATAATCTGATGGTGTTCTTTCAGATAGCTTTCCGCCACGGCCCGGGATTCCTGCACTGCCGTTTTCACGCGGTCGGAAAACCATGCCTGTACGCCGTAGTGAAAAAAGAACAGCGAAAAAATCATCATAATGATGGCAGGTGCCATTGCGACAAGGCCGAATGTATAGACAAACCGCATATGGATCTTTGAGCCGGGTATTCCCCTCTTCCATAGAGCAAGCAGTGATGCGACGCGCCGGGCAACCAAAATGCCCAAGGACAGCAAAATCACGAGGTCCAGGTTTAAAAGCCAGATAACGACATCAGGATTGGTGCCGAAGGGCGGCATGGAATTCAGCGCTGCGTATGTCGCAATTCCAGCCCCGATTCCAGCAAGCGCAAGCATCAGCGCCAAGCGGCCCTCCCAAGTCGTGCCGAAGCGCTGGCGAAGACGCCAGAGCCTGACCGGAAAGCGCCAGTCGAATTTTACGTGATTACGGGACGGGACCTTCATAAAAGGCTTGTTTTTCCTTTAGTTACGGGGAAATATCGCCCTTCACGACTTAAAAGGCAAGAAAAACAAATATGTCCGAATTTGCAGTCATCATCGTCGCCGCCGGAACCGGAAGCCGGGCCGGTGACGGTCTGCCCAAACAATACCGCGACCTGACCGGAGAAGCGGTTTTGCGCCACACGGTGAACGCTTTTCTGCATTTTCCGGGCTTGGTGCGCTTATGCGTCGTTATCAATAAAGAGCATGAAGACTTATACCAGAATGCGGTGCGCGGCCTCGGCTTGCCTGAGCCTGTTATCGGCGGCGCAACGCGTCAGGAAAGCGTCGCCAAAGGGCTGAAGGCTCTGGAGGGTATTCCCGCCGATATGCCGGTGTTAATCCATGACGGCGCGCGGCCTTTTATTGAATATGAAACTATTCTCAATTGCCTGAAGAAGCTTGAAACCGCGGAGGCGATCACTACCGCCATTCCTGTGCACGACACGCTTCGCCGCTCCGAGGATGGGTATCTGGGCGAAGTCATTAAGCGGGAAAATGTCTGGCTGATCCAGACGCCGCAGGGGTTTCATTACAATGTCATCAAGCGCGCTCATGAAACGATGACGGGCGAGTATACCGATGATAGCCAGATGGTGTCCGAGATGGGCGTACGCGTTGAACTCGTCCCCGGTAGCCGCCGCAATATCAAACTTACAACGGAAGATGATTTCAAGAACGTGAAAAGAAAAATTACAAAAACCGGGCTTGGTTATGACGTCCATGCCTTTGGCGAAGCATCGACGCAAATCAGGATCGGCGGTATCGATATTCCGCATACAAAAAAACTTCTGGGCCATTCCGATGCGGATGTCGTTTTGCATGCTATTACAGATGCCATTTACGGAACGATTTCGAGTGGCGATATCGGCTCCCATTTCCCGCCGTCGAATAATCAATTTAAAAATATGGATAGCTCGATCTTTCTGAAGAAAGCCATGCAGGATTTAAAAGCTGAAAACGGCCAGATATTGCATATCGATACTGTTATAATCTGCGAGGACCCAAAAATCGGCCCGCACCGCGACAAGATCCGGGAAAGCATTGCGAATATCTGCAATCTTCCTGTAAAGTCGGTGAGCGTTAAAGCAACCACGTCGGAAGGTCTTGGCTTTACAGGCCGCCGTGAAGGTATCGCTGCCCAAGCCCTCGTCACCATAGAAATTTAGAGCATGAGCTATTTACAAACTGAAATCGATCGTATCGTCAACAAAGTCAAACGCCAGCTAATCGAGCGTAAAACAATCGGTGCGCATCTCAACTTTAAAAACCCATGGATCTTGATCGCTACATGGTTCGGCAGTGGTGTATTTTTACCGGCGAGCGGTACATGGGGGACGATTGCCACCCTGCCCTTTGCTCTTCCTATCTGGTATTTCGGCGGCAAGCTGGGCTTACTGGCCTTTTTGATCATCGTCTTTTTCCTTGGCATGAAAGCAAGTAAGGTTTTCGAGAAAGAAACCGATAGTCATGATTCAGGCCTTATCGTCGTCGATGAAGTGATCGGCTATACCATCGCTCTGCTGGTTATTCCGTTCGATGCAATATGGATTGCAATTGCTTTTGTTTTGTTTCGTGGGTTTGACACAATTAAACCATGGCCGATTTCATGGATCGATATTCACACCGACGGCGCATGGGGCGTGATTGCTGATGATATCGCCGCGGGCGCTGCAACCGCCCTTGTACTGATAGGATTACAATATGCACATGTCCTTGGCTAAACAGGCCCAAAAATACCTGATTGAAAAAAGCATGATGCTGGTGACGGCGGAATCCTGTACAGGCGGCATGATCGCGGTTGCGATGACGGATATTCCCGGTGCATCGAAAATTTTTGATCGCGGTTTTGTTACCTATTCGAATGAATCTAAAATCGAGCAACTGGATGTTCCGGCGAAGATTATTGAAACGTATGGCGCGGTGAGCGAAGAAACGGCAAAAGCCATGGCAGATGGTGCCTTGCAGGCAACGAGCAAAGCGCAGATATCCATAGCCGTGACAGGCGTGGCCGGACCGGATGGCGGATCGCCGGAAAAGCCTGTCGGGCTGGTTTATATCTCTATCGGTTCACTCGATGACGATACGCTGGTTTTCAAACATAATTTCAAAGGCGACCGCGATGAAATACGCGATCAGGCGGTCACCTCCGCGTTCAATCATTTGATAAAAGCGCTATCATGAAAATACTTATCTGTTCCGGTGCCGACCATAATTACTTTCCGCTTTTGCGGGAGATGATTTATTCGGTCAAACGCTTCCACCAATCTGCCAATATTGAATTTGCCGTGATCGATGGCGGGCTTGCCAAAGACGACATTGAATGGCTGCGCGGCAATGTTCAGCACATTCATGCGCCAGAATGGCCGAGTGAGGTTGCCGAGAAAAAAGCAGGTGGAAAAACCTATCTTAAATCCTGTGTATGTCGCCCGTGGATCAATACTTATTTTCCCGGCTACGATCTTTATATCTGGCTCGACGCCGATATTTGGGTGCAGAATTGGGACGCGATGGATTTATATATTCGCGGCGCGATGGCAGGAAAGCTGGCGACATCCGGACAGGTCGATCGCGGTTATCCAAGATCGACACGGATTAAATTTTTAGGACCTATCCCGTTAAAACTTAGTGGATTTTATTTCAGCAATGCCAAGAAAGCATTCGGCTACAAACTTGCCAAAAACCTGTTCCCTTATCATGTTTTGCAGGCGGGAGCTTTTGCCATTCGCGGTGACGCGCCACATTGGGCGCACTGGCAGGAACTGGTTTTGAAAGCGGTCGTCAACGGTAAAGTTTTCACGGCAGAGCAATTGACCATGGGCATTATGTGCCATCTGGATGGATTGCCCGTCGAGGTGCTTCCTGCATGGTGTAATTGGCTATGTGAATTTCCGCCGCCTTTCGATGAAACCAAGGGACAGTTTGTGGAGCCTTATTTACCAAATCATCCGATCGGACTGATGCATATTTCAGGTTATGACGAAATGCGTCTAGATCGCAGCGTATTGACCGAATTGTCAAAAACGGATGCGAGTTCTTATCAAGGCACTCTCCGCACGCCGTTCTATGATGGGGAAAAAGATGAAGCGATAAATATAGCGTCATTCCGAACGGAGTGAGGAATCTCATTTTGTCTTATTACATTTATATTCTGACCAACAATTTTAAAAATGTTTTATATATTGGATTTACCAATAACTTAGCTCGCCGTTTATATGAGCATGAGACGGGAGAAATCCGTGGATTTACTGAAAAATATAAGACGAAGAAATTAGTATATTATGAGAGCTATGATAATTCTGATTTAGCCATTGCAAGAGAAAAAGAAATTAAGGGGTGGCGTAGAGAAAAGAAAAACACCTTGATTGAAAAACTCAATCCCCGTTGGAATGATTTAAAATCTCATCTCAATAATTAAGATGAGATCCCTCACTTCGTTCGGGATGACAATATATAATACTAAGGCTTTAAGACCACTCTTGCTGTTACGGATAGACTGACCGTCTGCTCTCCGGCCTGGGCAACAGGCGCGGCCATGCCAGCAGCATCGGACGCCATTTCCATCCGCGCGGTCTTATACATCACCGGCATCGGCTGGATCGGCCCTGCGCCATCGACATTGACTTCGACAATATCGTAGCTGCCTTTACCAAGCGCTTTCGCGGCAAGATCGGCCTTGTTCTGGATTTTTTTCAAAGCTGCTGTCATCAGATTGTCACGGTAAGCTTCAGACTGTTCCGGTGACAAAGTATAATTCAAGCCATTCATGGCAAAACCCATTTCCTGTATTTTGCCGGTTAATTCAAGCAGTTTTGCCTGATCCTTGCTTTGCAGGTCGATGGTTTGAGAGCCTTTCCATTGGTAATTGCGGATATTGGTTTTAGGCTGCGGATTAGGGTCGTAGGAATAAAGATTATACTGACCCGTTGAGGTTTTAACTTCTTTCACCTCTTTTGTTGCAGCCAGAGCTTTTTGCATGGCCTTGTTTATTTCGTCCTGCACTTTTTTCGGGTCTTTGCCGTCAACTTCGATGCGCAAGGAAGCTTGCAGTAGATCCTGCTTTAGATCGACCTGCTCTGTGGCCGAT
>QFOT01000102.1 GCA_003241285.1 Micavibrio aeruginosavorus
CAATAAATAATGACCGAATAATGTTCAACGAAGACTGGAAGACGGAGTTTCTATCCCGTGAGGGATGGCTGGACGCTGCGGAAACGCATGCGGGGGATGACTGGGCCTTGCGAAAATTCTCGCGGCTTTCCAAAGGCGGTGCGAATGTAATTTTAATGCAGTCTTTGCCGGACGACCATCCTCGGGCAACGCTCGGCCATAAGGTCGAAGATTACGTGCGCATTGCGAAATATTTAAGAGATAAAAACTTCCCCGCGCCGGATATCTTTGCGGAAGACGTGCCTCATGGACTTTTACTTCTTCAGGATTTCGGTGATATTTCCCTGCATGAGATTATCAGGGATGATGATGCGAAAACTCATGAGTTTTATATCGAGGCGACGAAATTATTGCTGCGCTTTTATCGTGAGCTTGAGCCCGGCAGCCTTGACCTGCCGAATTATTTCGATAGTGCCATCTATAAAGGCCGCCGCCGTTTGATGGACTGGTATTATCCGGCGGTTACAGGCCAAAAAGTCACCCAAACGCTTATGCATGATTATATGAACGCATGGGGGGATATAGAAAAATCTTTGCCTTCTCCCGTGATGAAATTTTCCCATGCCGATTATCACCCGCATAATCTGATGATCAAAGATGGGAAGATAGGCCTGATCGATTTTCAGGGCGCGATATGGGCGCCTGCGCCGTATGATCTGGTAAACTTACTCGAAGATGCGCGACGCATCGTACCGGATAACATAAAAAAGGCCTGTCTGAAAATATTCGAAGATAATCTGGATGCGGAGGAATGGCAGAATTTTAAAGAGTGGTATGACGTGCTGACGGTGCAATTCCATGCGAGGGTGATCGGGCAGGCTGTGCGGCTCGCGGTCAAGGAAAACAAGACCCGCCTTTTGGATTATATCCCGAACTTGAAAAAATATCTGGCGGCGGAAATCCAGTCGCCGCTTATGCAGCCGTTAAAAGAAATATGCGATAAAGCAGGACTCGATTTCACGGGAAGTACGAGTCTCAATCTATCGCCCGATCTTTTTGCTCTTGAAGCATTTTAAAACCATACTTGCTTTCCCCGCGAATGCAGGGATCTTATAAAGCTGCTCCAGATCCCCGCTTTCGCGGGGAAAACATTGAGGGTTAGCCTCGTGTTCTTCGTGGTTATTTTTCTTCCTGCGCCTGATGCATTCTGATCGCCGCTGCCGGAACCGTAATGGCGATGCCGAGAATAAACCACATAAATCTCGTATATAATAATTCATGCATGACGGACATGATCGCGAAGGTCAGGAAAATGCCGAGCGCCAGCGAATTCACTGTTTGAATATATTTATTCGGGTTTTTTAATTCCCGCGACAGCGTGAAGACAATCAGCCAGAAGAAGCCGGCGAAGATCATGATCCCGACAAGGCCGGTTTCGCAGAGTATCCACACCGGCGTTGAATCGATGACATCGAGGAATTCTCCGAATTTTCTCGGCTCTTCAAACTGCGTTGTGCCAAGCCCGCTGCCGAGGATAGGATTTTCCGCCCAGAGCTCGATGGCAAAGCCGTTGACCTTCAATCGCAGCAAATCGCTCGGGAACTGATCTACCGGAAGATCTGTCTGCCCGCTCAATTGATTTAATAGGCCGGGAAGTTGGACGAACTGCACGTTCTGCCGCTGTTTGAAAATAAAATGTGGCTCGTTTGGCTTGTTGTGAATAACAGTCAGCAGCGCAACGATCGCGCAGCCCAGCGCAAAAGAAGGCGCGACGGATTTCAGGAAATACCCGCGATTGATCAAGATAAAAGCGACGATTTGGATGATCAGTAAAATCCAGCAAGAGCGCGAACCAATCTGTACATGAATCAATGGAAGCATCGTCCAGAAAAACTTCTCGGCAAGCCCGCCAAGCAGAGGTTTTTGCGTATTGCCATAGAAAAATACCAGTGTGGTAACGGAGAGCATCAGGAAACCGAGAGCGTTTCTATTCGCCATTAATCCCTTGAAAGGGTAGGCGATGACACCGTTGAGCAATTTGAAATCCTGCGCTGTAATCACGATGCTGCCGATTGTGCAGACGGCAAGGGCGAATATCGTCATCACCCTGAAGAACTTGTAAATCTTGATCGACTTGCCGTTATAGGCGAACCACGCGCCCCACAGGAAATAGGCGATCAACACGAACCATCCGGTTATTTTATTGTGCAATCCCCATTGCGGAATTTTTCCCTGATGAAGATAGCCTGTATAAAGCGAGAGAAGGAGAACGGCGGTCATCGCCGTGAGCCAGCCATATGTATAGGGGATTTTATAAACCGGCCATTCAGATTGTTTCTTTATCAGGCTGACGATAATCAAAAGTCCGGCAACAGGCAGCAGAAAATCGGCAAGGTTAAAACGCAGGCCTGCATAGGTCGCTGTTTCGAACATATCCCATTGAACCTGCAGCAGACATCCCGCCAGCAGGCTTAAACAGATAATCGCCTTGTTCAGATAGGAAATTTTATACGTCATTTTTCGCTGCGCCTTTACGGGACAGCTTTAGCAGTTTTTGCAGATCGCCCGTGAAGGCAAGCGGCAGGGCGATAAGAATTGTCCCCAGAATACTTAAGATGCCGACTTGCACGGAAATAAGGAAAGCGCTTTCCATTGGAATATGCAGAAAGCCTAATGCGACGATGAAAGCGCCTTCACGGATACCCCAGCCGCCAAACCCGACGGGCAGGGACGAGGCGATAGAGATAAACGGAAGCATCGCCATAAACTCGATCCAGTTGATCTCGAGCCCGATAGCTTTTGCGGCAAGGCAGCCTGCGATAAAAAAAGAAGCCTGGGCAGCGAGGCTGCTGAGTACGATCTTGATCGCCACCGGGCGATTTTTCAATATACGCAGAAGATAGAGAAAGGAAGAATAGAGCGCGTCGCTTTTGCGGATATATGGTTTTAAAAACTTCAGCCCGATAAGGCCGAATACGCCGCATAGTAATAATGCAATGCACAATTCTATCAAGGTTGCCTGAATATTATCTCCCGGCACCAAATCGGTCAGGATAGGAGAGAACACAACCGCGAAAAAAAGCATGGCGAAGAACGTCATGAAACGGTCGGCGATGACGGCGCAGAGTGATTTCAGAATGGATAGGCCGTAATGGCGCGCGAGATAAAGCCGGACGAAAACCCCGCCGACGGAGGTGATAAAAACGAAATTGGCCAACTGGCTTGCCACGCTCACATTCAGCGCGGTTCTGTAATTAACCAGCGTTTCTTCGGCATTCATAAAGTACTGCCAGCGCAAGGCAAGAAACAGCACCTGAACGCCGATCAGCGCCATGGCGGAAAAGAAATATTCAATTCTGATATTGGCGGCAAGCTGCGCCACATGCGCCCAGTCCATCCTGAAAAGGATAATGGCAATGATCGCGGCGGCGAGGCAAAGCTTGATGGCCAGTTTATGACGCGACCAGAATGTGCGGAAAAAATTCATGTAAAACCGGTTTTTATATTGAATATCATGAAATATCGGCCCCTCGGGGTCCGGTCAATAGAGTATATGCGTTTATCTTGATTTTCTCGGCAAATGGGCATAATTTCGCCGGACGAAAAATGGGTCAAATAAAGGATTAATAAGAGTATGTCGATTGTTGCTTCCCGCCTGAATAAAATCAAACCGTCCCCGACACTGGCTGTCACCAAGAAAGCTCTGGAGCTGAAAGCGCAAGGCAAGGATATTATTTCCCTCGGCGCGGGCGAGCCCGATTTCGATACGCCGGAATGGATAAAGGCTGGCGCGAAAGCGGCCATGGATAAGGGCGATACGAAATATACGGCGGTTGATGGCACTCCCGCCTTGAAAGATGCGATCATCGCGAAATTCAAACGTGACAATAATCTTGAGTACACGCGCGATCAGGTCATCGCCTCCACCGGCGGCAAGCAGGTTTTGTATAATGCGCTGATGGCCAGCGTTAATCCGGGCGATGAAGTCATCTTCGCCGCCCCGTACTGGGTGTCCTATGTAGATATGGTGATCCTCGCCGAAGGCACGCCTGTCGTTATCGAATGCAAAATCGAAGATGGCTTCAAGCTCAAACCCGAGCAACTGGAAGCGGCGATCACGCCGAAAACAAAATGGGTATTGCTCAATTCTCCGAGCAATCCATCCGGCGCGGCATATTCCAGAGAAGAAATGAAAGCTCTCACAGATGTTCTCGTAAAGCATCCACATGTCTGGGTAATGACCGACGATATCTATGAACATCTCGTCTATGACGGTTTTGAATTCCAGACGCCTGCGCAAGTTGAGCCGAAACTCTATGACCGCACGTTAACCGTGAACGGCGTATCGAAAGCCTATTCGATGACCGGCTGGCGCATCGGCTTTGCCGCAGGCCCGAAAGATCTGATCAAGGCGATGGGCGCAATTCAGGGGCACTCGACTTCAAATCCCAGCTCGATAAGCCAAGCCGCGGCGGTTGCGGCGCTTAACGGCGATCATTCTTTCCTAAAGGACTGGTGCGATACCTATAAAACGCGCCGTGATATGGTGGTCGCCATGCTGAATGATTGTGAAGGTCTCAATTGCCCGACACCGGAAGGCGCATTCTATGTCTATCCGTCCTGCAAGGGCGTGATCGGCAAAACGACACCAAACGGAAAAACAATCGCCAATGACGAAGATTTCGTAACATATTTGCTCGAAGAATATGGCGTGGCGGCAGTGCACGGCGCGGCTTTCGGCCTGTCTCCTTATTTCCGCATTTCCTACGCGACATCTACGGAGAATTTGAAGGCAGCTTGCGAGCGTATTCAAAAAGCCTGCGCGGCACTTACCAACGGCGCAAGCAAGGCGGCCTAACTGGCGCTTTCCTTGCGCTTAAAAAACCGCAATCCTTTATGTGGACGAATAGAAGGCGGAGCACCTGCTTCGCCTTTCTCTTTTTGCGCGGCTTCGTAGTTTTTTACCAATAGATCGCAGATATGGTCGAATTTCTTACGGTTTTCTTCCAGCGACATTTCAAAGAAGTTTTTCAGGCGGCGGATATTTTCCGGGCTGGCGTCATCTATATTGGTGGAGGGGTAATCGTCGCGGTAATCGCCGGTCACCATCGATTTGTTAAAAGTAAAGGTGCGGTCGCCCATTTCTTCGCTATAGGCTTCGTAGAGCGCGGACTCTGAAGCATGGAAGAAAATATTGATCAGCGGCATATCGTTGTTCGGGTCGACGACGCCGATAGAGCCGAAACGGTTCCAGTCTTCCTTGGCGATAGAGCGGTTGGCATAGCCTGTGCCGATGACGATAAAGATCAGATCGCGGTCCGCCGGGATATGGTGACGCAGCGCCCCCATATAGGTCATGCACGGATTGTCGAAAATGCTGCCATCGATGGCGGATATCTCGCGTTCAGCTCCGCCTGTTTGCGGGCGCATTAGAAAATGATGACACTGGAAATAAGTCGGCGCGGCGGTCGATCCCATGACGGCGTCATAAAGGGTAACTTCCGGCGGCGAATGATATTTTTGTACGCCGTCGAATTTTAAATTCTTGAGCCATACCGCATGGCCTCCTTCATTGACGAGGTTCCATGCCCGGTTTTCTAAAAGCGCAATATCCGCTGATGTTTCATTCTGGTCTTTTGTCGCTTTGGGATAACGGCTGTCGATATTATAAACCGGGATGACGAGTGATTTTAAACTCTCGGATAATTTCGTCCGCCCGAACAATGCCCGCAAAGCGCGGCCTAAATTCGCCTGTTCGTAATGACCTTGTTTTAACAAACGGTCGAGCTGGGAAATGCGCATCGTGCGGTTGTTGAAATCATGGATCAGGCTCCGGAAAGATCGGAAAGCATCCTGCGGGAAAATCTGCGATCCTTCTCGCTCGTAAAACCGCACCATGTGCCGCGCTTTGAATTTCGGCGTACCCGGTTCATACGGGTGGGGATGGTTAAGAGCCGCATTCAAAATCGACCCAGTGGACGGCCCGCAAAATATATCGACCATATCGGCCATATGCAGGCCTGTCGTTTCTTCTATCTTTTGCATGAAATGAGCGGGGATCAGGCCGCGCATGCCGCCGCCATAGGTATAGAGGGCGATGATCGGGCGTTTTTTAGGGGAAATTGTTTCGGTCATGAACTTACGTAAGGAGGGTGTATTTACAAATACTCTATCTGATAAATTAACCTTTGTCACACTGGCCAGAATAAAGGTAAAAAAAACCGGCCCCAATCTAAAAGACTGGGCCGGCGAGTTGAACAGGGAGGTTTCACGTCTGGGAGACGTAAAGGACCCTAAGGTCCGCCGCTCTTATATGTCGCTTCAATGGTTAATGTCTATTAATAATTGGATATGACTGCCATGCAGCAATCGCATGACTTCAATGAGTTGCAGCTAATTTAGAAATTTTGTTACTCGCAGTGAATTAGCTTATTTATTGACATAACTTTTAAAATTATGTATTTAATTCACAAATTAATGCGTAAAGAGATGTGTCATGGAAAATGTTGATTACGAAGTCCGAAAGCTTGAGCAGAAACAAGCCCGCGAATTAGCGGCGGAGGCAATGGCTGACCGTAAAAATGCCGTCGACGTTATACAAAAATTGGCTGAACTGAAGACCGGGGCGGCAATTCTGTGGATTGGCGGCCTTGCTGAGCTGACTCCAGAGGCTAAAACCGCTGCGATTAATGCATTAAAGGAAGACGGAAGTAAAAATGCCGCGCAGCGCCTTGGCTGGCTGGCTCATGATCATCACAGTGACTCTGATAAAATTCTCGATGTTCTGCGCTGTTTCGAACCTGACATCGCAGGCAGCATTATACAGACAATTGAAAACCGACAGTTTGAAAGAGCGATTACCGATTTAAGAAAGGCGATTGATCACAAGGAAGACTTTAACCGCTATGCAAGAGCGGGGCATGATCGTTTTGATAAACGCATAATTGGCATCGCCATGAAAATGGTTTCTCCTGATCAGTTTGAAAGGCACTTGAAGAATGACAGCGAACTGCCAGACCTGAAAGCTGCCCTGAAAAGAGCTGTTCATTCCGTACCTTCTTTAAAAGAAGACCCAAAGATTAAAACCGCTCTGGCGCAGCTCTCTCTGGATATTTAATCGGAAAATTTGACATGTCTTCTTTATGGCTTAAAAAGTTTGCAGACGCTGCTGCAAAAGGCGATGTAAACGGTACGCATTCGCTCGGGCGGCTGGGCGTCATGTATCCTGAATTATCGCTTGATATTATTGATCAACTGAAATCGATCGGTAGTGATTTTGCCTTGAGCGAGATCGCGCAGATAGGCATCAGAAACCCGGATTCCTCGATTGCTGCCATTGATACGCTAAAATTCTTTCAATCAAACATGGCGCTGTGCGGGATTGTTTCTATCGCCTGCAAGCATAAAGAACTAGCCGTATCTGCGCTCGATGCGCTGGCTGAAAATAATGGTATTTGTGCGCCGATACAGATCGGTACGCTCGCCCGCCAGATCCCTGACGTTATTCCTCACGCTTATCAGGTGCTGAAAGAGATGGGAAATCGTTCTTCTGTTTATGAGATAAGCATGCTGGCGCGGCAATTCCCTGATCATGCTCTCGAAGGTATAAAAATACTCGAGCATATAAATTCCGATACCGCGAAACAGCATGTTTTTATTATCGAGGATGCCTACTCGAAATATTACCGGGCTAGCAGACCTTGGAATGATTGCGGTCCATCTTAAAATATAGGCATAAATTCCTTGACATATTGAGGAAATTAGTCCTAAAATCCTTTATGGTGAAAAGCGCGTCTTTCAATAACCGCCGTAAATGGTCCTCTTCGCAAAGACAGCAGCAGCGCGAAAAAATCCACGAGCAGAAAATATGGCTGAAAGCCACGGGGCCTAAAACCGAAGCTGGCAAAAAGCGTTCTTCCCAGAAT
>QFOT01000103.1 GCA_003241285.1 Micavibrio aeruginosavorus
AGCGTTTTTTCAGTTTTTAATCTAATTTCATATATTTGGCTAACTATTTATTTTAATTGCATTTTTTGGTTAAAATACAGTATCTTGGAGATCTCATTAACTTTTGTTTGGGAAAGCATGGGCAGGTCTATCCTTACATCGCTAAAATCAGGACATCGCAAAGCCATTGGGCTTGCGAAGGATTCCGTGGCCCCGCCTCAGCAGGCCAGCGAGGCTTCCAAACGCGCCATACGTGCAAAATTCAAAGACGAACGTCTGAAGCTTTTAGAGAACGTCCCCTCCCATATCATCAAGAAAGCATGGTTCACTATGTCCCATATGCTCCTCGATGATGGAGCCCATGTGATAGATGCCGGCTGTAATGACGGGTCGATGACCTATGCCATATCATCCCTTTTCCCGAACATCAAAGTAACCGGCATTGATCTTGACGGGCAGACTTTAGCCACCGCTGAGAATAGCTATCAGCGTGATAATCTTGATTACCGCCGCGCCAATCTTTTTGAAAGCTTCGCCCCCGCAGGCAGCGTCGACGCCATCATAAACTCTTTCGTCCTGCACGAAGTTTACTCTGAATCGCTGTACAATGAACGCCTGATATCAAAGCTGCTCGAACGTCAATATGAAGCGCTCAAGGATAACGGCTATATATTGATCCGTGACTATGTTCTTCCCTCTTCAGGTGAATATGTTCTGATAGAATTGAAGGATAAAGGGTCTTCCAGCGATGACATCGAAAAAATGTCCGAAGCGGATTTCCTGATCTGGTATTCGGAGCATGCGCGTTCTAAATCCGAAACAGATGGCGCAGGCTTCTTTATCGAAGAACTGCCGCCGAATTATCCCGGCACAAAGCTTTTCCGCCTGCCTATCAAATGGGCCTATGAATTTATTCTTCGCAAAGACGACCGGGTTAAGCTTCAGCAGACATTGAGCAAGGAATACGCGTTTTATACAGAACGTGAATTCCGCCGCGAAATGGCGAGCCTTGGAGCGCGTGTCGTCTACACCGCCCCTCACTGGGATGAAGGCTTTATCAAAACCCGCTACGACGGAAAAATCCGCATGTATCGCGAAGACGGCACACCCATGGGGCCGCCGCCTACCAGCTATATTATCGTGGCCCAGAAGGTCGCGGAGAAAACCAGCCAGATCTTACAGGAACGCCGTACATCACGCGGGAAAACCGGAAAAATTCATCTTCAATCCGTGCGTGACGAAAAAACGGGCGAGATAGTCGATATCGCCAGCCGCGATATGGAGATTGCGGAAATCATTCCTTATCGCGTGACTCCGGAAGGCCAGTTAAAGATCTATCTGCATGAAGCCTTGCCCCGCGGCCTCGTTAATTCGGTTCCCCGGATCGGCAAAAATCTGGACGGGCGTAAATGGTCCGGCCATATGACAGAAGCCATGGCAATGCCGCTCGAAAATATTCGCGGCTATGTCGATCATCCGATCAACGAATTCCAGAAATTCGCCATCAAAGAAATCGGCGTCAAACCGTCACTGGATGCCTCCCTTCAAAAGGGTCCGGGCTTCTTCCCCGACCCCTACCGCATAGATGAACGCATTGAAACCTGGTATTACCGCGTCGAAGACCATCACCAGACCTTCGAGCCTAAAAATGTTCTCTATGATATCGAAGGGTTTTCCAGCAAAGGCCAGATCCGCGAGTTTGACGCGCAAGCGATCATGAATGCTATCACGGTCGGCTACCTGCCGTCCTCCCGCCTCGAGCCGCAGCTTTTGGCGCTCCATCAGATGCTGAAAATACCGACAGAAGTATGGGAAGACCTGCCTATTCATTTGAGCGAGGTCCCGGCAGAAGAAGTTGAAGATATCAGCAAGATCGTCAAGCAGATGACGCTCAACGATAACCGCTTTAAGAATATCAAAGGCTCCGCAGGTAATATCCGTCTTGTTCAATCGGTCTTCGTTGACGAAGGACGAGATCAGGGCGGCGGCATGACCAATCTTGCCGCACGCGATATGGAGTTTATCTTTCAGGAAGATAACACCGTGAATACCGCCGTCGTATTGCCGCTTGTGAAAGACTTGCAAGGCGAAGTGCTGGCTGGCATCGTTTCCGAATACCTGCCTGTCCCGCAAAGATATAAAGGAAACGGCCTGACCCAAACCCTGCCAAGCTTTACGCTTCCGAAAGAAATTACCGATATTGATGCGGCGCGCCGCTATATCGCGGATAAATTCATGGTAGACGCCAAATTCGTCGCCCGGATGGGGGAAAGCTATTACACCCATGTGGGAATGACCCCTCACCGCATATATCCGTTTGTCGTCACGAATATGAAAAAAGCCTTCAATGGCCGCTATCAGGGCGTGACCGGACTGTATCCACTTTATAACCTGTGGAAAATGCTCTACTGGGACAATTCGGAGAGCTTTATCGCGTCTACCGCCCGCACCTATAAAAACCTTTGCCAGGACAGCACCTTAAGCGTCCGCTGGGATTTTGACGTCAAGCTTGCAGGTTCGGAAATGAGTAACCGTATCATGAACAGCGAGATGAGCATGGGCAGCGAGCATGCTCCATCCAGCAATGGCTCCGGCGCCGTTATCATTCCGCCGTTTGGCCCGGAAGCCCTCAATGCCGAAGACCAGCCCGATGCTTCTAAAGACGGTAAATCGGGGCGCGGCGACAAGGGCAAGCTATCCGGCACATCAGGCTTCGGCGGCCCGAATGACGATGTCATGGGCGGTGATTTTAAAGCTACGAATTTACGCGACGGACCATCCCTTGGCTCCCTGCCCGCCCCTCGCGCCAAGTGAATATTTTAAAGTAAATCTTTAGGGACTTTTCTCTTAGGCTGATCTATATAGCTTTCATGTCAGAGATTTCCGTTTTCAACCGTGACCATTTACGCCAGCAGCGAAAGCGCGCACTGCAAGATTTTGTCCGGCACGGTTTTCTTTTTGAATGGGCCTCCGATCAAATCATCGACCGGCTACAGGATATAAAAAAGAATTTTCCCGTTGCTTACGGAATAGGCAATCGCACGCCCAAAGACTTCTGGGTCAACCTTAAATCGTTGAAACAGATTGAAACCCTGCTCGTCTGCGACGCTGTAAAAGGCGACATTATAGCCGATAACGAAATTCTCCCTTTTCAGGAAAATTCAGCAGACCTGATTATTTCCCTCTTGGATTTACACACCGTAAACGATCTGCCGGGAACGTTAACCCAGATTAGAAGAATTCTTAAACCCGACGGCTTGTTCATTGGCTGCATGCTTGGCGGGGAAACTCTTTATGAGCTGCGCGAAACACTGATGCAGACAGATATCGAAATGTCATCAGGAGCCAGCCCGCGCGTAGCCCCTTTCGCCGACACACAGACCGCCGGTGCCTTGTTACAGAGAGCAGGATTTTCCTTGCCGGTTGTAGATTCAGAAATTATCCGCGCCTCTTACCAAACCATGTTCAACCTGATGGCCGATCTGCGCGGCATGGGAGAAAGCAACATTCTCTCTTCGCGCAAGAAAACATTTACCGCTTCGGGATTTTTTGCCCGGGCGGCGGAATACTACCAGAGAAACTTTTCCGAGCCGGATAACCGCGTCACGGCGAGCTTTGAAATTATCTTCATGATCGGCTGGGCCCCGCATGAAAGCCAGCAAAAACCGCTTCGCCGGGGCAGCGCCGAGCACAGCCTGTCGGAATTTCTCAAATGACTATTCACATCATTCCAACGCTTCAGGATAATTACACCTATATCGTCGAAGTCGATGATAGGGCGATCATCGTCGATTGCGGAGAAGCCGGCCCTGTCATAGATTTTATAAAAAAGAATAATATTAATCCCTCGCATATTTTATGCACCCACCATCATGGCGACCATGTCGACGGCTTGGCGGCATTGAAAAAAAAATATCCGGACATGCAGATTTACGCGCCCGAAAAAGATATATACCGCATACCTCTCGCAGATCACGGACTTAAACCGGATGAGACTATTTCTATCGATGGCATAGAGATCAAATGCATTGAAACGCCGGGCCATACAAAAAATCATCTTTGTTTTTATTTACCGGAATTAAAATCCGTTTTTAGCGGCGACGCCCTGTTCTCTTTAGGCTGCGGCAGACTATTCGAAGGCGACTATGAAGATCTATTTTACTCGATGCAAAAATTAAAAGACTTACCCGATGACACGATGATTTATTGTGGGCACGAGTATACAAAAGCCAATTGCCGCTTCAGCCTTTCCGTTGAACCGGATAATTTCCGCTTACTGAAAAAAATGAAGCAGGTCGAAGAATTAAGAGCAAACGGCCAGCCGACGATTCCCGTATCTTTGGGCGAAGAAAAATCGACTAATTTATTCCTGCTAGCCGATAGCATAGAAAAAATCGCGCAGCTGAGGCAACTGCGCGATCAATTCTGAAATCTTTAAATATTTAGAGGTTTATTCCTCGCCACCGGATTGTGGCTGTCCGCCTTGCGGACGGCGCACGGGACGGCGCTGAAATCCACCCTGACGCTGCTGCGGGCGCGGGTTTTGAGGGCGGTCATTATTGCCGGAAACTTCAGACATATTGCCGGCATTATCATCTTCACCGGAATTACCGCCGATAAAATCAGGCAAGCCTGAGCCGCTACCCGGACGGCGGTTCGATGAACGGTGCGGCGGGATCGGGATCGGGCGCTGTGTCATGTCATCACGTTCGCTGACCGCAATCTCTATTTCAAGACGCGCAGCTACTTTGCGCAGTTCGTGCGTAGCTTCCTGAAGACGCTCACGCGCTTCGGGATTTTTCTTTTGTCCGCTCCAGCTCTCATATGCCTTGATGCAATCATCAGCGGCTTCTTTCAAACGGGTTTCAATTTCATCCATCGTTAAATCCTTAATATCTCTGCCCTTCAGGGCGAAGGGCGTACACTACTCACTTGTTGGCTCTCGGTCAATCAAGTTCGGGCATTATTAATAAGCACGCCTTAAGCCCTTGATTTAACCAGCCACCCAGCCGCCATCTATTGAGAAAGCGGAACCCGTTACATTTTTTGCCGCATCGGAAGAAAGATAGACGACCATCTCGCCGATTTCTTCCGGTGTTGTGAATTGAATCTTTGCCTGTTTTTCAGACAACATTTCTTTCATAACATCATCAGTAGATTTTCCTTGGGCCGCAGCCTTATCATCGATCTGTTTTTGTATAAGGTACGTTAAGACCCAACCTGGACAAATCGCATTACAAGTAATGTTATCATGACCCGTTTCCAAGGCCACGACTTTAGTTAACCCGACAACGCCATGCTTGGCAGCGACATACGCAATCTTCTCTTTCGACGCGACAAGCCCGTGGGCAGAAGCAATGTTGATAATTCGCCCAAAATTGCGCTTACGCATGCCTGGAAGCGCTGCTTTGACACCGTAGAAAACGCCCGACAGATTAGTATCGATCACTGCCTGCCATTTTTCGACAGGAAAGTCTTCCGCTTTGGATGTGAACTGGATACCCGCATTATTGACAAGGATATCAAGCCTGCCCATCTGCTTTTCAGCCTCGATAATCATTTTCTCGACGGAGTCATATTTTGAAATATCGGCTTCCAGAAAAATACATTTTACGCCGTGTTCTTTTTCGATACCGGCCCGCTCTTTTTCAATCGCGTCTTTATCGCCAAAACCGTTGATGACGATATCGCATCCTTTGGAAGCCAGCGTTTGCGCGATGCCCAAGCCTATACCGCTCGTAGAACCTGTAATGAGGGCGACTTTACCATTTAATGACATTATTCATTTCCTTTATTGGTTTTAAAAAAATTGGCGGCGGCATTTTTATGCGCTTCTTTTTTGATGATTTCAGCTTCAGCCCGAAGAATTTCGGCCTTAAGGTTTTCGATATATTCTTTAAGTTCATCGATGGAATAATTATCCAGCGATTTAAGCAGCTTTTTGGGCTTGCGGGGATCAAGGTCGTCTTCAAACATAAAAGTAAAATAGGCCGCTGCCCCTGCCTTGGCAACAGATGAAAACTTGGCAAGCGGTGAAAATATGCCATAAAACAGCCATTTAGCCCTGTTTTATAAAATGCTGGCATTGCCGCTCCGGTTTGGCTATAAAAGACATATTCCAGACATGGTTGATAACTTAAACCATGGCGATCCGCGAAAAAAAGCAGATCGGCAAAAGGATCAATTTATTCAAAACGGAGCTTAAGATGGCGCTAACAGCACAGCCGAAACCGATGAAACCAAAAGCGACAGCCGTATGGCTGGTCGAACATACGGGCCTGACATTCGAACAGATCGGTGACTTCACAGGTCTTCACTCGATCGAAGTGCAAGCCTTGGCCGATGAAGAAGTCGGTCGCGGCATTATCGGCGAAGACCCTATTAAAAACGGCGAACTGACGCTGGAAGAAATCGCAAGATGCGAAAAAGATTCCGATAACCGCCTGAAGATGAGCAAGGACGAATTGCCGTCCGTCAAGCAGCGCGCCAAGGGCCCCCGCTATACGCCTGTTTCCCGCCGCAACGACAAGCCGGATGCGATCGCTTATATCCTCAAAACAAATCCGGAAATTTCCGACGCACAGATCTGCAAGCTGGTCGGCACGACCAAGCCGACAATCCAGTCGGTGCGTGACCGCTCCCACCCTGCCTCTTCCACGATGCGCCCGCGCCACCCGGCAGAGATTGGCCTGTGTACATACGAAGAATACGATAAAGCGTCTCGCAAAGGCCTGAAGGCTCAAGGTAAAGATCCTGATGCCGAACAAGCCAAGCGCGTTGCGGAACTCACCAAGCAACAAGATGCCGATTATGCCGCCCAGCAGGAAGCGGATGAAAAGAAATCCTCGGGCGGTTTCGACTTCTCGAACTTCTTTAAAGGTTCAGGCACGAATTAATCGATAATTAGAACAAAAAAAGCCGGCTGGGATTTCTCCGCAGCCGGCTTCTTTATTGTGAACCTTGGGCCGTCACGAAGCCTGGCGTATGCCTTCAATCTCTTCCTTAAGGTAGAGCTTTTTTCTTTTCAGTTCTGTAATTTTATAGTCGGACGATGCAAAACTCCTCTGCTCTTCCAATAGTTCTGCTTCAACAGCGGCTTTCTTTGACAATAAGGCTTCAACACGGGACGCAGGAACAGAATTACGAAGAGCAAGGCTCATGGGTATCTCCTTTGGTTTATGTTTTGAATAGAACAATGGTACCAGCCTGAGCCCCGAAACGCCCTAACTTTTTGGTTAATGCATTTCAGAAAACCCGCATCCCTTTAAAAACAAAAGCTTGCATCCTGCTGAGTGGAGTCAGCGGGGCCTAAAGCTTTCAAATTTCAGAGAGACTCGGATTTAAAAACCGAACACCATTCTTTAATTATGACATTTAAAAGGTTAAATTTTTCCTAAGGGCATCCCTGCTAAAGCAGGGATCCAGATGTCAAACAAACTCTCATAAAGATCATTCCAGCCAGAATTCTCTTTTTCAATTAATTCCAGTTTCCAAGCACGTTTCCATTTTTTGATATTAGCTTCGCGTTTGGCAGCTAGTTCATAATCTTCGTAATGCTCATAATAGACTAGTTGATCGATATTGTATTTTTTAGTAAAGCCTTCGATCAACTTTGATTTGTGTTGAGAGATACGTTTAGGCAGATCAGTTGTAACGCCGACATAAATTGTGCCGTTCTTTTTATTCGCCAGAATATAAACATAGTGATTGCTCATCGTTTCTGGATCCCTGCTTTCGCAGGGATGCCCTCATGCTATAGCTAAACCGTAAATTTTACGCCCTGCGCCAACGGTAAATTCGACGAGTAATTGATCGTCTGCGTTTGACGTCGCATATAATTTCGCCATGAATCCGAACCGCTTTCGCGACCGCCGCCGGTTTCTTTTTCGCCGCCGAACGCGCCGCCGATCTC
>QFOT01000104.1 GCA_003241285.1 Micavibrio aeruginosavorus
AAATATAGATCCGTTGAATTAGTTCTAATAGATCCCAACTATAAAGGGTTAATCGATCCCTTAGAAGTTCAAAGCCATATGAGCTCATCCGTTGGTTTACTATCATTCATGACTGTTAATCATGAAATAGGCACAATACAGCCTATACAAGAATTATGCTCCCTTGCACATCAGTACGGCGCGTTCTTACATACAGACGCGGCACAAGCCGGAATGTTTCTAGATCTAGACGTAAAGGATAGCGGTGTAGATCTTATGAGTATTTCTGCACACAAAATTTATGGGCCCAAAGGCATTGGCTCTCTATTCATTCGGCGTGATTTGCAGAATAAAATACAGCCGCTAATACATGGAGGAGGGCAGGAAAACGGCTTACGTTCAGGCACCTTACCAACTATGCTTTGCGTGGGGTTTGGAAAAGCATGTGATTTAATCAAGATAGAACGGGAAAAAAATCATGAGCACTTACTTAATGTATCAAATAAATTCTTAGAAAGATTGAAAGAAAAAGCGCCTAATATCTCGCTTAATGGTGATACTTTTTTAAGACATCCAGGCAATATTAACATCCAGTTCCCAGGATTTGATGCTCAGGATCTGCTCCAGAGATTGCAGCCCTTTATTGCAGCATCAACAGGCTCTGCGTGTACATCAGGATCCGAAGAACCTTCTCATGTTTTATCTGCTCTCGGGATGCACCCGTCAGAGGCCCGATCTTGTATCCGATTTAGTTTTGGAACTTCAACTACTGAAGAGGATATTCTTAATGCAGTTGATGCGATTGTAGAAATTCTTAATTCAGTTCACGATTAAGTTCGAGAATTAGAGATTATTAAAGGTAATTATTACTCAACAACCGTTCCATCGAAACAATATCTATAAAAATTTTGACCGCGCTCATCTACCCGAAAACCATTGCCAAACCTAGATGCAACCCCTAATGACATCAATAAAGGCTCCTCCTCTACTGCTCCAGCATGGGTAATATATGGCTTACCATTAGTGCGCCGGAAATAAGATTTTATAGCGTTTAGAGCAGGAACAGATGCTGCATAAATTATCATCGCTATTATTTCGAATTCTTCGTGGCTTAAAAGATTCCTAATACGAGCTGCTAGTAGCTTTCCATACAGAGATGCTTTGATCGGCTTCTCGCCTTCCAAAAGGATAGACATAGTTGTATCTATAAATTCATCTCGCTGCTCTAATTGAGCATTAAGAAAATCTTTAAATTCATCTAACTTATTTGAATTACAAGCACCCAAAGCCATTAAAAATGCAAATGCATTTCTTTCCAACTTACGCTTTTGGTATATATCCTTAATCTTCAGTCCCTTGATTGCCCACGAAACCACAGGGATTTTGTCTAGAAAGTCATTATCGGTTGCAATATCAAGAACAATGTCGGAGACCTCAGCAGTATATTCAACGGCTTTTTCCATTGTTTCGGTAATAGCATTCTGTATTTCGCGCTTGTTTTTTTCGCTCACAGGACATCCTTTATGTTATCATTTTAAAAACGCCATATACCGGTCGGTAGGACTGGATTTTTATCTGGGGCAGGCTAATCATAAAGCCCTATAAATCAAAAACAAGAAGCTAAAATATATTCAATCTTGCCACTGACCAGCTTTCTAACTTCTCGATGTCACCGCCATCAAACCGAAGCGTACAGATATATTTGGTTCTTATCTCTGCCCCGTAAGCGTTCTGCGCATCAACGTATGAATTCCAGTTCAACGTGTTTAGCCTTGGCCCTGCGGTCAGGCTTCCATCCAACAAAGGAAAATCGGCAGAGGACGGCGACCGCAACTGCTCTTTAACAGCACTCCTACACAATACGCTGGCAAAAGATCGAACGCGCGGGCTAGCTAGGGCATCATCCATAGCATCCTGAACTTGAATTTTAGCCGCCATTTTCTCCCGAACGACACCCTGCTTTTGCAAAGCTTCGCGATACAGCTTTTGAAATTCCTTGTCATCAACTTCCGCATAACGTTCACCTAGAGCAACCGCCGCGAAAGGGTAATTCAGCTTCAGAGCTTCACGCATCTTTTTAAGGACATGCACTCGTTCATTCTTAAATTCTTTCAAAATTTCCGGGCTCGGCCCAACGGGAACCGTAGCTTGCGCTGCCTTAGTATCCGGAACTGAAACGTTATTTAATTGGGCTGTGGTGGATATGTTATGCACAGAAGGTCGCTCTGAACAGGCCTTCATCATTAAGGTTATGACGATTATCACCACAGCCAAGAATATGATTTTTATAAAGACTGTTCTGTTACTTTTTGTCGGCGTTTCATACCCGACTGGAAAACCTTCACTGTAGCTCTTTAGTGGACGCTTGTTATCCTGTGACATCATTCCCTCCGTTTAAAATGGAAACGACCCGCCAGCTTTCTGGCGAGTCGGGGAGTTGATTTCCATTCTAGGAATGGCGCAGGCTTTTTGCTCGCGCTGTTGTATAGACCTGCCTCCCCGACCATAGATCGAGAAAGCAGCATCAAATTCACGGCCAGATGCTGAAGTTGGCCGCCTAGATGGGGAAATCACGCCCCGACGGTTCCTGCTGAAACCGCTGAATTGAACGTAGCAGAAGACGTGGTTATTTCAATAATTAAAACAGAGCCGCCGCATTGTCTTTGAACAGGTTTCCTTGGCGGATATAACGGTTCAGCATCTGGTCGCTTTTATGCCCCGTCTGCCGCCGGATATTCCACGAAGACTTTCCAGCTTGGGCTGCGCTGGTTGCAAATCCTGACCTTGTGCTATGACCTGAATATTCGGTAGGGTCATAGCCTACAGATTTCGCGAGACGTTTGATGACTTGGGCGATAGCATTACTTGATAGCTTTTCAGATGAAATTGACCCACCTTTCAAAACTGGCCTAAACAAAAACCCTTCAGAGCAGATAGCTTCCATCCATGCTTGAACAGCCCTCACAGGACACACGCGCCCGTTCCCGGATGGAATAGCAATGTCCCGCCCTTCACCAAGCTGATCCGTCTTTGATCGCTGCAACCTTACAACTAAACCTTCCGCCGCAAATCGGACATCATCACATCGTATCTGACTCAATTCGCTCCGTCTGAATGCCCCGCAAAATGCCAGCATGATCAGAGCCGCATCCCGCTTGCCCTGCGTTGTATCGGTTAATTTCGAAAGCATCATTATGATGTCTTCTTTCAGGATCGGCTGAACCTGACGCTGGGGTTTGGCATGTAATCGACGTATTCCCTTGAATGTCGTCTTAACGAGTATGCTTTGCGCTGGGTTTGAAAACCCCGCCACGTTGTTCGCCTTGCCTATACTGACCAATCGACGTTGCAAGGTGGCCATAGATAGACTCTCGGCATGATCAGATAAGTACGCCGCCACCATTTCAGGGGTTGAGGGCACAGAACCGCCCCAGCCTATAAAATGCTCAAAATCAGTACGGTAGGCTTTGCGTGAATTCTCAGACAGGGAGTGATCGACGTACAGCCTTACCTTCTCCCCATAGACGGCAAGCTGATGGGTTTCGATTAAATTTACCATTGGTCACCCCCAACCAGCGTACGTTTAAGAATACGCTCCCGGATTTCCTGAAGGCGTGGCCAGTGTTCGGTCAGAACTTCTTTCAAGCCAATGTATCTAGCATGGCATAAGCCGGACGAGACAATATCGGCATACTCTCCGCCTTTCTGCATTTCATTAAGGAACGGCGAGGTCAGATATTTATTGAGCGTTCGGCCTTCCAGATAGAAGACCGCCAGCCCGATTTGTTTCAGCGTGAATTCCTGTAATTCTTTAACGCCGCTACGGAGTTCCCTGAAGGCCGCTTGCCCTCCACGGGTGAAAGTGTCCAAAGCATAGAGCGGAACCCCTTCAACGGTGATTGGAGGTTGAATGCTGCCTTCTATAGTCTCGACTGTTTCAGACTGCATCCTGTGTATGATCAAAGGTAGAAACCCCGCCAGCGGCCATTGCGTCTTTGGTAAAGCCCGAAGACAGGCTTTGGTTATGATCGAACTGACAGGCAAAGCCAGCAAAGACGATTCAGCCGATCTTGAAAACGAACGCTTGGGCATGAAATCGGACGGGTATTTGCTAGTGCCCCACAGAAGCCAAGAAGCCATGCACCGCTTATTCAGATCAAGACGCTTATCCTTCATGGCTTTGGCAAGCGTCTGGTCATTTGCCTTTGCCATTTTCTCTTTGGTCTTCACCAAAGAAGGGCTTCGCTCGATCTGGGTGTAGATTTCTTCGGGCAAGCGGTTCTTACAGGCATTAGACAACGCCGTCACAAGATAAAGAATAACCTGAAGCTCTCCGACCTGCCGCCGCCACTCAGGTGATGTCAGGGCTAGAAAAGTTTGAATGACCGCTTCTATATCTCCAATGGCCACGTCTTCAGGCGCAATGGTAATAAGACGACGGAACAGCGTATTGCGATCCTGCCTCCATAATGAAGCTGCCGCGCTGGTTGCAATCTGCAAATCTCCTCGCCTGATGGCCTTCTGCATCGAAGACGATAAAAGCCATTTATCTCCAGGCACCGGTGAGAGTTCACCAATAGGATAGCTTTGTATCTGGCTAGCGATTTGGGTCAGTATTTCTTCGTGTGTTCGTTCAAGCATTCAGGTCTCCGTTTTTGTTGATTAAAAAACGATGACTTGCTAGCGGTACGTGTCCATTGAATTGCAACTTACAGAGAATTAAGCCTGATCACAGAAACTACGGCCTTCTTTGCGGATTTCTTTGATCTTAACAAAGACTACGGAGACAATGACTTTTTTAATTTTTGACTTCTTCGAAGAGACATTTAAGGGTTACGGTATTTCTACCATTTGCGTTGTTTTTGAGCGACTTTTACCCAAAACCTTACCATGATAACCGATTGAAAAAGTTATATATTCTTTCGACTAATAATAGAGTTACGGGTAGATGAGTTTTCTAGAGTGCACCTGAGTGCATGATATTAAACACCTTGCACACCTTTTATTACTTTTCATGAGAAAATTGAAAAGAAAACTATAATCAAGGCTTACCTTTATTATCATCTTCAATCCAACTTCTTCACAAACAAAAAGGTGCGCAAGGTGATATTTTAGTCTTCTATTTCAGTAAACGGAATTCCTGTTCTAGAAGTAAATTTCTTCCTGCATTCTTCTAATGAAGGAAGCAAATAAATCATTTGTTGAACTTTAGAAGCTCCAATTGAAATAGAATATGGAACACCTGTTTCTGCATCAACTTCTGGAAGATACTTTTTTTCTTTTTTGATATGTCCCAAGTAATTTGGCAGCAGCATTCCCAGCTTCGTCTGCAAGCCTTTATCTGCAACACCAATTTTCTTAGTTCCGGCGAAGCAAATATCACATAGCTGATCGGTTTCGATCCAGTCTGGCCACTCTTTGCTTTTTGGATGAATGTGTCCCTGCTGGAGGAACTTATAAAGTACTTTTGCAAGCGGCTCTAATGTTTCAAGCTTTTGAGTAACCAATGCTTTTGTCTGTGGAGGCTTATGCAGCTCAACTTGAGTGTAATCAAAATTCAGTAAGAAATTAAGCAACGCAGCCGGGCCACCTGAACTTTGCGAGTTTTTAAACTTAGCAAAATACTGGTGATCATTAGCAACCTTACCAGAGACTTCGAGTACAAAAAAACGCCGATCATCTATGCCCGCCGATACTACCCATGGATTATTGCTTGTAACAAACAAATGAAGGCAATTTCTTGTTTTAACAGGATCTAGACCTTTGCGCTCAATCATCATTGAGTCGCTTGTGATCATATCTTTGAGCACACCTTGCGCAGCTTTATCACCCGCAAGAAAAGCTTCTTCACAAAGCGCAAAGATGATCCCATCCTGATGCGCATTAAAGTTGCCGAGTAGGTGCTTGCTGTTGTTTATCTTGAGGAAATGCGGCTTAAGCATTTCTCCAATAAACTCTCCTACACACGTTTTTCCTGCGCCTTGAGGCCCAATTAGAACAATTGCAGTTCCAGGCTTTTGACCCGGATGCTGAACCATTTGAGCCAACCAGCAAACTAACCAAAGAAAATGCTTATCATCCCCATCACAAATAATTTGATGCAAATGCTCTAAGAAAGGCTGACACAAATCTTCATTGTCTGTTGGACTGACCGCATAACCCTGCCAATAATTAAAAACATAGCTAGGAATATCTCTGCCAGGCTCAAAAACCATATCTTCATAAGTACGCCTTTGGGGATGAGACAACCAAACTTCAGCAATGCTTTTTTCAACCGGCCCGTTCCTGCCATTAACCACAACACGGTTTTTCTTAAATAAGCCCTTAAAAGCATCTAGCTTCATAAAAGAAACATATTTCTCTGAAGAAACAGGACTAGTTTTAAATACCAAAACTCTTTGCGTGCCGCCCACTATAATGAACGCATATCGTTCATTGATCTTGTCTATCATTTCATCCACCTCTTCCTGCGGAGAAACTGTTAGCCATTTTGATAGGCACTTAATCGCTTTTTCAGGCAAAAGTTCCTTAAGCCGAGTAATTCCACTGACACTTTGGCCAGATAAGAATTTTATTGCCGAATCTTGAGCTGCTGCTCGTCTTTTCAAAGCTTCTTCGTCTCCTGCTGCCTTAGCAACTTCGTAGACAGCCCTTTCTACTTCGTCTTGGCTATAGCCTGCTTTGATAAGCAGTCCAGCAAAAGCCAAGCTAACTTCATGCCTAGAACCCTTTGACGGCCAATGATTGAATAACAGGCAGCATGAAGCAATTAACGCTGCCGCTTTGCATAGCTCTCCGTACAATACTTCTGATGGTATACCTGAATCAGTGAACTCATAAATTTCACCTTCAGGATGGACAGATCCTGGTAACAAGCTTGCGTGCTTCTTGCCTCGAATTTCCAAGAAAACTCCAAATTCAGGATGCTCAAATCGTACACTTTCATCACCATCAGTTACATGATAAAGCCAATGAGATACCGGATTGGATAATCGCCCATAACGAAATTCGGTTTTGGGAGCAAATTTTTGAGCAAAAATTCTAGCCTCAGGACAATCAAGATCAAGATCGATTAGATTTGAACCTTCCTTACCTAGCAAAACAGAAATATTTTGTGGTGCCGTTGAGAAAAATTCGTGCGCATTATCATTAGTGATATTCAGATCCTGCCACCCTTTAATTGCAGGAGCTTTACACTTGTAAGGAACAGGAATGACAGGCACACCTTGTGAAAGGTATTTCTTTGCTATTTCAATAGTCATCTGAACCTCCTTACGCCTTGCGATGATTGGCGACCCAAAGGTCGAACTGGTTAAGATCAATAAGAACTCGTCGCCCAATGCGAAGTACGCAGGCCTCAAATCCATTACTAGGGATAGGCTGACCAGAAGCTTTGTATCTAGGCAGTGAATAGAAAACCCATTGCTGTAATGTCGAAACCTTCAACCATTCGTATCCGGGAACTTCTGGAACTTTTCTTAATGGAAAAATTCTGGGTGATTTGTGTAGCTCGCTTTGCATCTTATCCTCATAGTTTTTGTTGAACGATATGAGGATTTTTTGATTAGATTGTTGACACGGCAAAGAATTATCAATGCATATCAAACCAATTTTCTTAAATAAAATCAGTTAGTTATGATTTTTTTGATATGCCGATGTTATTTACGACTTATTGCTTTCCGCTTCATAAGTTGTTTTTGCCCAGGCGACATTAAATTTTGCGCCTGACCGACGTAAACTTGATGTCTTATCTGCCCAATCAGGATGATCTTTTATAATTCTTTTATAGATTTTTTCTTTCAGCAAACGCTTAGGATTAGCATCGTAAATTTTGGAATTATTTTTATATTCCTCGAGGAATGCTTTTGAAAAAGCTTTATCCATAGCCTCTTCAAGAGGACTGTAGCCT
>QFOT01000105.1 GCA_003241285.1 Micavibrio aeruginosavorus
GCGACCCGTGCAGAAACGCTCCATTATCAATAAGCTTTTGTGCGGCGCTAGCCAAAGCTCCCTGTTTATAATCTTGACTAAGCATAGTGGGGTTTACTTCCTGCATCGCCTGCCAGACTTTCATTTCAGGTCGCATGCTGTTTTTCCCTACGCCTGAAGGGACATTTCCCTCTTTTCCATTCAATGATTCATAATTCTGGCTCAAGCTGTACATTTCTTCCAAAGTCATATTTTTAATCTCGTTTGCCGATGCGTATAAGGCACTGTGAATACCCGTTGCATTGCCATAGCCGTAATTTGTTACTCTAGTAACCAATTTTTCGTTATCTAATGTACGAAATGGCAGAAGAGTCCTGAAGTCAGCTTTTGTTTGCAAATAAGCATCGGTTTCGGGTCCCGGATTAGTCTGGCGCAGCCTGACGGCGGCGATATAATCAGCCCCTGCTTCTTTTAAATTTAGCATCTGATGGGCAGCTTCATGCTCTCTTGTAAAAATATCCTCAAGGCGTTCAAATTCAGGATTATTAAGGCCAAGATTTTTTCCGAGCATTTTAGAAAATCCATCAAGCGATGCGGAGCGAGTATCTACATAGACAATTCCTGCATCGCCATCACTTAAACCTCCGCCATGTTCGCGGTGTTTTTCGACGCCGGTCTGAACTTCAGAAATTTGTTTCTGAAACCATTCACGAGTTTCGGCCTTTGAATAGGTGCTGGACATAGGTCCAGTGATAATATCGTCATTTTCAATCGGTCTTGTTCGCTTATCGTCTGCGACATTTACGAATAGATCGACAAGACTTTGTGTTTTCTTCCCATCCAAGCCGACAAAACCGCTATATTCAACCTGAATGAAATCGTCATACGTACCCGGTTTGCCGCCGTCGATAATTTCAACCGGCTCGAAATGTTTGATTTCCGTGTAACGGCGATAGGCGTCAAAATTAGGCTCGCTCATCCGCATAGTATGAGCAAAAAACCTTAATTATAATTGAATATGAAAACTATAAGTAATCCGCTTTCGGCGCTTGGCCTGCAAGCTGCGCTGGCTCGATCTCAAGCCCATAGCCATTGAGGTTGTCTTTTTTAATTTCCTGCTGATCGACATGTTTTTTAAAAACAGCCGCCGCCCCTGCAACAGCAGCCAGTCCAAGTCCGATCACTACATCTCTACGCATATATCTCTCCCTGTTTTGAGAACAAAAGGATAAGATAGTATTTATTTTTATGTCAATATAATTATTTCAGCTTCTCAAGCCGTCTTTTCATGGCAGCAGGGCTTAGTTCTTTGATTTTGCCTTTGTCATTGAATGTCAAATTTGTTTTATAAGTCTGCGCCATGAATACCGCGTTTGCGACAGCTTCTTTCATCGCCTTCATAAAAACAGGATCTGCTTTTGTCGTCTTTGCTGCCAATTTACTTTTCATTGTATTTTTCAAACTCGTTTTTTAATTCGGCCCAAAATGGATTATTAAGCACCAGCCACTCATCCGGAACAAAAATAGCAATGGGCTCAGGGTCAGGCAAATTAGTTACCCATATATAGATTATATCGCATAAACTGGCATATGTTCTAAATAAATTTATAACACCACGCTTATATCTTCTTTTTATATCTTCGACAGGAACATTATGCCCGCCTTGTTTAACACGATTTCTTACTCTGGAAATATTAACTTTGACATTTAAAGTAGTAATAAAATAAAGGCGTATTTCATATCCGGCACTTTTCGCTTTAGCTATTTGGCGCACCAAAGATAATCCAGACAGGGTTGTTTCGATGGCAAAACTTTCTTTAATTTTAATAAGATTATCCAGGCGCCTTAAGTATATACGCCCAGCTTCAAGCGCTTGTTCTTCATAGTTAAAAGGAGAAAGTCCCCTCGCAATCTCATCGTTATTTACAAATTCTTTGACTTTCAATTTTTTCAGGAAGGGCGCCGCAACTGTCGTCTTTCCTGACCCGTTTGGTCCGGCGATGATAATCATCAGTGGCTTATTAATCGACATGCTATATTTTACCACAACAGTACAACGACACAACGAATAAGACATCACGCCCCTTCGGAGCTTCGGGCCTTCGCGTTGAAATAAAAAAAGAGCGGAAACCACCTTCCGCTCTTTTTCGTTCAGCACTCAATAGAGAAACTTATCTAAGCGACGCTCGCCAGATCGCGCAGCACGTAATTCAAGACGCCGCCATGTTTGAAGTAATCGACCTCGTCCAGCGTATCGATACGGCAGTAAAGAAGATGCTCTTCTGTCTTGCCGTCTTTGCGCGTTATGGTGAGCTTCACATCCATTAGCGGTTTCAGGCCTTCCTCAAAGCCTGTGATCGCGATGGTTTCATCACCAACAAGATTAAGATCTTTACGTGTCATGCCCGATTTAAAGACCAGCGGAAGCACGCCCATACCGACCAGATTGGAACGGTGAATACGCTCGAAGCTTTCCGCGATAACGGCTTTGACGCCGAGCAGTTTCGTGCCCTTCGCTGCCCAGTCACGCGATGAGCCCGTGCCGTATTCTTTCCCGGCGAAAATCACCAGCGGCGTACCCGACGCCACGTATTTCATCGCCGCGTCGTAAATAAACTCCTGCTCGCCTGTCGGGACGTATTTGGTCAAGCCGCCTTCAACGCCATCGAGCATTTCATTCTTGATGCGGATATTGGCGAAGGTGCCGCGCATCATAACTTCATGGTTACCGCGGCGCGCGCCGTAGGAATTGAAGTCGGCGACGGTGACGCCATGCTGAAGAAGGTATTCCCCGGCAGGTGACGCTTTCTTGATATTACCGGCTGGAGAGATATGGTCGGTCGTGATCGAGTCCCCGAAGATGGCGAGAATGCTCGCGCCCTTGATATCGGAAATCGCGCCCGGCGTTTTCGGCATGCCGACAAAATACGGCGGGTTTTGCACGTAAGTCGATTTGCTGTCCCATGAATAGCTTTCCGGGCTGCCTGATGTCGAAATGGCCTGCCATTGCTCGGGGCCTAAAAAGACGTTGGCGTAACGTGACTTGAACATGTCGGCGGTCAGGCAGTATTCGATCGTATCGGCGATTTCCTTGTTCGTCGGCCAGATATCTTTCAGGTAAACAGGATTACCGTCTTTATCATTACCGAGGGAATCTTTCGTAAGATCGATCTGCATATTACCGGCCAGCGCATAGGCTACGACCAGTGGCGGAGAAGCAAGGTAGTTACCTTTCGTCTGCGGATTGACGCGACCTTCGAAGTTTCTATTACCCGACAATACGGCTGTCACTGTCAAATCGGAAACTTCAATGGCTTTTTGAATTTCTTCCGGCAAAGGACCTGAGTTACCGATACAGGTCGTGCAGCCGTAACCGACCAAATTGAAACCGAGCTTGTCGAGTTCTTCCGATAATTTGGCTTTATCGAGATAATCCGTCACGACTTGAGATCCCGGTGCCAGAGAAGTCTTGACCCAAGGCTTCGATGTCAGGCCTTTTTCATTGGCTTTTTTGGCCAGCAATCCGGCAGCGACCAGAACGCTCGGGTTCGATGTATTGGTACAGGACGTAATCGCCGCGATCACCACCGCGCCGTCTTCGAGTTTATAGTCACGGCCTTCCACATCGACGCTGCGCGACTGCGGGATCAGGGCCTGAATAGATTCAACAGCCTTAGACAAAGGCACGCGGTCTTGTGGGCGTTTCGGTCCGGCGAGCGATGGCTCGACCGCGTCGAGATCGAGTGTCAGCGTATCAGTAAACACAGGATCAGGAGAATTCGCATCTCTCCACATGCCCTGCTCTTTCGCGTATTCTTCCACCAGTTTCACGCGGTGCGGATCGCGGCCCGTGAACAGCATATAGCGGATCGTTTCCGCATCGATCGGGAAGAAACCGCAAGTCGCGCCATATTCCGGCGCCATGTTGGCAATCGTCGCGCGGTCGGCCAGTGTCAGGTTATCAAGACCCGGCCCGTAGAATTCAACGAATTTATTGACGACGCCCTTGGCGCGCAGCATCTGAGTGACCATCAAAACGAGGTCGGTTGCCGTCATGCCTTCTTTCATCGAACCGGTGATTTTAAAACCGATGACTTCCGGGATGAGCATGGAAACAGGCTGGCCCAGCATTGCCGCTTCCGCTTCGATACCGCCAACGCCCCAGCCGAGAACGCCCATACCATTGACCATTGTCGTGTGAGAGTCGGTTCCGACCAAAGTATCGGGATAGGCAATACGTGTGCCCGGCTTGTCTTCGTCTTCTTCGACCCAGACCGCCTGCGCCAGATATTCAAGGTTCACCTGGTGGCAAATCCCTGTCCCCGGCGGCACGACACGGAAATTTCTGAAAGCCGACTGGCCCCAGCGCAGGAATTCATAGCGCTCAAGGTTACGCTCGAATTCGATCTCGACGTTTTTCTCGAATGAGTCTTTGTTACCGAAAGCATCCACCATAACCGAGTGGTCGATCACGAGATCGACAGCCGCGAGCGGATTGATTTTTTGCGCGTTACCGCCGAGCGCGGTCATCGCCTCTCTCATGGCGGCCAGATCGACCACAGCCGGAACGCCGGTGAAATCCTGCATCAATACGCGGGCCGGGCGATACGCCACTTCATGGGTTGATTTCGCATTGTCGAGCCAGGCCTTGATCGCCTTGATGTCTTCGACATTGACCGAGCGGTCGTCTTCATAGCGAAGCAGGTTTTCGAGGAGAATTTTGAGCGAGTATGGGAGCTTCGACATATCACCGATCTGCTTTTGCGCTTCAGCGATCGAGAAATAATCATACGCCTGCCCGTCGACGGTCAAGGTTTTACGGGTTTTGATTGTATCGTGACCAGCGCGTGTCATAGCTTTAAGCTCCTGAAATAATTATGAAATCTTGAAAAATTGGGTGGTGTGAACTGACATAGGGATTTTATCATGCCCTGCAATACTGAAGAAACAGTAAATACGCTTCTGAACAGGGTAAGAGGCGTTAAACCCAATATTTTCTTGCCTTTAAAAGCTGCGAATGCCAAAAGATTACCATAATTTATTTTGCGTAAGGCTACATAACTGAAATGGCTGAGATCAGAAAAGATATGCCGCTTGCCACCCGGCAACCGGTAACCGGCAATAACAGCAGTGATTTCAACGCGCCCGCGAAAAAAACAATCATCAACTATTTTAAAAATGGCTATCGCCGCGAAGCTTACCGCATGCCCTTTTACTGGAATGCCATTAAGCACCACGATTTTATAACGCATGAACTCACGGGGCTGCTTTTTCCGATTGCGGAAGGACGCTTTTCCCGACTGCCGAAAGTACAGGCAGTTATCAACCGCCCTGATTTTTTCCATGTATGGTTCGACAAGCTATACGCGGCGGACATGCCCTCGTCCCTCAGCTTTGTAAAAATCCTCTCTTCTTTCGATCAGATGGCAGTCAAGCCCGAACAGGCCTTTATCGATATGCTCAGCAATGAGATAGATTTTGAAAAATTATCGCCGCGGGGATTGAATGATTTCATCGTTGCCACAGCGCGCATCAATCTCCCCGTTGAAAAAGATGTATTGAAAAAATGGATTCTTGCGCTTGGGGGAAAACTCGAAAAATACAATAATGCGGATATGGCTATTTGCATCTGGTCGCTGGCCGCTATCGATGCCAGAATTCGCAATCCGGAATTAAGGGACGTAGCGAGGATTCTTCTGGAACGTTATGATCCCTCCAGCAGCACCAATCATGAACTTTCACAGATCAATGCTGCTGCCCTGTGGTTTCAGTTTCCTGAATATCAGTCTTTCTCCTATACATCCGATAATATTCAATCCGAACTCGAACAGAATGTCCGGAATGCTTTTGCCCGGGCAGGAAACGAGATTTTCCCCGCAGACAGGCACTTCCTTCCGGCGCTGCAGCGCTTTGTAGATATCCGTATGTTATCGAATGGCAAACATGTCGTCGCCGAAGTGGACGGGCCCCGTCATTTTATACGCAATCTGGATACCAATGAATTTGAATTTAATGGCTCGACCATATTGCAGACGGCAATCCTCGGGCGCCTCGTACCGGACGCCGTTATTGTACGGGCTAATTATCTTCATAAAGAAGCGCTTAGGCTGGCCCTTGGCACGGCAACAGCCTCCAATGAATTTGCCCGGCATCTGACCGACGAATTTTCGCGCGTGAAACCAGGCCAGTATAAAACAGATATAGCTGGAACAAGGGTTTCTCTGAAGCCCTTCTTTGACTCCGCCTCGCTGCCGGATTATGCACCGCCTTACATACCGCCGGAACTACCGGCCCGGCCTTCCTGGATGTCACGAGCTTATCGCGCGCTGAAAGGATTGAACCCGCTTGGATAGTTTGCATACCTCCCGCAGCCATCGCTTCTTTCTGTATCTCGATCCGGCCAGCCCGCCGCCGGTCCGAGATATTTGTTTCCACTGGAATCAGCTTGGCGGGGACAACCTAAACACTGAGCAATGGGGCAGCATTTTGCAGCGCCTTGTCGCTGTTATTGCGGGCATGGATAATATCGATCGCCAGGTTCTGGCCGATGCGGTTAAACATCCGACACGCGGCCTGCCCACCTACGTAAAAGCCCATGAAGCGATTTTTTATGCCTCCAACCCATCCGACATTCTTGCTGGCATGCAATTCTTTGCGCGCCATAATGAAAAAGTTTCCGCAGATTTTTTTGAAGAGGCGCATTTAAAACTTCGCCGCTACCTTCCTTATCTGCCTGCCACTGACCTTTCCTCGATACTTTTTTCCTTTGGCAAATCCCGTTATCTGCCACATGAAGATTTCTGGGATGATTTCCAGCAGGCATGGCAGGAAAAATTTGCAAGCGCAGAGGCGGATGACATACATCATGTCTACGAACGGGCAGCAAAACTCGCCCTGCCGATGAGCGCGAAAATGATCGATTTTTTTGACTCGTATATACGCAGCCATGCCAATGAGCTTCCGGTAAATTTGCGCGATAAGCTTCTCTGGACATCCGCCATGATAGACAATATCCATGGCGGCACTGCGCTCGCCGCGACCGTGCCGGCTTTGCTGAAAGCGCAGGATATGGGCAACGCCACCATGCGCAATACGGTCCGCGCGTGGTACTCGGTTTTCGATCTGCCGCCGCTTCGTGAAAAAGGCGGTAATTCTTCAAGCCGGAGCGAAAAGCGGCTACGGGAAATATTTGAGGATGCAGGCAAACTCCGCCCTGAAAAAGACCATATTCTTCCCTATGTCGCTTCGCCCGTCGATATGCGCCTTGCCTTCAAGGGTCATGATGTAATCGTCGAGATGGACGGCATTACCCATTTCAATTTCGATTTCAGCGGCGAGCGCCGCTATAATGGCCAGACCCTGCTCAATTCCGCCGTGAAAACCAAAATAGCCGGAACGTCCCGCCTTCTCCATATTGACGACCGTAGTTACTCTTATCTGTTCTATCGCTGCGCCGTGGCCGAACAGGATAGAATCGCACATGAAATTCTGGATACGGCAATTTCGAAAGAACCCGGAAACTACCGGGTCATCATAGCTCCTGAGAGAATTTTATTTGATTCAATGAAGAATAATAATTTTATCCCTAGTTAAACCCTTGATTCATATAAAATATGACTAAAATAAGGCAAATATGGACCAAAAAATTGCCATATTGCACTGCCAATATAATTATAAGGAATTCGAGTTTCAGCACTCTCCTTGTAAAAGCAAAACCATTTGAACCCCGTCGGAAGTTTCCTCCTCCCGGCGGGGTTTGGTTTTTCTTAGTGGCTCTATTTTAAATCAGGGGATTTTTCGCCGTAGTATTTTTCTCGCGCGGCTTTTTGCTTGGCTTTAAAATAATCCTCGGCGCTTTGGCTGCCATCTATTTTTT
>QFOT01000106.1 GCA_003241285.1 Micavibrio aeruginosavorus
AGCCATCAATCTAACCGCTACAAAAACTATTACCCAAAAAGCCAATGAATTAGTTGATACTCATTTGACAAAGCTTGTTGGCGATAAATTCACAGAAGAACGAAAAGGTCTCGATATTGATCATTTAAATATAACGCTAAAACGTGAAAGCGATAGGACAGGAGCAAATTTTAAGACGACAACTGAAGCATCTATAAAATGTCCTGCATCTGATATTCTTAGCGAAGGCGAGCAAAGAGCCTTGGCATTATCTGCTTTTTTAACGGAAACGCATGTCATTAGTCCAAATGGACCAATAATTATAGATGATCCTGTATCATCATTAGACCGAAAGAGAAGTTCTAAAGTCGCTAAAAGATTGGCTTTAGAAGCTCAAAAACGCCAAGTAATTATCTTTACCCATGACCTAATTTTCTACAATGATATTTGCGGCGCAGCGCAAGAATTGAACATTGAACCTGCTAATATAAGCATTGTAACGAATCTTAACGGTTCTGGATATGTCGATCCAGCAGGTGAGCCTTGGAAAGGGAAGCCTGTAGAGAAGCGAATAAATATAATAAAAAGCGATTTTGAAAGCGTTAAAAAACTTCATCAAACTAGCCCTTCTCAATATGAGAAAGAGATAAAAAATATTTATGGCAGGCTAAGGGACACTTATGAACGAGCAGTTGAAGAAAAAATATTTAACAAGGTTATAGTCCGCTATAGCGATGAGGTGCAAACCACAAGGCTGCGATACATAGATTTTTCGGACCAACTGGCGGAAAGCTTTTATCAAGGCATGACAAAAGCGAGCACTTATAGTCATGACAATCCAGCCGCTGGAAACATTGATTTACCTGATCCTAAGGAACTGGAAAGCGATATAAAACATCTTGAAGATTTTCTCATTGAGCTAAACAAATCCTATATAGCCTGTGAAAAGCGCAGAGCTCATATGAAATAGGCTTCATTAGAAATAAATTATATTTCCGTAACTAATAATTAAACTTTAAATAGCAAACTGAGAGAATGTTGGTCTAACAGCGCACTTACGCAAACTCCGTTTGCAGTGCTTAAGAAAGACACCGCGAAATCGGTTATTTGAGGGTCAAATAACCGACGAAAATCACATGGGTTCGGGGGAACTCGTTGGCGATTTATCATTGCAGCTTGCGCAGCTTTTCGCGGGGATTGGGCCACTCAGCCGTGGCCGCTGCGGCATATCGTTCCGGCGAGAATTTGAAGGACGAGCGGACTGGCAGGTTTCACAACTACCAAAACCGCAAAGGTGTTGCTGACACTTTTATCCTTACCCCCGGAAACGTGAGCGATACTTACCAAGATCGTATCACTCTATGGAGCGCAGCCGAAAGCTCTGAGACCCGTAAGAATTCCCGCGTGGCTCGTGAGGTCATTCTGGCTCTGCCTTACGAGCTTACAGATAATCAACGTCTGTGCCTAACGCGGGACATGGCTGCTTATCTGGTAGAGAAATATCAAGTAGCGGTCGATGCCGCGATCCATACGCCCGTTGAAAAGGATGGGCACGATCCCCGCAATCATCACGCCCATCTTTTGTTCACGACCCGTGAACTCTCCAGTGAAGGCTTTGGCAAAAAGACCCGTATACTTGACGACCGGGAGCAAGGCCCTGTTCAGGTAGAGCTCATTCGGGATGTTTGGGAAGCCCTTGCCAATGAAGCCTTAAAGGCCGCAGGGTTTGAGACAAGGATCGATAAGCGCAGTCTGGAAGATCAAGGCATCGACCGTATCCCGCAAACCCATATCGGCAATACTGCGACCCATGCCGATGAAGAGGAAGATTCAGAAGAGGGCGACAGCAAGGATGAAGATGAAGGCGAAACAGACACGGATGGTAAGTCAGGTTCCGGAGATACAGGGACTATTGAGCCGAACCTAAAAGCTAAAGAAGCAGAGATCACGCCGAAGAAAGACCCTGATAACAAGCGTGAGGCGAAAGCTCGTGAAGTAGATAACAAAGTAATAGACAAGGGCAGAAGCCGAGCCGATTTTGTACATGAGATCAAAAAGCTGAATGAGCAAAGGGCGGCGTTCTCCGATGTGCCGCTTAAGATTCAGATAGAAAAGATCGATAGGCTGATGGACCGCCTCGATGGTCGGCTGGAGAAACTCAAAACCCTGTCAGATAAAACCAGCCTGCCTGAAAGATTGAAAGTCGTAATTCTTTCTCTTTTTGGCAAAGCTAAAGACGCTATCGTTTTTAGAGAAGAATACAGGCAGGAACGTAAACTCACAGCAGATGAGCGCATAGTTAGGGCAGAGCGGCAACAAGCCCGATACGGCAAGGCATACAGAGTTGGCATTCATGAGCAGATACGTGAAATGCGAGAAAACATTCAAACTCTTAAAACCAAAGAAACGGAATACAAAAAATATGATGCTTTTGTAAGTTTGATTGAGCGGCGAATAGAGCAAGTTAAAGCAGAGAAAGGTTTCTTGCCTCCATTGCCCATCAAACCGGAATGGACACAGAAGGTTGTTACTAAGCAAGCCGTAAATTCAAAAATTGGTCTTGAGGCAAAACAGATTAAAGAAAAAATGCCAATAGAAAGCAGGTTTTCGGATAAACAAGAGAGACTAGCGCCAGTGTTCAAATCTACTGGAGCCAAGACCCAGGCGGAAACAGTAGTTAAACCGGAAAAGAGCTTTACCAAGGCAGTATCACCCATCAAAGCGGGCACGGAAGCAGGGCGAGATCAATCAAAGGCTCTGATAAAAGAAACGTCTTCAGACAAGATAAATTTTAAAGAAACCCCCGAAGTAAAATCAGCTGTAAATACAAAAGACTGGAAAATAACTGCGAATGAAAAAATGCGGCCTTTTATGGATAAAATTCAAAAGGAAATACAAGAAGCTAAAGCCAAGGCGACCAACGAGAATGCGAATAAGAAATCTACCTTAAGTGAGGCATTTAATAATCCTAAACCTGAAGTTAAAAGAACTACAACGGAAGATGTTTTAAATAAGGTCAGAAAAGAAGCTCAACAAGCAAGGCAGAATGTCCCACCTGAGTTTAGGGCGGCTCCTTATGAACCTCCTCCAAATACATCAAAGCCTGAGCCGACGGCATCGAGCGCATTCAGCCAAGCATGGCAGGCGGCTAATCCGACACCGGAAAGTGAAATCATACCTGAACCAGAAATACATAAAACTGGAAGCCAAGAGGCTGAGCCTAAAAAACCTAGGAGCAGGATGTCCGCAGCATTTAATAATGCAGCTTCAACAGAAGCACAGAATCCTTCATCCTCTATAGACCCCACTCCAGAACTTAAATGAGCTATTAATCAATGATCGTCGTAAGAAAAATTACATGGTATTCTTAAGAACTCTTTGTTTAATTAATTGTCACTTTTTAATCTGGATAATCTATCTATGAAGTATATTCTTCTGCTACTTGTGAGCATCGTAATCTTTGCGCCTAAAACCTTTGCTGCTGAAATCTTGATGAATGAAAGAACTTCCTTGTTCGAGAAGCATCATTATGAGAGCTGGAGCGGCAAGGCTGAAATGGATTATTATGTCCTGAAACCTCTTAACTATGACCCACAGAAATTTTATCCTTTGGTTGTAAATCTTCATGGAGGTACAGGGCGTGCCCTTGGAGCCTATGCACTTTCAGCACCTCAATTGAGAGAAAATTTTCCGGCTTTCATCTTAGTGCCACACGTGACAGGAGTTTCAAGCTGGGAAGTTGAGGCTTATGAAGATTTTTGGCCCATCCCAAATACCCACGTGATGAGAATTATTAAGACGCTTATGAAAGAATACTCAATTGATGAAAATCGAATTTATTTAACTGGGCATTCAATGGGAGGCTTCGGCACATTTGGAATGGTTGCGCAATATCCTGATTTTTTTGCCGTGGCTGCTCCCTTATGCGGCGGTGGGGATATATCCGATGCACCTAAGATGGTCGATACTCAAATGTGGATTTTCCATGGCAACAAAGACCGGAATATATCTGTTGAAAAGAGTCGGAATATATCCAAGGCTATAGCGAAAGCTGGTGGTACAAAAGTCTATTACACTGAATATCCTATAGGACATGATGTATGGACGCTAGTTTACGATAAGTTTTATTTCTGGTCTGCGCTATTTAAACAGCGTAGGGAAATTCAAGATGCAAGCTTCTCAAAAGTCTTGAAGGATGCTTTTTCTTTTTAAATAGAGTATTTTTCTCGGCTTATTTTCAAATAGCCTAATAAACCATAGCAATACGATCAAACACACATACATTGATACTTGCTAATTCCATAAGAAAAGCTTGGTTAAGTGGTAAGCTTTCTGTTCGAGGCGCATATTGAAATCAAATTTCTCATTGTGTTGACAGTATGTTTATCTTTAGCAGAATGTTCACTAATCGAAAGCCGACTGGGGAGGGCTTGAAAGATGTTTCCAAATGATAGTTATACTCTGAGCGATAGCTCTACACATTTCCATTTCAAAAATATAATATTACTTATACTTAAGGGCAGCACTCTATGACAGCGCGGTCAAAGAATTTGTTATTGGCGCTTTTTATTGTTGTAGCGCTGTCTTCATCTGTCTACGGCGTTTTGTACAAGATAGGGCATGGCCTCTTTGGCAATGTTTTATGTGAGCAGTGGTACCCAGGAATGCCTCCAGAAAGAAAGATTGCCATTGTTTTGCAGCATGTATCTCGAGCTAAATCTGTTCGTGTTGTATTGACAGATCGTAATAACGGCAAGAAGTATGATGATCTTGACAGGCAAACTCCTATTGAAAATCCAGTTGAACTTTTGCTGACACAGCCTGGTTGCTGCAGAATCTTTTCGCAGCGCACAGCGGGTACTGATAACCCTTCGCAAATATTATCTAAAGGTGATGAGGGTGTTGTTGTTATCAGCTACAGACATAAGTCGAAGATAACTGGAGAGTTTTTGCCCGACGCTAAAGTTTCAGAATCTTTTGACTATAACGACTGTAAAAATAGCTTTAGGGGGGGCAGAGTAAGATGACAACAGCATTAATAGGAGCAATTATTTCAAAATATCTGTTTGGAACTACAGCTCATCCTTCGATTCTTAAAAATGAAAGCTTGATCAGGGATAATTCTGAAGTAACCGCACATTCGTTGAGTGCTTATAACTATATGACCACTGGCGGTGGGAGATTTGCAAAGGCTGCACAATTTGACCTAATTAAAGGGTTTTTTGACGCGAATAATATCATCGCGGCTGGTAGTTACTCTCTCTCTCTCTCTCTCTCTCTCTCTCTCTCTCTCTCTCTCTCTCTCTCTCTCTCCGAAATATTGCCCATCTTAAACCTAACTACCCCTAAAGGCTTCGGCACTCTCAAGGACCTTCATTACGCCATGAGCGAGGATGCGATAAAAATCCGGAGCGTTACCAGTCCGCACATTCCATTCGCGGCGAACGATAACGGGATGTCCTTGCTTAAAATTGCCGCTTGATAAATTACAAACTATCTCTTGCATAAAAGCCAGACTTACAACCTGTAGGATAATCAGAAGAAAAAATTTCTAATATGATTTGACAGCGCTCTTAATGTGAGGGACTATTCGACAGTCGTATTTATTGGGGAAGAGTAATGAAGAATTTATTTCTATTTATAACACTCGCTTTACTGGCTTGTGTTATAATATCTTGCAAGCGTGATCCTTTTGCAGCGAATTATGACATTGAAGCATTCTCACTGAAAGATTTCAACGATCATAAGGAACTGGCGAAGTTTCTGGAGCCGCATTTCCCGCCAGGAACGCCCAGAAAATATATCGAGCATATCCTAATCGATGTTGGCAAGATGCAAAAAACAGCCGAAGTGCCATGGGATGTTTATAAAGATGCCTCGGGTTTAGGGCACGGTAATAAATATAAAGATATTTTAAAAAGTTTTAAAAGCGACCACAAAGTTGTGTATCGTGCGGCTGGTTCCAGCAATATCGTTAGCTGGATGGTAGCAGCTCATTATGATGAAAAAGATAATTTATTGCTCATGGATGCGTATGGAAATTTAATATCCAAGAAGGAATAAGCCAATGGCTCATACTGATAGGGAGCGTCTGATGCTCGCTTGGATTGGCCGTTTTCTTTATGGGGTCGAGACGCATTTTTTTGATAAATCGCCTCACGCTGATGCTGGTTATGCAACAACTTATACAGATATTGATGCCTGTGGCTATAAAAGGGATATCGATCGTCTTGGAGAACAAGAATCTAAAGAGAGTTACTTATATTCAATAAAGAAAAACAAAGAATTTTGGGAGAGTAAACAATGAAGCTACTAAATAAATTTAAATTTATAAGTTTCAAGGTAATAATTATTACGATATTTTTAATTCTTTCTTTCGATGTCCAAGCTGATAGTAATGTGCCTAATACAGGCGGTACATTTGATAAAAGCGAACAATATAAAGGTCAGCGTAATATTAGTTGCGGTGAAGAAAAAGTTGAAATTCCTGAATTTTTTCCAATTAGCAGAGAAAATCTATTCATCAGATATTCTAAAGCAAATTGTAGCAGTGAAAATTTTGAGATGGTTATGGGTATCGGCAAAAATTGTGCTGGGGAGCAAATATGTTTCACTCATTCATTTTCTAAGCAGAAACTAGCTGATCGATATATAAATTCAGCACTCGATGAAATCTTTAGTCAGGGTCTAAAGGCGAGAAAATTAAACGAAGAAAAAACAGGTTATCTTATGCCTGTAAAAGTTTATGCATATCCAGGTCCGTTAAGAATCATATGGATAGATAGGAATTATATTTACATGATTGGTCAAAAGGGTGGCGATGAAAGCACTTTAATAAAATCTGCCAATTCCTTAATCAATAAAAATTAAAGGAGATTTCCAATGATTTTATATAGTCTTAATTCCACGCCTACTCTAAGCGATGTAGATACGATATTTTCTGGAAGTGCGGATAACTATATCAAGAAAATTATCGGCCAGATGATTGAATATGGCGCGATTGAGTCTAATCAAATCTCATATGTTTTAGCAACAGCAAAGCATGAAACTGGAAATTTTGTATCTTTTTACGAACAGTATAATGGAAATGCAGTTGATTATTTTATCGACTTGTATGGTAGTGGAACGACTGTAGGCCAAAGTTTAGGTAATTTACCTGGTCCGCATGACGAAACCAATGATGCTTATGTTTATCGTGGTCGAGGTTTTGTTCATATTACGGGACGTGACAATTATGATCGGATTGGAGATTTGATCGGTGAAGACTTGATAAATTATCCGGATCTTGCTGCTGATCCTGATGTTGCGGCCAAAATCATCGCTTTGGGTATGATTAATGGCTATTTTACTGGTAAAAAACTAGAGGATTATATTTCTAATCAGGATGTTGATTTTTTTAATGCTCGTAAAATCGTTAATGGTATAGATCAGGCTAACTTAATAGCAAATTACGCTGAATCTTATGATTTAGCATTAGAATCAAACCTTCATTTAACAAGTATTGATTACAAAATTGATGCAAGGTCTGAAATGTCCAGTCTTATTTTAGAGGGTGGTGCAGGAGATAACATTATATATGGTGGATCAGTTAAAGATATTATTATAGGCGGCGGAGATATTCTTAACGTATTTAGTGGTAATGATTTTATCGATGGGGGGAAGGGATTTGATACAGTTGACTATTCTTTACACTCATATTCTATATCTGCCAATTTTAGCTTAAGTGGTGCTGCTATCGTTGAAAAAAGCCTAACCGACGAAGATGAATTAAATAATATCGAAATCATTGTCGGCACATCGTTTGGCGACCATTTTGATCTCGGGTCAAATAAAAGCCGCATCGTGGTCGAGGGCGGCGGC
>QFOT01000107.1 GCA_003241285.1 Micavibrio aeruginosavorus
ATTTTCCTTCGCCGACCAGCACCAAGGTGCCTGCAATGTTGCGCACCATATGGTGCAAAAAAGACTGCCCGAAGGCATGGATAAAAATATAATCGCCGGATTTTTCGACTTTCAAATCGTCAATGGTCTTGATCGGCGATTTGGCCTGACACATGGCAGCGCGGAACGATGTAAAATCATGAGTGCCGATTAAATGCTGCGCAGCGTGCTGCATCGCCTCGACATTTAGGCTTTTGCCGATATGCCAGACAAGATCGGTGTCGATGGCCGGTTTTGCCGGACGGTTCAGGATTGAATATGTATAGAGCTTTTGCTTCGCGCCGAAACGGGCATGGAATTCACTGTCTGCTTCTTCGGCCCTGATTACCGCAATCGCTTCTTCTTTTAAAAAAGCGTTGATTGCCTTCGCCAGCGCATAGCCATCCATATTATGGCGTGAATTGTCGAAATCAAAATGTGCAACCTGTCCCCTTGCATGCACACCGGAATCTGTCCGCCCTGCGCCCGTCACTTTTACGCGCTGCCCCGAGAAACCGAAAATCGCGTTTTCGATCGTTTCCTGGATCGTCTTTTCGCCCTGGCCTTGCGTTTGCCAGCCGCAATAACCAGTTCCCTTATATTCAATAGTCAGTTTGAAACGGGTCATTGCAAGACCGAGGCAATTTTCAGGTGATGGCCGTTAATGGCGGATGCTGCGTCCATGGGTTTCGAATTCTCAGGCTGGACTATTTCAATTTGATAGGCGAAACCGCCGCCGCACATGACCGCGCCTTTGGGCAAAACCGTTCCCGGTTTTTCATCAAGCTCCGGCTTGACGACATGGCCTTTCAAAATTTTTAATCTCTTTCCATCTGCGCTTGTATAGGTGCCCGGCCATGGATTCAAAGCCCTTACCTGACGGTCGATATCAATCGCCGAATGATGCCAGTCAATCAGCCCGTCTTCTTTTTTGAGCATCGGCGCATAGATGGAAATAGCATCATTTTGTCTTTCGCCTTGCGGAATATTTTGCAGCACTTCCACGACCATCTCCGCGCCCATGACAGAAAGCGCGTCATGTAACTCCGGCGTGGTCATGCTTTCGATATTCATCTCGCGCTTGAGCAGCATCGGCCCGGTATCCAGCCCTTCCTCCATCTGCATGATGGTGACGCCGCTTATCTGGTCGCCCTTCCATATCGCATGCTGGATAGGCGATGCGCCGCGCCAGCGCGGCAACAACGACGCATGGATATTCAGGCATCCAAATTTCGGCGCATTCAAAACAGATAAAGGCAATATCAATCCATACGCCGCGACGATGGCGATATCGGCTTTCAAATCTTGAAACTGCGTTACTGCCTCGGGATCTTTCTTGAAACTCTTTGGCGTAAAGACGGGAATTGAATATTTATCCGCCAGTTCATGTACGGGCGTTTTTTGTATTTGCTGCCCGCGCCCCTTCGGTTTCGGTTCCCGCGAATAGACAGCAATCACTTCATGATCTGAATCGATAAGCGTCTGCAAAGCCGGAACGGAAAAATCCGGGGTTCCCATGTAGATAATGCGTAATCGGTTATCAGTCATCGGTTATCAGATTTTAAGGTAGAATACAGAGATTGAAGCATACGGCTTGTCTTTTTTAATTCGGAACACCATTTTGAATATTCTTCTTCAGATATATACCCTAGCTCAAAACAAAATTTTAACCAAACCAATGTCTCGTCACTTGAACCTATGGCTATAATAATGAACCTTGCAAATTCAGCCTTTGAGTTTCTTTGCTTTCCGAAACCTTCGGCAATATTAGCAGCTATTGCTTTTCTAGATCTTCGTATTTGATTTGCAAGCGCATATTGCTCAATCTTTGGAAATCCTAGAGTTTTTTTATGAATTTCTATAGCAATAGAAAAAGAAGACTTAAATACTTCCAAATCTTCAAATGTCGGCGCAAATTCTTTTTTCTGATAACTGATCACTGATTACCGACTACAATATCTCTTTTTCTTTCTGCGCTTTATCATACCGCTTCAAAAGCATATTGCGCTTGAGGCGCGACAGATAATCGATAAATAACGTGCCGTTTAAATGATCGAGCTCATGCTGAACGCAATGCGACATTAAATCCTCGGCGAGAATTTCTTTCATCTCGCCTTCGAGATCGACGAATTTTACGCGCACGGCTTTCGGACGCTCGACATCTGCATATTGCTGCGGGATCGAAAGACAGCCTTCTTCCATCACGCTCATTTCTTCCGATTTCCAGACGATTTCCGGATTGATCATGGTGACGAAATTTCGGCTCGTTTTATCCTCACGAAAATCCGTGTCCATGACGAAAATGCGCTTCAGTACATTCACCTGATTGGCGGCCAGACCGATACCCGGCGCGGCATACATCGTTTCCGCCATATTGGCGGCAAGATCACGAATTTCCTCAGTGATGTTTTCAATCGGCTGCGCCACTTGTTTGAGGACAGGATCAGGCAGAAGAATTATAGGAAGCGTTGTCATGGTTCTTTATTCGTTAGAAGCTTTAAGGGAAATTATATCGGTATCTTCATTATTCAAAAGGACCTGCGACGTAATCGGACGCGGCATGGTTTCAATAAGGCTCGGTGCAATGATTTCTTTATTCGACATATGAAGCTCTTTTAGCTTACGCATATTGGACAGTACGGAGCGTTCCATGGATCCGACGGAATCATTATAGGAATTGACGGCTGTGCCAAGGTTTTTGCCCAGCTTCACCATGTGATTGCCAAATGTTGCCATACGATCGAAAAGATCGGAAGCCAGCGCCGAAATATTATTCGCTTCCTGTGCAATCTTTTGCTGCTGCCAGCCATACATGACGACGCGCAGCAAACCCATCACCGTCGTTGGGGATGCCAGAATAATATTATTATTGGACGCCTCATTCAGCAATTCAGGATCGTTGCCGATTGCCGTGGAATACAGCCCTTCGCTCGGCAGAAACATCACGACGAATTCCGGTGAATTAAACTGCTTGGAATAATTTTTAGCGGATAATGTTTTGATATGCGCCCTGACACTCTGGCGGAAAGTCGCAAGATTTTTCTCCTGCATTTCTTCATTCGAATTTTCGATCAAAGCTAGATAAGGATCGAGAGGTGTTTTCACATCGATCACGATCTGCACCCCGGTCGGCAAGTTAATGACAAAGTCGGGTCTTTGAACGCCGTTATCTCCCTGGACACTTACTTGCGTTTGGTAGTGCTCGGGATTTCTCATGCCGACAAATTCAAGAGCGCGCTGTAATTGCATCTCCCCCCATTGACCGCGCACGACCGGGTTTTTCATCGCCTGTGCCAATTGCTGGGTATGCTTGCTGAGGTTTTTCTGATCGTCTGCGAAATTCTTTAGCTGCATCTCAAGGCCGGCACCGGTTTTGCCGAGCGTTTCGATTTTCGCTTCCATTTCTTTTAAGGATTTTCCGATAGGATCGACCAAGGTCGCAATCGCTGTTTGGCGCTTTTCCAGATCGTGAGATCCTTCCATCTGCGCCTGTTTCAGTTTCTCGGCGGCAAGATTTAGAAACTGCTCCTGGCTTTTGCGCATGGATTCCTGCGCCAGCGCTTCAAAAGTCGCGCCGAGTGTTTCCTCGTCGCGTTTCGAGCGGGCAAGCTTGGGCGCCAGAAAAGCGGTGATCGCAAGCGCACCACAGGAAAAGCCGATAATTGCGGAAATAAGATCGAATGTCATAAAGGCGAGTATAGGAGATTCCCTATAAATCCTGCAATCGCAATCGCCGGAAACTTAAAGCTTCCGCCATATGCCGCGCCTCGATTTGCGCCAGATCGCCCTCCAGATCGGCAATCGTGCGGGCGACGCGCAACAAGCGATGCCAGCTTCGCGCCGAAAAGCGCATTTTCGTCGCCGCTTTTTCCAGCAGGGCTTTCGCATCGGATGTCATAACGGCGATATTTTCCAGCACATCGCCGGAGGCCTGTGAATTGGTGTGATAATGCGAGCCGTATTTTTCAAATCTGCTTTTCTGGCGTTGACGGGCGCGGTCAACCCTCGCCCCAACTTCTTCCGATGTTTCGCCAGTTGGGGCGGAAGCCAGATCCATCACAGACACCGCGGGTACGTCGACTTGTAAATCGATCCGGTCGAGAAGCGGGCCCGATAATTTGCTCTGGTAATCATCGGCGCATTTGGGAGCTTTCGAACACTCATCGTCGCCCGAGCCGAAATAACCGCAGCGGCATGGATTCATCGCCGCCACTAATTGAAAATTTGCCGGATAGGTAACGTGGTAATTCACCCGCGCCACCAATGTTTCGCCGGTTTCCAGAGGCTGGCGCAAAGATTCTAAACTGCCGCGCGGAAATTCCGGCAGCTCATCGAGAAACAAAACACCGTTATGGGCGAGGGAAATTTCGCCCGGTTTGGCTTTTGTCCCGCCGCCGATCAAGGCAGGCTGCGACGCCGTATGATGCGGATCGCGAAACGGACGATGCCTAACCAACCCGCCTTCAGGCAACGTCCCGGCCAGTGAGTGAATGATCGACACTTCCAGAGCTTCGACAGGCGAGAGCTGTGGCAACAATCCCGGCAGACAAGACGCCAGCATCGACTTGCCCGATCCCGGCGGCCCGACCATCATTAAATTATGTCCGCCAGCCGCCGTGATTTCTAAAGCACGTTTTGCGGTTTCCTGTCCTTTGACTTCTGAAAGATTGCGATGCGTCTTGGCGAATTCCGGCGGCAGGTTGGCAACTGGCCTCGATAAGATCTGCGTACCTTTGAAATGATTGATGAGTTGCAGCAATGACGATGCGGCCAGAATATCGAGATCGCCCGCCCATGCCGCTTCCGATCCACCGCCTTCCGGGCATATCAACCCCAGGTCGTTTTTCTGCGCGTGCACTGCCGCCGGTAAAATACCCGTCACATTGCGCAAAGACGCATCAAGTCCCAATTCCCCCAGCGCGACAAAATTATTCAGTGCATCGGACGGCAATACTTCCATCGCGGTGAGTAGCCCCAGCGCAATCGGCAGATCGTAATGCGATCCTTCTTTCGAAACATCGGCAGGCGCGAGATTGATGGTGATACGTTTGGCAGGCAGCGCAAGACCCATCGCATGCAGCGCCGCCCTGACCCGCTCGCGGCTTTCGGCAACGGCTTTATCGGGAAGACCGACAATCGTGAATGCCACAAAGCCTGATGAAATCTGGACTTCCACATCAATGTCCAAAACATCCACGCCGCGAAATGAAACTGTTTTAATCCGGGCTACCATTATTTGTTGGCTTCTATTTCTATACGCAATTTTTGAATATCTCTTGGATCACGTGATCCTTCCGCAATTTTTAAAACTCGCAAAGCGTCGTCATTTTTTCCAGATTTATAAAGCGCAACGACATAAGGGAAAATTAAATTCATTCGGTCACCGTTTTGATACCATCTGAAATCAGTAGGCACCTTTATGGAAGGATCATAAGAAGGAAGGTCTTCATAAGCAGGGCCCAGCCTTTTCTCAGTGATATTACCTATTTCATCTTTTCTTATGAGAGAATTGCGAGATTTAAGAGTTCTTTGATAAGCAACTACAGCCTCGTCAAATCTCTCCTCCTCCATCAAAATTTCAGCGATCTTATTATAAAAAATTTCAATGTGAGGGTATTTTTCTATTAAATTATTATAGACAGCTATTTTTTCATCGGCTGAATCTGCTTCAGCCAGCTCTAATTCAGCAAAATTGTTTGAAATATGCTGGTTAGCGTAAGGAAAACTTACGGCAGCCTCTTTTAAAAAACTCGGAGAGCACACAGGATCATTGAATTCTCCCGATGAAGAATTTTCTTTTAGAAATAAAATATAATTCTTACCCTGCTTATATTTTTTAGGCCCGTAGAAGTTTGTTCTTTGTGAAACGACAACAATGTTACTTCCTTGCTGAATTCTTCCTTTATATGCTTTCTGAACTTTAAATGTGACATTTCCTGAATTGCCCGTTGCTGTGGGAATGGCATCTAACACCACATCATATTGCCTTAGCGCTGAAATACCTTGAGTCGGCATACAACTTAGCGCTTGGGCCTGACCAATATTAAGAATAAAACATAAAATAGAGAGCCAGAGATATTTGGAATTCATAAGGTAAGCAACTTTCATCTAACGCAACCCACGTTCGTAAACGCGACAAACCCGCTTGAAATCTGCACCTTGACATCTATGTCCAAAACATCGACGCCGCGAAATGAAACTGTCTTGATGCGTGCAACCATTTCAAGCCCCCCTCAATGATCTATAGCCTTTATGGCATATCAAAAGGGAGCTTTAAAGCGATTAACGATTTACTAAGAATTCAGGCGCTTAATGCAGACTGGAGTTAACGCAATGATGCAGATGATTTCTGGAAAAGATCTGGCGAGGCTGTACCTGGATTTACAGGTACCGTCGATGCTCGGCCTTATCCTGTCGAAGGATCAGGATCTTTGCTCGAGCGATGACTGCAAACTGCGCCGGGCCTTTCAGGAGCTTTCTCCGCTGGAGAGCCTTATCTCGATTGCCTGCTGCTTTCATGTGCTCGTGCCGCATCTGCATCATGAGCGTGACTTGATCGAGCCTTTTTTGACCCATGCCGATTATATACTGGATGATTACGCGCCGCACTGGATGCGCCAGTCTTTGCCCGCCACAAATGAGTGGAATAATTTCATCCGTGATGATTTGGAACTCACCGCCGATCTTTTGACATTATTATCGGATGCTGCGCTCGGCGTTCATCCGGCGATCGAAGAAATATGCGATATATTAAATGAACAGGCATTTTTGAAATCACTTTCCCCCACCCCACTGCCTGCAAATATCACAAACGTCATTCGTTTTCCGATAGAGCGTCGGGTTTAATCTGCCAGCATTGCGCCTAAAGTTTTACCGCCAACGATATGAAGGTGAAAATGCGGCACTTCCTGTCCGCCATTGGAACCCGTATTGGCAATGGTCCGGAAACCGTTTTCGCTGACGCCGATTTCTTTCACGACTTTTGGAATGGCGCGATAAAACGCAAGAATTTCCGCGTCCGATGCCTTCGCATTAAAATCGTCGATATTCAGATATTTCCCCTTGGGAATAACCAGCGCATGAACGGGCGCTTTTGGAAACGCGTCGTGAAACGCGAGCACGAAATCGTCTTCATAAATTTTTCTGGAAGGGATTTCGCCGCGCAGAATACGGGCGAAAATATTATTGTCATCATAGGTCATAACCTAAGATTAGATCATCGGATCAGGGGCGGCAAGGTGGAGAGAAACAGGAATTGCTAATACGCTTGGGAAAATCCCAAGAGTCGCATGGAAGATTCATAACTTTACATAGCATGTAAAAAAATTTTGCGGCCTGTGGAAAAACGTGATATAAGCATATTCTAATCAATAAAATACTTAATGATCAAACCGCAAAAAATATGCCTCTAAGGCATTGATTTTGAAGGATTTGACGCTTCAGGGAGATGATGCCATGCCAAGAAACGGTTACTGGATCGAATGCATACCTGTTCAGGAACAGGGCAATGAATTCAACACTGCTGACAATCATTTATATAGCGCGACAACGGAATCTTTCCCGGAAATTGCCGAGATGGCGCCATCGCCCGATCAGGCTATCGAAAAGCTTCGCGATCGCCTGAAAAGAATCCGCACGGATTACAAGAACACCGGAAAGCTGCTGCCCGAGCTTGGTAATCCTGTCCGGCCGCCGCATCGCCTGCGCAGTATTTCAGGCTGGATTTCGGTCTATGTCGAATTCCCCG
>QFOT01000108.1 GCA_003241285.1 Micavibrio aeruginosavorus
TGGATTTACTGAATTCGCCCATATCAGAGAATATTCCAATTCTGCGAAGTGAAAAAATCAAATTCTTATCTAAACGCCCGAAGCTAAGATCGTAGAATTGATCAATGATTTTTAAAGCTTTTGGTAATTTTCCATTATTCCAGTAATAAAGACTCAATAAATTTAAAATTTCTTCACGTTTTTCAATAGACAAAGTTGGTTTAGTGAGAGCGCCCTCAAGAATCCTCATGTCATTCTCCCCACTATCAGATAGGCCAAGTAAAAATATGATCTTTCCTCTCATAATACTAATTTTTATTTGTCGTGAATGCTTAAGCATATTCATTTTTTGCGCTGCTATTGATGCATTATCAATAAAAGAGAATGCTAACTCAGATAAAAATCGAGAATATGCGTAGGATGCTCCCTTCATTGAGTATCTATAAAGTTCAACCCAAGAATTCGCGTTCATAAAGTGGTATACTGTCTCATCTAGATAGTTGGCGGATACTTTCTTGGAAAAAAGTTTACCAAGAGCAAAGTGATATTTAATTTTTTCAGCTGGATCAATTGATGAAAATATGGCTTCTTTTAGAATGTCGTGACTGATACTTATGAAATCATTCGAATTTAAAATTCGTCCAGACTTTTCAAGGAATAAAATACATTTTTTAGATACTGTATAATTTTTGAGACGTTGCAGGTCGTATATATTAATGGCCTCTCTGAGGCAGCTAATTATTTGTAGAAGTTTTTTCTGATTTTTTGAAATGTTGGAATATTCATAGCTTAGTAGTTGCTTTAAGTTAAGAACGCTTTTTTGGGAAGGAGATGCTGACTTCATAATGTTTTCGTGATGCAAAAGGAAATCTAAATAGAAAGGATTTCCTTTTGTAAGAAGAAATATTTCGTCACTATCTATCTTCCTCTTGTTTTTTTTATTCAACGAAAGGATTAGGCTTTTTGTTTCTTTCCTAGTCAAGTTTGATAGGAAGATATTTGTTGAAGGTGTTTTTATTCTACTGCAAGATATTATTTTTAGCTGATTCAATCGCTTGCTGGAAATTTGGTTTAGGAGCTTATAATATAACGGTGGCGCCCATTGAATGTCATCTAAGAAAAAAATAACTTCTTTTTTAAGGCCAAATATAAGCTTTTCAATTAATAAGAAAAAATTCTCGTGTAAATTCCGAGACGTTTTGTTTTCATGAATTAAATCTAGTAATAGATGGATTTCTTCTGGGTTCAAATCAACAAAATATTCTATAACTTTGATCTGTGAATCTTTTATAATGTTTTCGCTTATATCAAATAAAACCAAAATTTGCTTCAGAATTGATATAAGAAAGCTATTATCTAAGCTTTTTTTATTTGTGAATTTGTATTGAATCAGAAATTTTTTTTTAAGTTTTTTTTGTAAAACACTTTGAACAAGGAAGCTCTTTCCGGTCCCTGCCGCACCGGATAAAAGTGTTTCTCCATATCCTGGTAAAGAAAGAAAAGATTCAAGTTGCGCTTGTTGCTTCAAATGAATTGGCGCTTGAGTTCTTTTTATGGAGCTTCCGCTGTAAGACATTTAATTGCAGATTTTACAATCTGGATGTTTATTAAATGCAATCTTCTTTGTTGATGTATCGGCGGCAGATAAGGAGATAAAGCTGCCCGCTAAACTTTTTCCTATACCTGTAATTTCTTTCATAATCTCGGTAACCATCATAAGCCCGATTGTTCCAACAACTGAACCTAGGACAGGGGCTTCGGTGCATGATGGCGCTTGACTATTTTCTGGCAATGGGGGGAACAAGCATTCATAGCAAGGATGTCCTCTTTTAAAAGTGAAGAGTTGTCCATTGGTGGTTGATACAGCTCCAGATACTAAGGTTTTGCCATTTTCAATAGCAAAACGGTTTAGCAAATAACGAGTTTCAAAATTATCGCTACAATCCACTATTAATTCAAAATCTGATAGCATCCTATCTATGTTCTGTACATTTAGCCTTTCATTTGAAGCTTCAACTTGAATATCTGGGTTGAAGTCCGTCATTTTTTCTAATGCTACTGCAGCCTTAAGTTGGCCCGTATCACTTGGTCTATATAAAAACTGCCTTTGTAAATTACTTATATCGATAGTATCAGCATCAATGATTTTAATAGCCCCGACACCTGCCGCTGCCAGATATGTTACAACTGGGCAACCTAGGCCACCAGCGCCTACTATTGCTATACGGCTTTTTTGAACTTTGAATTGGCCTGCTTCACCAAAATTATTTATCTCGATATGGCGAATATATCGTGCAATTTTATTTACTTTTTCTGGTTCCATTCTTTACCAATTTCATCATTTCAAGAATTGTTTGCCTCGCGTTAGCGTCATTGATCTTTGTATAAAGATTTATTAACTCAAGAATTTCTGCTTCCGGCACATGTTTATTTGATGATTTTAAAGCTTTTGCGAAAAAAGGATGCTCGTCAGCTGGTTCAGCCCGTGTAAGAAGCTCGCTAATTGGAATATCAAGAATACTAGATAAGCTCTGTAGCTTATCGTATGAAATAGCGTTTTCACCTTTTTCGTATCTTGCAATTTGTTGAATAGAAACATTTAAGCTAAGAGCTAAATCTTGCTGTGTTAACTGCTTCATTACGCGCGCGAATTTAATTTGATCGCCGATCTCTGATTGCTCAATGAGTTGAGTTGCTGTTTTTGATTTTTTCATAAAAAACTATAAAAATGGAAGGAATTTAAAAAAAAGTACCACATTGAATTGAAATAAAATACTAAAAATACAGCTATCATTTTACGTGATTTTATATACAATACTATTGTATTATGATAGGAAGAAATGAAGCCGAACCTCGCAATTATCTCTAGACTAAAAGAAAAAGTGATTTCGTATCAGTCGATTATTTTTCAACAAAGTTTATCGTTGGATTTAAATAAGCTTGATCCCGAAAGTTCGCTTTATGATCCTGAATATGAGCGATCAGTACGGAAAAAAGAGGCAATTTACATATCTATTGTTGAGGCTGTACTTAAGCAAAAAGGGATCGAATCAAAAAGTTTTAGAATTCTTTGCAAAATCGAACAGAATTTATTTTCTGCTGAATTTTATCGAGCTCTGATTTTCGGTGGGGTAAGTAACAATAAGTCTACATTAAAACAATTCTATCGTGCCTTAGATGAGGATATTTTTCTTCTTAAATCAATGTCCAATCCTGCCGATTACAGTGCTGCGATTAATGATTTAGGACTAAAGGGTATTGCTCCGAAGAAGCTTAAGAATTTGATTACATCTCTTGAAGCGATGAGCAAAAAATCGCGTGATTTAATAGTTAAGGGGGACGGGTTGCCAGATTGCGGATAGTTTCTCTGGGGGGAGAGATTTAAAGCAATCTGGCAAGCTCTTATATCTTAAATAATTTATTCTGACAAACTTTTAATGTAATCTTCTAATATAAGATAAAGAAATGTGTAATTTAATAAGACTTTCAGATTATCAGACAATTATTACATTTAAAGAGAATATTATCAGCAGCCAAATGCAGGATATAAAATATAATCTAACAGTGCTAGTTAATGGAGATACAGTGGGGGAGTTTACTTTTAGCTCTATTGATGAAAGAGCAAATCTAATATCTTTGTTAAAAGAAAAATATGGCTTATGAGATTTATATTAATTCCATCTAAATTCATGTCGTCAGTTCAAATCTGCTTTTCCACTAAAAAGTTTTAGGGGTATCTTTCAGGGTATCGATTTTTCGGTAAACGTCCTGGAAAGTTCGGCAAAATCCCAGAAAGTCCAGACTCGGCTGCGGCTCCCGCAACCAATCTTTCCAGACAAAATCATCTCCGCCCTTGGGCTATATGGTGAAGGATACAGACATTAAGGAGTGAAGACATATAAGAGCTGATCGTTTGTCTCATGAAGATCGCAATGATGAAATAATCAAACACGGTTTATGCGCGTTTCCAGTTCTGTAAGGTCATTAATAATTACCTCCCATGTTGGAAATTCTCCCATGAACATTTCTGCCATTTTATCATAGTCGTTCTTGAGAGATTTCTGCTGTTCTTGGCTGGGTATTAGTTTCAGACTGCCCAGTATAGCGGTTCCATAGGAGGCTTTCGTATCTTTGAAAAGCAGGCTTTTGTTTCTCACCACGCGTTCCAGCAAGGCAGAATTTCTTAATACCGCATCTGCAATGCCTTTCTGAGCCAGCATATATGTATCGTAATAATGACGTGACATCCGGTCACGCATTTTCGATCCATGATGTAATGCATGAAGGATGGTTGCCTTTTCCCAGAAGGTACGGTCTGCCCCTAATACGGGGATATTTGAGGATGGATCAGGAAAAATGTCTGGGAATGTTTCGGCTGCATATGGCGTGATTGTACGAGTTTCGTTTGGCTCGATTTCGCCTCTTGCGCCGAATTCCAGCTTCACACGTGGAAGGATGTAACGATTCTGCCATTCTCCGAATAAATCGGGAACATCGAATACATTCTCTACTTCTAAAAGATTAATATCTTTGTGGAGCTTGTATTCGAATGCCTTGGGATAAAAAAAGTATGGTCTGGCGGTCAGGATCTTCTGCATCAAGTCCGATACTCCATCCCTCATTACCGAGCAAATTTTCGATATTTTTATACAGCTCTGGCAGGGCGACACGTTCAACAAAAAGTTGAGCATTCTCTTTGAGTGCATCAATTCTCCGCTCACGCTCCTTACCTGATATGTCTTCTTCCATAGGCTCTTTGCCATCGGCAAGAAATGGTGCGTTGTGGCTTATGGTCAGATCAATATCTTCAGAAAACCGTTCTATTAAACCATACGCTTTGGATGAAGATGTGCCGCCCTTGAATGTCAGGAACGGAGAAAGGTTGGGATTGGAAAAAAGACTTTTCAGCGTCCAGCAGACCCAGAAATCTTTCTCAATTATAATGTCAGCCAGATCGCGCCTGCTGGCGGCTTCTTGAAGAATATCGCGTCTTTCCTGATCAGGCCTGATGGCGAACTTGTCCATGTTTTGTTTTTTGTATCCTCAAAATCACATCTGCCATCCATCCGGGTACTTGTGAGGCAGCAGCAGCAAGGCCTTTCAAGTCATGATCATCAAGCCGACGGGCACATCGTAGAATCGTTTGATCATCAATATTATTTTTACCCAGATAGGACAAAGCCTGAAGTGTAAAATTTGCTTTGCGGGAAATACGATCCAGAATCGGCACCTTAGCGTGTTTCAAAGTGATTGTTCGTCCGGCCACTTTCTTTGTTCTGGAAGGGCCATTTGTCATGTAGGCAGGTCGGCCTGGAACCTGCGTGGACAATCCCAGAAGGTTTGCGGCTGTCGCGCCGGACGGAAAGACATTATATCCCCTGTCCTGACGGCAAGCGCCTGTGCCAGATCATCTGCGCCTGGGGAGAGCGTTCCCAACGTGGGATGTTGTTTTGGGTAATCGTAAACACCGCGATCCAGGCGGCGGATAAGACCTTTTTGCACGAGGCGCGAGAGGGTTTGATCAACGGCGGCACGGGTGCCGATATCAAGAAAGTCTTTGGGCGTGAAAACCCAGCCGCGCTGTTTGGCGCGGATCCTTTTGATAATCATTGTGGCAATCGTGCTCATGGCAAATTTATTCTTATAGTCAGATTATATCATATATATTTCTGACGTTTAAATTACAAAAAAAATTGGTTAATATATTGATATTAAATAATAATATGTACTGTGATTTAAGTAAGTGCCTTGGATATTAAGGCCAAAGCATAAATATCCATAACCATTTTCCACAACGGTCGTTATCACGCTACAGTTTTAGTTTAGGACGACGTTGCGGAAGGTCAGAGAGACGCGGCGGGCGCGTTCGGTTTTGATACCGTAGATGACGTCTGATTTTCTGGCGGGGATTGCATGCTGCCATTCGTAGCGGACGGGACCGGAAAGAACGATCAGGCTGCGTTCTCTGAGAGTGATGAATTTTTTCTCACCAGTTTTAGGATTGAAAAATTCCATTACACAGGGTGAACCTAAGCTTAACGATGAAATCTTATCTGCAAAGCACGGCACGCAATCAATATGCGCTGAAATACCTTGTCCAGGTAGATATTCATTCACAATGACCTGATCCGGAATCGATGGAAAAATGCCATCATTGTGTAGTTTCGTGCTAATTGCTGAGAGCCAGTCAGGCAATAGCCCTAAATAGGCATCATTGCCGACAGTGCGGGCTTTATAATCATATTTATAGCCGTAATGTTGCACGCGGCGTTTAAGATCTGTCAGCCATAGTTGCTGGTCGATTTGCGACAATAAGAGATCCTGCTCCTGGGCAGAAATGAAGTCAGGAATATAGGTCAGGCCTGAAATATTGATTTCTGGCGCTTCTTTCTGATCCATCAATAGACTTTGTTGCTCAAACATTATTTCTTTAGCTCAAATATCCATGTCTTGAATTCATTATGCTTTTCAAGAGCGCTATCATCATCGTTTGTATTGATATGACTGTAACCAGGAAAGGATTCTGGGTCAAAAGGATATGAGCCAAGTATGCTATATCCTGTCTTTTCAGAAGCCTCTTCGAATTGAAAAGCGCCATGATAATGCGGGTTGTCGACAGCTGTAATCAAGATTCTTCCGTTGGGCGCCAAGCAAGAGGCTGCGCTTTTGAGAAAATTACGGATGAGGATGTAATTAGGATTGCGGCCATATTCCGGCTCGCGGCTTCCGGCATTGGGAAACTGAAATACGATGGTGTCGAATTTCAGATGAGGAAAATATTGCTCCAGTTTTGTGGCATCGATCCCGTTTAAAACGGACGCGCCGGATTGTTTTAAGATTTCAGAATTCTGTTGCGCTTCCTCCGAAAGATCGGAAGTTTTCTCGTATGTTGTTGCAGTAATCTTTGATGAGGTAATACCGGGCATTTTTTCTATACTGAGGGCAAAGCTTAAATTGCCTTCGCCAACAAATAACGTCTTTCCGAGCTGTATCTGCGAAATGAAGAATGATGCTTTCCTTGCCGATGGCGCAATCGTTCTGCCAGTGGCATCGGTTTGGGCTGGCTGGCGGCCATAATGGAAGGCGAACCAATCTGTAATTTTTTGATGGGTGGCTTTGTGATCAGGATGGGAATTGTTTTGATAGGCGGATGAGCCGATCAATCTGCCGATTTCATTCTCATCCGTTGTCATTAAATGTTTCATGGTGCCTCGCTTATAAAAAAAGCGGATTAAAAAACGATCCGCTGGCCCTCAAATAGAAAAAGGCCACGGTGCTGGACGCACCTGTGGCCTTTATGAAGACTATATTCCTATATTATGAGGTAAATGTCAAGATTTCAGTTTACGCTAAAATTCGTGTAATCCATTGAAATTGCTATACTTAGAGAATAACTGGCCACAGGCGCGCTAAGCACAACCAATAAAATCAATGACTTAGCGCTTATTTCTCTCCTCTTTATTAACCATAATATGCAATAATTGACTTACACGGTACTTAAACGTTTTACCTTGTGGAGTTTTTTTATGGAGATGGAGACCAACCATTCGGTTTTAGGCGGCAAAGCCTATGTTTATAACCTGAAGGTCGTCAATACGGGAATCGAGATAGCATAAATTCAATTCACAAATTATCCGGAACGGTTTTTGATTGGTTTAGGGAGGCTAAATATGAAGGCTTATAGAGATATAGATGGTGATTCTGGGAACCGGATATGAGGACGGGGCCGGTTTTATCAGAGTGCAGTTTAAGAATGGTGCGATCTATCTCTATACTGACGCCAGGT
>QFOT01000109.1 GCA_003241285.1 Micavibrio aeruginosavorus
TAGATCCCCGCCTTCGCGGGGAAAACAGAAATGTTATGAATACAGAGCTTTTGCCCTGTCTTCAAATGCCGCCACCATACGTTTAACGATTTCATTGAAGAAAACCCCCATTAAACTTTGAAAAAAAGCGTTACGGAATTCAAAATCGACATAAAAATCGATGGTGCAGCCGGAGCCATTCGGAATGAATACCCATTTATTGGAAAGATGCTTGAGTGGGCCTTTCAGGTATTCGACGCGGATGGCGTCGGGTTTATCCAGAACCACTTTCGACGTAAATTTTTCACGGACCATTTTATAGCCGATAACCAAGTCGGCATAGAAAACATCGCCTTCGCGGCGCGTAATGCGGCTGGATAAACACCATGGCAAAAATTCAGGATATTTATCGACATCTGCCACAAGGGCAAACATTTGTTCAGTTGTATAAGGAAGATCTTTTTTCTCGGCATGGGTCGGCATGGCCGCATTATAAATAGTAAATATGCTAAATGGTAGAGAGATTATAGTGGTGATCTGTCATTGGAAGGTTTAGGCATTATAATGGCACTATCCGGACCGTGCTTTTCAAAAAGCTCGCGATCATACATACCGATTTCGGCAGCGAAGATTGCATGGTCGTAATTTTCGGGTATAGCCCTGTTAAGCCTTGCGAGGCCATAAGCGATCGTAATGTCATAGATTTTAGCTTTTTCGGCGCTCGGATTGCTATTCTTATTGTTATAATTATCCAGCGTTTTGACGATAATTTCATCTTCCTGACCATCCAGACATACATTGCGATGGTAAGGAAAATAAAAAGTTTCTTTTTTCATGGTGAAGGCACTACGAACAAGATGTTCATCATGTGTTGCGCGGAATAATTGTCCGCGGCTCCAATTGTATTCCGGATTTAATTTAAACTTCTTTTCAGGAACATCGTGGACTGCGATCAAAGCTCTTTGGAAGTCAGTCAAATCAAATCTTAGTTCACGCGCATCTTCATTCATCATGCGCATATTATGCTCAGTAAAATAATCGCCACCTGTTTTGCGCGGCTCACCTCTATGAACGAACCTGCCTATTTCCATGCAGGCGTCCAACAAACTGATTTGCCCGGTCGATCGCAAACGATGCAGGCGTTCAATCAATAGATCTTTCTCGGAAAAAACCTGTCTTGATGAAGGAAAAAAGATGGCTCTGATATTCATGAAATACGCTCGTCCTTGCGCGGAACATATAAGTTTATTCCGGACAAAGTCAAACTTTTAAGAATATGAAAACGCTTATTCAGCAGCCGCTAATGTGCGGCTCATTCGCGCTGCGCGCAGGCGTTCAAAGTCCTCGCCTGCATGGTGTGAGGATCTTGTCAGCGGACTTGCGGAAACCATAAGAAAGCCTTTGGCTTTGGCCATCTTTGTCAATTGTTCGAATTCTTCCGGGGTCCAGAAGTGATGAACGGGCGCGTGTTTCGGGGTCGGCTGAAGATATTGGCCGATGGTGATAAAATCAATTTTGGCGGCTCGCATATCGTCCATGACCTGTGCGACTTCTTCCTTGGTTTCACCGAGGCCAACCATAAGGCCGGATTTGGTGAATTGTTCAGGGTCGACTTCCTTGACGCGCTCTAATAAACGAAGCGAGCGGAAATAGCGAGCGCCCGGGCGAATGGTTGGATAAAGGCGCGGCACTGTTTCGAGATTATGGTTGAATACATCCGGTTTCGCTTTAATCACCGTATCGATGGAATTCATGTTGCCGCGGAAATCGCCGGGAAGAATTTCGATGGTGGTATCAGGCGCTTTGAAACGGATCGCCGCGATTGTCTTGGCAAAATGATCCGCGCCGCAATCATCGAGATCGTCACGGTCAACGGACGTGATAACGATATGTTTAAGGCCCATGCGCTCCGCGGCGACACCGACGCGAAGAGGTTCGAATTTATCGAGCGCTTCGGGTTTGCCTGTTGCGACGTTACAAAACGAACAGGCGCGGGTGCAGATTTCACCCATGATCATAAAGGTCGCATGTTTCTTGTTCCAGCATTCGCCGATATTCGGGCAACCCGCTTCTTCGCAGACAGTGGTAAGCTTATGTTCCTGAACTATTTTTTTCGTTTCGGCATAGGTCGTGCCTTGCGGCGCGCGAACACGTATCCAGTCCGGCTTTTTCCCCATCGGGCGGTCCGGGTTCTTCTGTTTCTCAGGATGCCGCTTGGTGCGGTCAAGAAGGTCTGGGTTGTAGGTCATGTATGTTAGGTTTAGCAGAAAACTGAAATGAAAGTCATGTATTTATATGCTGTCATTGCGAGCCCTTTCTTTGGGCGAAGCAATCCATGCCATTGCGCAGCTTAACCATTCTATGGATTGCCGCGCTTCGCTCGCAATGACAAATGTTAGTTTTGCGGCCCAAAAAGCAAATAAAGCACGTAAAAGCCAAGGGCGGCAGCAAGGAAGACATAGTATCCTTTCCCTCCCTTCCAGTATCGGGAATAACTCATCCCCGACCCCGGCAGGCCGACCGTGCCGCGTGTGCCTTTGGAGGACAGATTGACGGTCGCGCCTTTTTTGCCGATAGAGGTGCTCACCCCGGATTTGGAGATGTTCAGCTTAATGCCGGGGAAAAGTTTGATACCTTTGCGAAAGCGGAAACCGGGGAGCATTATTAATCCTAAAGGCTTGGCTTAAAAGTACAAGAAAAGTGTAGCCAGCCAATTTTGCCAGCCACTTCTTTTGTAAATCCTATAGGTTTATTTTTGTACAAATTATCCAACTCATTATTACCTGAAGGTTTCCAATCCATCGGCATATAGCTAGAGTAAATTTCTGCAATTCCGGAACAAAGATGCTTATTCTTGTTTTTAAGCTTATTGATATAAATCAAATGTGCGTATACGCCATAAGAAATTATGATAGTAAAAAAGACTATTGTAGCTATATGTCTTTTTTTCTTAAGCATTAAAAATGTATCGTCTTTCCATACGCGTTCAGCACACTTTCATGAATCATCTCGCTTAATGTGGGATGCGGGAAGACGGTGTGCATTAATTCAGCTTCCGTTGTTTCCAGCGTTTTACCGACTGCGTAGCCTTGAATGAGTTCGGTGACTTCTGCGCCGATCATGTGGGCGCCGAGGAGTTGTCCGGTTTTGGCGTCGAAGATGGTTTTGACGAGGCCTTCGGGTTCGCCGAGCGCAATCGCCTTACCGTTACCCATGAACGGGAAGCGGCCCACTTTGATATCGAGCCCCTGCTCTTTCGCTTTTGCTTCGGTCAGGCCGATTGAAGCGACTTGCGGCATGGAATAGGTACAGCCCGGAATTGACGCGCGGTCGAGCGGATGGACATCTTTAACGCCCGCGATTTTCTCGACGCAGATAACGCCTTCATGGGAGGCTTTGTGAGCGAGCCAAGGCCCGGCGACAACATCGCCGATGGCGTAGACATTTGGTTCGTCCGTGGCGAGCCATTCATTGGTGAGAATAACCCCACGATCTGTTTTGACCTTAGTATTTGCAAGGCCGATATCTTCGATATTAGCGGAGATACCGACAGCCGAGATGACGCGGTCAACGGTGATTTTTTCAACCTTGCCGCCGATATCGACATGGACGGTGACATTATTCGCGCCTTTGTCGAGTTTGGCAACTTTCGCGCCGGTGATGATTTTCATGCCTTGTTTTTCAAACGCCTTGCGCGCCAGACCGGAAATTTCGGCGTCTTCGGCTGGCAGGATTCTATCGATGACTTCGACAACGGTCACTTCCGCGCCCATGTTGCGGTAGAAGCTCGCGAATTCGATACCGATCGCACCGGAGCCTATCACCAAAAGCGATTTCGGCATTTCGGTTGGGACCATGGCTTCGCGGTAAGACCAGACGAGTTTGCCATCAGCTTCAAGACCCGGAAACTGACGCGCTCTTGCGCCTGTGGCGATGATGATATTTTTGCCGGTGACGGTTTGTTTCGATTTGTCTTTCAGCTCAACTTCGATCTGGCCTTTGCCTTTCAGGCGACCGTATCCGTCGATGACGGTGACTTTGTTTTTCTTCAGCAAATGACCGACACCGCCGGAAAGTTGTTTGGCGACGCCGCGGGAACGCTCGACCACTTTCTTAATATCGAAAGACGGTTTTTCGTTCGATAAGCCATATTGATCGGCGTGTTGCATATAATGGAAGATTTCAGCCGAGCGCAGTAAGGCTTTCGTCGGGATACAGCCCCAGTTCAGGCAGATACCGCCCAGATGGTTCGCTTCGATCACGGCGACTTTCATGCCGAGTTGGGAAGCGCGGATCGCGGCAACATAACCGCCCGGGCCTGCGCCAAGTACAACTAAATCAAAATTATTATCAGCCATATTTTCATTCTCTCTGTTTCGTCATTGCGAGGAGCAAAGCGACGAAGCAATCCAGATGTTGCAACCTTCAGGATTGCCGCGCTTCGCTCGCAATGACGGTTGTGTTTTTTCTAAACCAGCATGCTCACAGGGTTTTCGATGTAGTTTTTGAAGATCTGCAAATATTCGGCGCCAACCGCGCCATCGACACAGCGGTGATCGACGGAGAGCGTCACAGTCATGACAGTTGCGATTTCAAGCTTGCCGTTGATGACGACAGGTTTTTCAATCCCTGCGCCGACAGCCAGAATACAGGCTTGCGGCGGGTTGATGATCGCCTGGAAGTTCGTGATGCCGAACATACCGAGGTTGGAGACCGAGAAGGTTCCGCCCTGGAATTCTTCGGGTTTCAGTTTGCCGTCACGCGCACGTTTGGCAAGATCCTTCATCTCGTTGGAGATGTCTTTAAGGCCTTTGGTTTCCGCTGCCTTGATGATCGGCGTGATCAAACCGTTTGGTGTCGCCACCGCAACGGAAATATCAGAGCTTTCGTATTGGAGAACGGCATCATCCGTCCATGACACATTCGCCGCCGGATAGGCTTTCAATGCCATAGCGGACGCTTTAATCACGAAGTCATTGACGGAGAGTTTGTAAGCATCTTTGCCTTGCTTGTTCAACTCCGCACGCGCCGCCATCAGATTGGTCAGGTTGCAATCGATGCTTAAGTAGAAATGCGGGACAGTCGTTTTGGATTCGAGTAAACGTTTCGCGACGATATTCTTGATATTGTTGTTCGGAATTTCTGTGTATTTCATACCGTAAGCATTGGATAAGGTTTTTGCATCGGCAGATGGTGCAGCAGTTGATTTCTGTGAAGCCGCCGGAGCCGCTCCCGCTTTTGCATTTTCGACATCATGTTTGACGATACGGCCATGCGGGCCGGAGCCTTTGACAGATGTTAGGTCGAGGCCTTTTTGGTCTGCGATACGACGCGCCAATGGCGTTGCGAACACGCGGTTGCCGTGTGATGGCGCGGCTGCAGGAGCAGGCGTTTTTGTAGGTTCGGCAGCTTTCGGTGCTTCTTCTTTCTTAGCTTCGGCCTTTGGAGCTGCAGCAGGGGCCGGGGCTTTATCGGCGGCAGAGGCATCTTCGCCTTCTTCGAGCAGAACAGCGATAGGCGTGTTGACGGCCACATTGGCGGTTCCGGCTTCGACGAGAATCTTGCCGATAGTGCCTTCGTCAACGGCTTCGACTTCCATCGTCGCTTTATCGGTTTCGATCTCGGCGATGACATCACCGGCTTTGACTTTATCACCGGATTTCTTGAGCCATTTCGCCAGAGTACCTTCGGTCATGGTCGGCGACAGGGCTGGCATTAGGATGTTGATAGGCATGTTGTCAGTCCCTTATTTGTAGCAAACTTTTTTGACAGCCGCGATGATGTCATCGACTTGCGGCACGGCGAGTTTTTCGAGGTTGGCGGCGTATGGCAGCGGCACGTCTTTTGCCGAAACGCGTGTAACCGGCGCATCGAGGTAATCGAAAGCGTGTTCGTTGACGACAGAGGCGATTTCAGACCCGATACCAGCATAACCCCAGCCTTCTTCACATGTGACGATGCGATTGGTTTTCTTTACCGATTCAATGATGGTCCAGCGATCCAGTGGACGAATGGTACGAAGGTTGATAACTTCCGCATTGATACCCTCTTCTTCCAGTTTCTTCGCGGCTTCCAATGCGCGGCCGACCATGATCGAGAATGCGACGATGGTGACATCGGTACCTTCTTTTTCGATTTTGGCGCGGCCGATTGGAATAACGAAATCTTCGTCGGTCGGGACTTCGAAAGATTGTCCGTACATAAGTTCGTTTTCAAGCACGACAACCGGGTTAGGATCGCGAATCGCCGCTTTCAGCAAACCTTTGGCATCAGCCGCAGACCATGGAGACACAACTTTCAGGCCCGGGACATGAGCATACCAGCTGGCGTAACATTGCGAGTGCTGGGCAGCGACGCGGGAGGCGGAACCGTTAGGACCACGGAAGACGATGGGAGAGCCGAGCTGACCGCCCGCCATGTACAAAGTTTTAGCGGCGGAGTTGATGATGTGGTCAATCGCCTGCATCGCGAAGTTGAAGGTCATAAATTCAACAATAGGCTTGAGGCCCGACATTGCAGAACCGACAGCGAGCCCCGCAAAACCATGTTCGGTAATCGGCGTATCGATCACGCGGTCAGGTCCGAATTCCTGCAACAGGTTTTGAGTTACCTTATAAGCGCCCTGATACTCGGCAACTTCTTCACCCATTAGATAAACGCTTTCGTCTGTGCGCATTTCTTCTGCCATCGCATCGCGTAAAGCTTCCCGTACCGTTTGGGTTTGCGTAGACGCCATGAATTTTGCTTCGTCGAAAACAGGCGGCTCAATGACTTCGCCTTGGGCGTACAGAATGTCGCGGTTGTCGATGTTCTTGCCGCCCGCTTGTGCGGCGACTTCAGTTTTTATTGGAGCAGCTTCTTCTTTCGGCTTCACATCAGCTTTGGCAGCAGGGGTGCTTTCCGGTGTTGCGTTATCATTCACCGTTTCGCCTTCTTCAATCAGAACGGCAATAGGCGTATTAACTGCTACGCCTTGCGTACCTTCGGCGATAAGAATTTTACCGAGAATACCTTCATCGACGGCCTCAACTTCCATCGTGGCCTTGTCGGTTTCGATTTCGGCGATGACATCACCGGCTTTGACTTTATCGCCTTCCTTCTTGATCCAGCGGGCAAGATTGCCTTCGGTCATAGTCGGAGAAAGGGCTGGCATTAGAACTTGTACTGACATGATTATTTTACCTCAAATGGAACGAGAACATCTGTCCAGAGCTCATCTGGATTTGGCTCTGGTGATTCTTGCGCAAAGCTGGCGGCTTCGGCGACAATGTCTTTGACTTCCTTATCAATCGGTTTCAGATCGTCTTCGGTCATACCGCCTTTTTCGAACATCAGTTTTCGCAAACGCTCGATAGGATCGCTTTCTGTTTTAAATTTTTCGACTTCATCTTTCGTGCGGTATTTCGCCGGATCGGACATCGAGTGACCGCGGTAACGGTATGTTTTGACTTCCAAAATATACGGGCCGTTGCCGGAGCGAACGTAGTCCAAAGCCTGACGCGCAACGGCCTGAACCGCCAGCACATCCATACCGTCTACCTGTTCACCCGGAATATCGAAGCCCTCGCCGCGTTTGAAAAATTCACCCGCAGAGTGACGCTTGGTTGAAGTTCCCATAGCGTATTGGTTGTTCTCGATGACGTAGAGAACCGGAAGGTTCCAAAGCTTTGCCATGTTAAAGCATTCGTAAACCTGGCCCTGGTTCGCCGCGCCGTCACCCATATAGGAAACTGCG
>QFOT01000110.1 GCA_003241285.1 Micavibrio aeruginosavorus
GCGTTACGCACCGACAATAGTATCAAAAAACCGCTATGCCGGAGGCATGCTGGCGCAGAATATTGAAGCAGATCTCATCGTCATGGATGACGGTATGCAGAATTATTCACTTTCCAAGGATATAACTTTTTGTGTTGTTGATGGCATAATGGGCTTTGGCAACGGAGCCGTTGTACCGCAAGGACCTCTTCGCCAGCCGCTAGAAGATGGTTATGCATTAAGCGATGCTTTTATTATCATAGGGGAAGACGAGCAGAATCTCGGAGCGAAACTGCCAGCAGACAAGCCCGTTTTCCAAGCAACGCTGAAAGTAAAAAGCCACTTTAATCTGTCAAAACAGCAGCCTTATATCGCTTTTTGCGGCATCGGCTTTCCGCAGAAATTTGAAACGTCGCTTAAAAAAGAAGGTCTTAACATCGTTGATTTTAAATCCTTTGGCGATCATCACGGCTACACGCCGAAGGATATCGTCGATCTGGGAAATCTTGCATCGGCAAAGAGCGCTCGTTTGATCACAACAGAAAAAGACTATGCCCGTCTGCCTGATTTCTTCCGCAATCAATTCGTCGATGTTTTGCCGGTCGAGATCGTCTTTGAAAACCCTGACGCCGTTTCAGACTTTATCAAGGAAAAACTAACCTCATGAAATCCCTTCGCTATGCTATAGAAGGAATTCTGGTATCTTTTCTCATTGGATTGTTCAGACGACTTCCGGTAGACACCGCTTCCAATCTTGGCGGAAGCATCGCTCGCCATATTGGTCCTGCATTATCGGTTAATCGCAAAGCGCTGCGAAATATACGCGCAGCTTTCCCGAAAAAATCAGAAGCTGAATATAAACAGATAATATACGGTATGTGGGACAATATAGGCCGGACTTTCGCCGAATATCCGCATCTGGAAAAAATTGCGGCAGAGCGAATTACTTCGGTCGGAGATGAACATATTCGCCATATTTTAGATTCAGGCGGCCCGAGCATTCTCTTCACAGGACATCTTGCCAATTGGGAAGTTGCCGGAGCTTATGCCTATACACTAGGCATGCAACTGGATCTTATTTACCGATCTCCAAATAATCCAAATGTCGAAGGCATTTTGCAGGAATGCCGTAGCATGGGCGAAAAAATAAAAACATATCCGAAATCTTCGCAAGGAATGCGTGACGTTATGTCTGCGCTGAAAGCCGGACGCCATATCGGCATATTGATCGACCAGAAATACAATCAAGGAATGGCCATGCCCTTTTTTGGCCGCACCGCCATGACAAGTCCGGCCTATGTTCAATTAGCCCAGAGGTTTGACTGCCCGCTCCATCCGGCCCGCATAGAGAGAAAAAACGGCGCCAATTTCCACATTACGATTTTTCCTCCCATGCATATAAAAGACAGGGCAGTTGAAGACGTTATTACAGAATCCCATATGATGCTGGAAGAATGGATTACCGAACGCCCCGATCAATGGTTGTGGCTGCATAACAGATGGAAGAGTAAAGAAAATGGCGTATGATTTTGATTATTTTGTAATTGGCGCAGGTTCAGGCGGTGTTCGATCCGCGCGTATTGCCGCCTCCCTTGGCGCAAAAGTCGGGATTGCCGAGGCCACTCATTTCGGCGGTACATGCGTCAATGTCGGCTGCATTCCTAAAAAGATCTTTTCTTATGCTGCCGATTACGGCACCGATATGATGGAAGCTGGTAATTACGGATGGACGTCATCTCCCAAATTTAACTGGAAAACTTTGAAGCAAAACAAAGACAACGAAATAGCGCGGCTTAGCAATATCTATCGAGAAATTCTAAATATCAATAAAGTCAGCGTTTATGAAGGCTACGCTGTATTCAAGGACGAGCATACGATCCAGATAGGCAATAAGGAAATTACCGCAGAGCGCATTTTGATCGCAGTCGGCGGCAAACCGCAAAAGCCTGATGTTAAGGGGGCAGAATTCGCCAAGACGTCGGATGACATGTTCGCACTGGATGAATTGCCAAAAAATATCATTATTCTGGGAGCGGGCTATATTGCGCTCGAATTCGCCCATATCCTGCACGGAATAGGTTGCGACATTACTATCGTGCACAGGGGTGATTTTCTTTTAAAGGGCTTCGACATCGACCTTCAGGACCATCTGCTGGAAGAGATGAAAAAACAGGGTATTAAATTCGTAATGAACAAGCAGGTAGCGGAGATCACCGAAAATTCCGTTATCTGTGACGATGGAGAAATCATCTCTGCTGATCTTGTTATGGCAGCAACTGGCCGTGTTCCTATGACTTCAGGCCTCGAATTGGATAAAGCAGGCGTCGAAATTGACGATCGAGGCCATATCATAACCAGTACCGAACACGTTACTTCAAAAGATCATATTTATGCCGTCGGGGATGTAACCAATTCTCCGCAACTAACACCGGTAGCCATCGCCCAAGGCCATGCTCTGGCTGATACCTTGTTCAATGCCAAGGTTCGCTATACTAACTTTGACTTAATTCCTACGGCAGTTTTCTCAAAACCGGAAATCGGTACAGTCGGTTTGACAGAGCAGCAAGCCGTCAAAAAAGGTATCGCCCATATAGTGTACAAATCCACTTTCCGCCCTCTCCGCCACACGATCACCGGACTTCAGTCAAAAGTGCTGATCAAACTGGTCGTCTGTGCCAATACAGATAAGGTTTTGGGTATCCATATGGCAGGTTCTGGCGCGGGTGAATTGATCCAGATGGCCGGAATTGCCCTTAATGCAGGTGTCACAAAGGCTAATTTTGACTCAACAATGCCAGTTCACCCCACTACGGCGGAAGAATTTATATTTTTGCATGCCGGAGCCACGCCACACCCGCCGGAAACACTTGCGAAACGGGGGTAAATGGCCTAATTCTTTGAAATCATGAAAGAAAATTGGTCCCCAGACAGCTGGCGCTTAAAGCCGGCAAAACAACTTCCCGCTTACTCCGATCAGGCAGCTTTATCCGCAGCCGAAAAAGATCTCGCGGCTATGCCCCCGCTGGTTTTTGCAGGGGAAGCCAGGGCCCTCAAAACGCAGCTTGCCGAGGCTTCGCTTGGTAACGCCTTTGTACTTCAGGGCGGCGATTGCGCAGAGAGTTTCTCGGAATTCGGCGCGAATAAAATCCGCGACACTTTCCGTGTTTTGTTGCAAATGTCGGTCGTCATGACTTTTGCCGGATCAATTCCGGTTATCAAAATGGGACGGATGGCCGGACAATTTGCCAAGCCGCGCTCCGAAGGAACGGAAACCATTGACGGGAAGACCTTGCCCGTCTATCGCGGCGATATTATCAACGGCTATGATTTCAATGAAGAAAGCCGCGAACCAAATCCGTGGAGAATGCTGCGCGCTTATAATCAATCTGCCGCAACGTTAAATCTGCTGCGCGCTTTTGCAGGCGGCGGTTACGCCGATCTTCATTCCATCAATAAATGGAATCTGGAATTCATTCAGCAGAATGAAACCACTGAGCGCTACCAGAAACTTGCGAACCAGATCGAACAGGCGCTGGACTTTATGACGGCGTGCGGTTTCACAAAAGAAACAGTTCCCCACATTCTAAAGAAAACGGATTTCTACACCTGTCACGAAGCCTTGCTATTGCCTTACGAACAGGCGATGACACGCATCGACAGCATAACGGGCGAATGGTACGACACATCCGCTCATTTCTTATGGATCGGCGCCCGAACCAATCAGGACGATCATGCCCAGATGGAATTCCTTCGTGGTATTAAAAATCCGCTCGGCCTGAAATGCCCTCCTAATCTTGATGCCGATACGCTTATTCGCCAGATTGACCGCCTAAATCCGGAGAACGAACCGGGCCGCTTGACCCTGATTGCCCGCATGGGAGCAGGCCATGTTATCGACAAGCTTACACCACTCGTTCAAGCGGTTAAGCGTGAAGGTAAGATCGTGACCTGGGTTTCGGACCCTATGCATGGCAATACGATGAAATCTTCGACAGGTTACAAGACCCGGCGCTTCGATGACATTATGAGTGAAGTGAGGGATTTCTTTGCCGTTCATAAAACCGAAGGCACAATTCCCGGCGGCGTACATACCGAAATGACTGGTCAGAACGTAACTGAATGCGTTGGTGGCTTATCCGAGGTGACAGAAGAGAATCTGTCAGATCGCTATCATACATTCTGCGATCCGCGCCTGAATGCGGCGCAGGCCGTCGAGCTTGCTTTCCTTGTCGCTGATGAATTGAAATCAATACGCAAGGACAAAAAACTTAATTTTCTCCAAGCGGCAGAATAACAATGGATAAGCCATTCATCATCACGATCGCGCAGATCAATCCGAAGGTCGGTGACCTGAAGGGTAATCTTGATCTGATCCGCCGCGTGCGTGATGAAGCGCCCAAACATGCCAATTTGATTGTCTTTCCTGAATTGGTAATAACCGGCTATCCGCCTGAAGACCTTCTGCTGAAACAGTCTTTCCTGGACGGCGTTGACAGCATCATCGATACCCTTGTCGAAGAAAGCCGTGGCCGCGCAACCGCTATGCTGATAACAGCGCCTAGCTGGAACCGTGAAAATAAATGCCTTTATAATGCCGTGCATCTTATCCATCAGGGGCATATTCTGGCAACGCAGACAAAGCACGACCTGCCTAATTACGGTATTTTCGACGAGCATCGCTATTTCAAATCCGGTCCGCTGCCTGAACCCATGTCTTTTATGGGTTTAAAGCTGGGCGTTATGATCTGCGAAGACATGTGGTATCCGGAAGTTGCCGATAATCTGAAAGCCAAAGGCGCCGATATTCTAATCGTTTCCAATGCCAGCCCCTATGAAGGGCATAAGCATGATATCCGCTATCAGCACGCGCGCCTCCGTGCGACTAAGACAGGACTCCCTTTGATCTACGTCAATCAATTTGGCGGACAGGACGAACTGGTATTCGATGGCGCAAGTTTCATGATGAATGAAACAGGACAGGTCATTCTTCAATGCGAGGAATTCGTTGAAGAATTTCAGGACCTAACGCTGGTTGAGCGACGCGCCAATGGAAGCTGGCTGATCGCAACGGAAGATATGCATCCCGTTCATTCGGAAACGGAATCCATGTACCAGGCTGTTATGCTTGCCACACGGGATTACATTCACAAAAGCGGCATGAAAGACGTTCTGATTGGCATGTCCGGCGGGATCGACAGTGCCCTTGTTGCTGCCATCGCTACCGATGCGCTTGGCTCGGCTCATGTGAAATGCGTAATGATGCCCTCACCTTATACCTCAGAAGACAGTATTGCCGACGCCACAGACTGCGCGCGTAAACTGGGCGTTCATTTCGAAACAGTTTCTATTGAACCTATGATGAATGCTTTAAAAGCATCCATGCCGGATTTATCAGGTCTGGCTCATGAAAATATGCAATCGCGCATTCGCGGTACTATCCTGATGTCGATGTCAAACCAGAGCGGCGCGATAGTTTTAACAACAGGCAATAAAAGCGAGATCGCAGCAGGTTATTCCACTCTCTATGGCGATATGTGCGGGGGCTTCAACCCGCTTAAAGACCTTTATAAAACGCAAGTCTACAACCTTGCCACATGGCGTAATTCAGCCAAACCCGTCAATGCTCTTGGGCCGGAGGGCGAAATTATAAACGAGCGCATCTTGACCAAGGCTCCCAGCGCGGAATTAAGACCAGATCAAAAAGACCAAGACTCCTTGCCCCCTTACGATGTTCTGGATGAAATCCTGATGGGTATCATCGAAGACGATCTCGGCATCGATGATTTAGTTGCCCGCGGGCATGAGCCTGCTATGGTCGGCCGTGTCAACCAGCTCCTTGATCGCGCGGAATATAAACGCCGTCAATCAGCACCGGGCCCTAAAATCAGTCCGCGCGCTTTCGGGCGCGACAGGCGCTATCCTATCGTCAACGGTTACGTTGAAAAATCCTGATTAACTCTATAGAAAGTTACCTATGACAGTTCGCGTTCGTTTCGCCCCTTCTCCAACCGGTATGCTGCATGTCGGCAATGTCCGCACAGCCTTGATCACATGGCTTTTCGCCAAGAAAAACAAAGGCCATTACCTGCTTCGTATCGATGATACGGATCTCGAGCGCTCCAAAAAAGAATATGAAGACGGCATACGTGAGAGCCTGACATGGCTCGGCCTCGACTGGGATGAAGAAGCGTGGCAGAGCAAGCGACTTGACCGCTATAATGTGGTTATTGAACAGCTTAAAAAGGACGGACGCCTTTACGCTTGTTATGAAACTTCTGATGAGCTTGGCCTCAAACGCAAAGCCCAGTTGTCGCAAGGTCAGCCGCCGATTTACGATCGCGCCGCCCTTAAATTAACCGATGAGCAAAGACAAAAACTGGAAGCGGAAGGCCGCAAGCCGCACTGGCGCTTCCTGATGAACCCGACAAAGATCAAATGGCATGATCTGGTCCGCGGGCCAGTGGAATTCGATGGCGCAGGACTATCCGATCCTGTCTTGATCCGTGAAGACGGAACGCCGCTTTACCACCTCTGTTCCGTCATCGATGATATGGATTTTAACATTACGCACATCGTGCGAGGTGAAGACCATGTAACGAATACAGCCTCCCATATACAGATGTTCGAAGCCCTTGGCTTTAAACCTCCGGAATTCGCTCACCTCGCCCTCCTCTCCGATCCGGAAGGCGGCAAGCTTTCCAAACGCATGGGATCCATCAGTGTTGTCGATTTGCGTGACGGTGAAGGCCTGGAAGCCATGGCGATTCCAAGTCTAATGGCCCGTCTTGGCACGTCCGATCCGATTGAGCCCTACACAGATTATACGCCGCTCATTGAGAGCTTTGATTTCTCAAAATTCTCCCGCGCAACGCCTAAATTCGATACAGACGAACTTGAGCGCCTCAATGCCAAGATCATCCACGCCATGCCTTACGATAAAGTCAAAGACCGCCTCAAGGAGATTGGCCTCGAAGACCTTGATGAAAACTTCTGGAATTCGGTCCGCGCCAATCTCAGCCTTTTCCGCGACATCAAAGACTGGTGGAAAGTTGCCAAAGGTCCGGTAACCCCGATTGTTGCAGATGACGATTTTGCCAGCAAAGCTGTTGAACTCATGCCTGCCGAACCGTGGACACTAGACACCTGGAAAACATGGACAGATTCCATAAAGGCAGAAACAGGCCGCAAAGGGAAAGAATTGTTTATGCCGCTGCGTCAGGCTTTGACAGGCATGGATCATGGTCCTGAGCTGCGCGATCTTCTCCCTTTAATCGGCGCTGAAAAAGCCAAGGCGCGTTTAAGCAAGAAAGCCGCTTAATAAGAAAAACCCGGCTTTCGCCGGGTTTTTTATCATGTCAGGAGGAAAGTTATCAGGCCTGAAGAGTGCGCTCTATGCGAGTACGCAGCAATCTTTCAAGCTTTGCTGAATCCATTTCATTAGATTCAGGCCAGAATTTTTGAACCATATTGAAATAGGCATGGTTACCTGAATGGAAAAGCTGGTCAACTAGCGCAAGCTTACGGTTAGTATCGAGCTTTTCAAAAGCTGCAAAAATATCAAAATTCGGGGATTGAGATTTAGGTAACTCATAATTCTTGAACATCGTTGCCATCATGGTCATCCTCGTTTATTGAGAAGTTCTTTAAATCTTGCGGACATCCTACATTAAAAAAGCCTTAAAAGCAAATT
>QFOT01000111.1 GCA_003241285.1 Micavibrio aeruginosavorus
GCCGCTGCCAGAGCGCGTCTGGCGTCTTCGGCCAGCCGGAAGAGGCTCTTCGCACGCCCGAAGAATCCGTCCTCGCCATGATCCCCTATATCGAGGACCAGCAGATGCGCTTTAACACCCCGGTTCATACGATGACCCGCCACACGATCGGCCTGTTCAACGGCCTTCGCGGGGCCAAATTATGGCGTCAGAGGCTGTCAGACGCCCCGCAAATGAAGGAACCGGCCTTTATCTTGCCACTGCTTGAGCAAATTCAGGCCATGCAACTAGAGCCGGTTGCGGCATAACAGCGAAATTTTATTTTCTTGCCCCCTTGATGATATAGTCTAAGTCACTACAATTACAGGCTGACTCGGCTTTTGGAAACTTTATGGACTGGCACCGCCTCGACCGCGATAAGACAAACGACATGATCAACAGCGTGAAATCCGCTGCTGAATCGTCGTTGTTTTCGCCTGTGACGTCCGAGGCAAAATGTGCCCGCCTGCCCTTTTATTCGAACCATCTTCTGTACCGCCTGACCAATTTTTCCTCCATGCCGACTTTCACCATGGATTTTATCGGCGATGGCGATAAATACCTTTATCTCGACGGGTCTGATTTCCCGATCAAGGAAATAAATATCGCCAATGGCCTTCAGCTCAATGAAGACAATGTCATTCCGTATCTCAATTTTTATTTCTTCAACGTCCGCACAGAAGACGGCGATATACTGATACTGCGAAATGCGGAAGAAGGCCTGTCTATAGACCTCTACGACGATGAACGCCGGGAAAATCTCTATGTTGAACCGGATGATTTCAGGATAGAGCAAGACCCGACATCCGGCGCTTTTGTCGTCCATGCGCCTCTTTATTACCTTGGCGGGCTGGTTGATGCTAAAATAGTGGTAACGGCTGAAGGAAAAGTGACCGTTGTGCCGATTAAAATGCTGACAGGCGGAATGCAATAATGAGTGATACCCTACACGAAGCTTTTGGACAGATGGGCCAGACAGGCCCTAACTACATTCATCCTAATGCGGATGAAATTATTCGCGATGCGGTTACTTTATTAAATGAAATTCCTGAAGGCAAAATACTGACACCCCTTATCAAAGACTTGAATATTGCGATTCGGGTTATCATCGGAAAAGAACCAGGATTTTTTGTTCCCGATGAAAAAACAATTACCCTCATACTTCCGAAAATTTTGACTGCCGTAAATCCGTTTGAAATAGCCTGCAATCTCGGGTTAGCCATAAAAGAAATCGAGATAAATATGTTTAATATTCAAAGACTTAAGGTGGACCCTCAAATATTTAATAAAAAATTAATTGACATAGTCTTGGAAATGTGCAAGATTGTGAGTGAGTTTGAAGATGTGCATAAACATACAAAACTCGTTGACCTGCTAATAAAATTAGGTCATTCTGATGTATATAAACTTTATAAGGCCAAAGCCTCCTACCAAGAGATGGCAAACATTATAATTAAGAGTAATTAGAGAGGGTTTAAAATGAGAAATTTATCAGCAGCAAAAGTTAAAGCAGCAGCTTCTAACGTTATGTCCCTGAACTACGATTACTGCGCAAAGCCGTAAGTAATCCTTCCATTAATCCATAAGATTTTAGGCCGCTTTGTTGCGGCCTTTTTCATGCCTGAATTTTAAAAACGGACTATTTCCGATTTTTTGAAAAAAACTGACGAACGAAATGATAGCCTATTGTAAGTCATTGATATTGATCAGAAACTAACTGACAGGCCACAGCCGCATTTACCCTTTTCATTTGGGTTGATGATCTCAATGCGGCGATTACCGACGCTATCTTCGACATAATCTATGGTTGTGCCAAACAGCATCAGGACATCGGTTTTCGGGATAAAGATAGTCAGCCCCTCTTCTACTTCCAAACGGTCGTCGGTCGGATCGATCGTGTCATTAGTCACGCCGCGCAGATCATATTCGTTGCCGCCGCAACCTTTGCCTTTGAGAATCATCAGGCGCAATCCGGCATGACCGCCCACCACACGCTTCAAATGCTCGCGGGCGGCGGCGGTTACTTTTACTTCATCTGTGGTCAGTCCAAACATTTGCCGGTTCTCACGTAAACATATTCAATTGCAGCTTGGCGGTTTCCGCCATACAGGACGGATCCCAGGTTGGATCCCAAACAATCTCGACATCGACATTTCCGACGCCCGACAAAGGGAAAATTGCCCCCTGCACCATGCCGGGCATTTCCTGCGCGACCGGACAAGCCGGCGATGTCAACGTCATCTCGACAGCTATATCCGACGTCTGGTCCGGCTGGTCTGTAATAACTATTTTATAGATCAGGCCAAGTTCATAGATATTGACCGGAATTTCCGGGTCGTATACTTCGCGAAGTCCGGCAACGATCTGCTTCCATAAAGGATGCTCTTTGGATCCCGTGACATTCGGCGGCTCCGCCATCTCGTCGAAATCATCGCCGAGGGCGTTCCTGATCATTTCTTCATCTGCGACTGGGTCCATTTTCATGCGAATAACGATTTAACTTTCTGCAAGGCTTCGACAAGCCGCTCTATATCTTCTTTCGTATTATACAGGCCAAAGGATACACGCACCGTGGCATCGACTTTGAATTTCGCCATGAGTGGCATGCAGCAATGATGCCCTGTCCTGACCGCAATTCCCATCTGGTCCAGCACCATGGCGATATCAGAGGGATGCGCTTCATTCATGGTAAAGCTTATTATAGCAGCTTTAGACGCCACCGTGCCGAAGATATGCAGGCCGTCGAATTTTTGCAATTCTTCGGTGGCATAACGCAGCAATTCCTGTTCATGCGCCGCGATATTTTCCATGCCTATGGACGACACATAATCAATCGCCGCGCCAAGCGCGATCACTTCGGCAATCGCCGGTGTTCCGGCTTCGAATTTTGCCGGAGCGGATTTATACGTCACTTCGTCGAGTGCAACGGTCTCTATCATATCTCCGCCGCCCTGGTACGGGTCCATAGCCTCGAGTAATTCATAACGGCCATATAAAACGCCGACACCTGTCGGGCCGTAAAGCTTGTGCCCTGTGAACACATAAAAATCAGGATCGAAAGATTTCAGATCGACGGCGGCATGAACAACAGCCTGCGAGCCGTCGAACATGATCTTAATATCGGGATTATAATCTCGGGCAATTTTTGAAATGGCGGCGACATCATTAATAGTACCAAGCGCGTTTGATATATGCGTTACCGAAACAAATTTCGTTTTATCAGACAATAGGTTTTTATAGGATTCCATATCCAGACTGCCGTCTTCCAGAACGGAAATATATTTAATCACCACACCGATCTGATCGCGCAGCATGGCCCAAGGCACCATATTGGCGTGGTGCTCCATCTCGGAGAGAATAATCTCGTCGCCCGCCTTCAGGAATTTGCGGCCATAAGCCTGCGCTACAAGATTGACGCTTTCCGTCGCATTGCGTGTAAAGACGATACAGTTCTCGTCCTCGACACCAAGAAAATCCGCCACTTTATGGCGCACCGCTTCGAATTCCTGCGTTTTCTGTGCCGAGAATTTATACAGTCCCCGGTGGATATTCGCGTATTGCTCGCTCATCGCTTTTGTCATGGCATCGATGACAATTTGTGGTTTTTGCGCAGATGCACCCGTATCCAGATATACAAGCGGCTTGCCGTTCATCATGGATGACATTGACGGGAAATCGTCGCGCCACAATGCCTCCCTCTCTCTCACCTGTGAGGGAGAGGGATTAAGGGAGAGGGAGAGCGTTTCAACAACGCCTTCGATATTTGTAAGCACTTCATTATTCCAAAATCTTAATGTACGAATCCCATTAGATTCAAAATATTTTGTACGCGCTTCATCATATGATTTTTGTTCATCGGATACATGAGTTTCGCCATCCAGCTCGACTACCAACTTTATTGACGGAAAATAAAAATCAGCAATATACGGGCCAATGGCATGTTGACGGCGGCAACGTAGACCCAGCTGGTCATGACGCAAAGCAAGCCAAAGTTTTTGCTCAGGCGGAGTCATTTCTGTTCTTAATTTCTGAGAGAACTCAGTTTTCTGCCTTGTCATCAGCACTCCCTCTCCCTTGATCCCTCTCCCTCATAAATGAGGGAGAGGGAAATGATTATGATTGAGAGAGCCACGCAATTGCCCTTTCGGTAATGTCTTTCTGCGCCGCTTCATGCGTTATTTTCTCAAGAGCCTGACCGATAAACGCTTCCAGCAACAATTTACGCGCTTCGCTTTCGCTTAAACCGCGGCTTCGCAGATAGAACATCGGCGTTTCGTCAAGCGCGCCTGTTGTCGAACCGTGAGAGCATTTGACGTCATCGGCATAAATCTCAAGCTCCGGCTTGATATTCATCTCCGCCAGTGGCGACAGCAGCAAATTGTTCGAGAGCTGATAACCGTCCGTTTTCTGGGCAATCTGGTCGACGAAGATTTTACCCTGGAATACGCAACGCGCTTCATCTTTGAGGATATTCTTATAAAGCTGGTTCGACTGGCAATGCGGCGCTTTATGTTCGATCAGGAGTGTCGTGTCAGCGTGTTGTTTACCGGAAATCATGTTCAGTCCGGAAAAGCTGCATTGTCCGTTTTCCGCCAGCAATTCGCCATGCAACTGGTTGCGGCTCATGCCCGCCCCCGTGGTGAGTGTAAAGGCTTCGTACTGACCGTCGCGCTCGACCGTTACATGCGTATTATGTGTACAGACAGATTCCATGCTGTCTTCAATGATGCGGTAATGACGGAAACGCGCGTTTTTGCCGACGCGTATTTCTGTGACGCCGTTGCGCCAATATGCGCCCTTGCCGCTGTAATATTCAAACAGGACTCCATCGGCGTTATCGGCTACGCAGATAAACGAACGCGGGTGCGTAAGCTCCCCGTCATTACCTGCGTGAACTATATTGTGATGTTGCTGGTCAACAAATTGAAGGAAGGTCGCCTTATCCAGAAATGCGTTATTGGCATGCCACAGCATCATGTCATGATAAGGATGATCGCCCGGCACAAATCCATCGCTGCGGTCCTGCGCCCAATCCGGCGCATCGGCAATTGGCGTTCCCTGATTTGGCGTATAACTTAGATCCATTTTCTTCAGGCGGGCGGGAAGATTGGTATATTTCCAGCGTTCCAGTTTTGTTGTTGGAAGGCCGAATTCAATCACTTTATCACGCGAGCGCAGACGCAAGGCTTTGGCCCAATCCGGTCCACCGGGTTGCAACGAATCCCAGCCTTGCAGAGCAAGTTCTGACGTATCGGCTTTAAATCGGGTTTTACTGAATGGGATAGCGGTCATCAGGCAGCCTCGCCTATACCGGCGTAGCCTGTGGCTTCAAGCTCTTTCGCCAGTTCTGCGCCGCCCGTTTTAACAATACGGCCCTTGGCGAGAACATGCACCACATCCGGCACGATATAATCGAGCAGGCGCTGATAGTGCGTAATGACAAGGAAAGAACGATCAGGCGAGCGCAGTTTGTTCACGCCATCGGCGACGATGCGTAGCGCGTCGATATCAAGACCGGAATCCGTTTCATCGAGGATGCACATTTTAGGTTCCAGTAAGGCCATCTGTAGAACTTCATTGCGTTTCTTTTCGCCGCCCGAGAATCCGACATTGACGGCACGTTTGAGCATCTCGTTATCGATCCCAAGTTCCTTGGTTTTGGTTTTCATGAGCTTGAGGAAATCGAGAGCATCCATTTCCGCCTCGCCCTTCTGGCGGCGAATGGCGTTAACGGCAGTTTTTAGAAATGTCGTTGTCTGAACGCCCGGAATTTCTACCGGATACTGAAATGCCAGAAACATCCCGGCAGCGGCACGTTCTTCCGGCGCCATTTCGAGAATGTTTTCGCCGTTGAGCAGTATCTCGCCTTCGGTCACTTCATAATCGCTGCGACCCGACAGGACGTAAGACAGGGTAGATTTCCCCGCCCCGTTCGGGCCCATAATCGCATGGACTTTTCCGGCTTCAATCGTCAGATCAAGCCCGTTCAGAATTTGCTTGCCGTCAATTTCGGCGTGGAGGTTTTTGATTTGTAAAAGAGTCATATCATATAACCTCGTCATTGCCCGAATTCGTTCTTACGAATTCTAGGGCAATCCATGGCGGGCTCTCAATCGTTAAGCGTTCAGTTGTTCGTATAAATCTTTCCATTCAAGATTGTCTTTCTCTATTAGTTTTATCTTTGCGTCTCTTGTATATTTTTTAAGTCGTTTCTCGCGGTGTATTGCGTTTTCTATATCGTCGTAAACTTCATAGTAAACCAAAATTTTTATCTTATATTTCTCTGTAAAACCATTATTTACTTCCTCTTTATGTTCATACGCACGTCGCATCAGGTTATTCGTTACCCCGATATAAAGAGTACCATTTTTCTTATTGGCTAAAATATAAGTATAAAATTTCCTTTCCATTTGTTTTACCTTTTTTTTCATTCCCCGAATTGCAAAGCAATTCCAAGGGAATCCATGGTGATACCGCACCATCGCTGGATCGCCTTAGAATGGCTACGCCATTCAGGCGATGACGTCGTAGTCTAAAACCCTTCTTTTCTTTCTTTTTGTCTGGCACGAATAAGGCGGAAGATGCCCATACCGCTAATCATTGCCCAACATAATTCCTGTGTGATCGCACCTAAATCGCCGCCGTCGAAATTCGCCATACAGCCAATTAGGATCAAAAGCGCACCGATACCGTTGATCGCGTAATACCAGATGTCAGAACCTTTGGCCAAACCACGCTCTAACATGAAATACATAAGGATACACATGATGGAGCCGACAACCCCGATAATCGTAAATACTGCGTCCATAGCCTACCCCTTTATAATTAAAAATAATCCAGCGAGCGCAACAGCCACACCTGCCATCTGCATAGGACGGATAACTTCGCCGAGCAACAAATAGCCGACCAGCATGGTTACGCCGACTGCCGCAATATTTTGCATGATGCCGACAAGTGCCGCCGTGCCGCCTGCTTTATAAGAAAATACGAGCAATATATTCGCCGCCGCCAGTCCTATTCCGGCAAAAGCCGCAGGGATAATGCCCGCCATATTCCAGTTCATCGGATTTTCAACGGCGTTTTCCAGTCGCGCCGCATAAAAACGGTTCGCAAACATAAAAGCGATAGAGGTAATCGCCATCGACACAGACAATACCATCGCCGCCATCGCCGGATCGATTTTGACATTGGCGAGTTTCAGCAGGACATTGCGACTGGCAAGTCCGGCACCGGATAACAATGCGAGTGACCACCAGCTATTCATGCCCTTTAACCTCATAATTGCTTATTCGATTACTAGAGAATCTGCTTTTTAGTGTCCTATAAAATAATATCCCGCCATATATTGCAGCCGCATGTGAAGTGATAAGTGGAATTAAAAATAGACCTGAAATATCCGCATGAAAAAAACCGTAAAATCCAAACTGATAAATATCATATGACACATAAATTGATAAAAAATTTATTGGAATAGAAATCAGTGCATAGTGACAATCAATAGCGATAAAAAACCCTGAACCACCCCATTTACAGCCGTAAAATGGTGGATAAATGCTCATCAAATTAGCTAACACTGCTAAAACAAAAGCGCTTTTAGCAAAAATAGTTAAAAATTTTCTCACCCG
>QFOT01000112.1 GCA_003241285.1 Micavibrio aeruginosavorus
GCGCTCGGCCAGGAAGTCGGCCAGGCCGTTGGGGAAGTGGAAGGTCGCCTCGGCGGGGGTCTGATCATGGATGCGCGACGGGTCGCACTTCCATTTGATCTGCACGCCGCGGAAAAGATAGGCTTTAGACCGTGCTAGGTTGTGAATGCGGATAGGGTCAAACTCGACATCGCCAAAAATTTCCGGATCGGGATGAAAAAACACCAGAGTGCCGCGCCGTCCCTTGACCGCGCCGAAATCCTGAATCTTGGACGTGACATGACCTTTGGAATAACTTTGCTTGTAAAGAATGTTGTCGCGAGCAACCTCAACCCACATTTCATCAGATAGCGCATTTACGACCGAAATACCGACCCCGTGCAATCCGCCGGATGTCTGATAGGCTTTGCCGTTAAATTTCCCGCCTGAGTGAAGCATGGTCAGAATAACTTCAAGGGCGGATTTTTTCGGGTATTTCGGGTGTGGGTCGACGGGAATACCGCGGCCATTATCTGATATGAATATCCGGTTCCCTTTTTCGAGTTTGATTTCGATGCGTGAGGCGTGGCCGGCGACAGCCTCGTCCATGGAGTTATCGAGGATTTCATTGATAAGATGCTGCATCGCATTCTCATCCGTGCCGCCGACATACATGCCGGGACGCTTTCTGACAGGCTCTAATCCTTCAAGGACTTCTATGTCCGAAGCTGTATAGCTGTCTTGCTGTTTCTTTTTGCTGGCGCCGGAAAATAAATCACTCATCTTTTAGTCTATTTTTGCTATAATGGGAAAAATTGTTATTTTGAGAGGCGAATTTGAGCATAGTTCGAAAGCCATGACAACTGAAACCGTTCTACCTAAAGACCGTCATCCCGTTATTCGTACGACGACAACCCCTTCCGATGCAAATCCGGGTGGGGATATCTTTGGCGGATGGCTTTTGGCGCAAATGGATGTTGCTGGCGGTGTCTGCGCTTTTGCATATGTCCGCAATCGTATCGTCACAGTCGGCGTAGAAGCCATGTCATTTCATCAACCTGTTTTCGTTGGCGACGAAGTCTTTTTCTACGCGGATATTCAGCGTGTGGGCAAAACTTCAATTGCCGTCAAAATCGAAGCCTGGGCAAAACGAAAAAACACATCGGAAATCATTCACGTAACGGACGGGATTTATACCTATGTCTCAATTGGTCCGGACCGTAATCCGCAGGAAATTGCAATAACAGCCCATGCTTAAGCGTATTCACTTGAGAATTATCACCGCCTTCTTTTTTTTCTTTCTCTTTTTTACAAATATTAACGCTTACGCGGCGGCTTCGAAAGCAAGCCCTGCTTTACCCAGGCTTGATAAAAGCGTGGCCATGTCACAACAGAAATATATTGAGCTGACACGCCCGGTTGAAGAAACGCCCCTTAGAAATACGGCTTTAGCTTATAAGATAAGATTACCGAAAAACTGGAAGAAGCTTGAAAGCGCGACTGGTGAAGAAGAAAATGTACTGAGTAAAAGAATTCTTGGGAATATTGTTGAGTATCTGGGGCCGCCTGTTCTTGATCTTCGCAGCTCATTCCGGATCAGGGCGAATGATCTGTCTTATGATATCGATGCCAAGGACTGGTTTCTCAGCTATATCAATACCAATAGCTACACATTAAGCGGCATGAGCGTTATTTCAAATAAGCGCGCTGAGGCTCAATACGTAACTATAGGTGATAATGGCGTCCAATACAGTGTTAGGGCTGTGGCTCAAATTTCTGGTCCCCGTGTTATCCTTGCTGAATATATATTTCCCCTGGATTTCTGGGATCAGGAAAAAGATCTTATGAAATGGGTGATGTCTGGCTTTATGTTGACAAATCCTGATAATTCGCCTGTAGAGCCAATAAGAAACTACTCATTTGTTGACGTAGCCCAGTTTAATTATCCTTCCACTTGGATACTTAGGGCTAATCCCATTACTTCCATTCAACGTATGGCCGCGTCCCTTATCAACCTGAAGGGTAGTGATACAAGTCAGGGCACGATGCGAAAGAACAGCGACTTTGAAAATATATATCTGCTTGATGGCCGTATTGATATTTTCACGGTGGCAAAAAGTTCTGATACCAATCTGCCCAAGGAGCTTGCCCTGCTAAAAGAGGGTATGCTGCAAAGAAGGTTGGTTCTAGGGGATTTAATCGAATCGGTTGAGGCTTTGTCCCATCATGAAGCAATTAAATCTGCCCGAATAGAGGCGTATAAAGTTAATAATATCGATAACAAGCTGGCTGGCTATGAACAATGGGTCGGGATATTTGAAACGCCTGGGCGTTATTATTTTGTAACCCTGTTAACTGTCGGCAGGCAGGACGATTTTTTAATATGGGCGCGGAATGTTAAGGCTTATAAAACAGTAGTAGAGAGCCTTTCTCCCGTTATTAAACCACAAAATTAATCAAATTTTTATGGCGTGAATCTCTTTTTTTTGATTTCATAAAAGAAAATAAAAAATAAACAGGGACTACCGCTTTGCAACAATTAATTAAGGCTTTCGCGATAGCAGGCGCGGGTTGGATTACTGTATCTGCATCACAACCATCTTCTCAGGATATACAGGATACAAAACTTGAGAACATTGAGGCACCTAAATTACAGTTGGTTGATACCCAGCTTGAATGGCCGACCCAAAGAGAAAATGTAGGGCTTGAAGTCCAGAAATTCCGACAATCCTTTGCTGCGCGGGTCAGATCGAACGATTATACAGGAAAATGGAATCAGTGTTTTTCGACGCGGTCAGCGGATTACGATCCAGCCAAGGCTAAAATGTTACGCGCGAATTCTGTTCGCTACCATAAGAGCGGTGCATTCACCGATGAACAGCCGATTATTGTTATAGACCCCGGCCACGGTCATGAGTCATCACTGGCAGAGGCTGGTTACGATACTGGCGGTATTCACGAAGCGACAGGGGTACAGGAAGCAAGGCTTGTCGAAAAAATTGCGTTTGAGCTTAAAGCCACACTGGAAGAGAAAAATGATGCCATAGTTGTCATGACTCGCGGGTTGGCAGGCCATAAGGAATCTCTCCCGCAAAAAACATCTCTGTTTAAAAACCAGAAAGTTGCTCTTCAAGTGCGGGCTGAAACGGCCTCTTATCTCGCAGAAAAATTTCCAAATTCTGAAATTATCTTCGTGAGCCTCCATACTAATACAGGCAATGTGCCGGGCTCTGAAATTTATTACTATGCTCCATTCAGAGGAGGGGGGACAGATTCACCTGAATCAAAACGGCTGGCAATATCAATAAACAGTCATTACAGACTTCGCGCGGGCGCTCCTGCTTACGCTTTGTCCAATGATTACGCAGTGCTTCGTTGTCAAAAAGTTCCGTCAGTCCTGGCCGAGCTTGGAAGCATCGATGTCGAAAAAGATCGGCTAGCTCTTCAAAATCCAAAGACAATTGCAGCGCAACTGGCAAACGGAATAGAATCTTATTTTCAGGAGTCTTATAAAGCGAGGGTTCAGTATGCTGCGGCTAAAAAAGAAATGGAGAAATGGCAAAAGCCTGCCAACTCTATTGTCCTTGCATCAAACGAGCCATAATAAAAAACCCCGCTATTTGCGGGGTTTTTGTGTTCTTATGAAGAGTAGTACATATCGTATTCGATTGGGTGTGGCATCGTTTCGAATGCCAGCACTTCTTCCATGCGAAGCTCGATGTAGCTTTCAACGAAATCTTTCGTGAAGACACCGCCTTCGAGAAGGAAGTCATGATCGATTGCCAGAGCATTCAGGGCCTGACGCAAGGAACCGCAAACATTCGGCACTTTCATAAGCTCTGCTGGAGAAAGATCATACAAGTTCATGTCCATGGCTTCGCCCGGATGAATCTTGTTTTTGATACCGTCAAGGCCAGCCATCAACATTGCAGAGAAGGCTAGATATGGGTTGGCTGTCGGATCAGGGAAGCGAACTTCAACACGCTTGCCTTTAGGTGAAATCGAGTAAGGAATACGGCAGGACGCTGAACGGTTTCTGGAAGAGTAAGCCAGAAGAACAGGTGCTTCATAACCGGGAACCAGACGCTTGTAAGAGTTGGTTGTCGGGTTAGTCAGCGCGTTCAACGCTTGAGCGTGTTTGATAATGCCGCCTATATAGTACAGGCAGTTCTCAGACAATCCTGCATATAGATCGCCAGCGAAAAGCGGCTTGCCGTCTTTCCACAAAGATTGGTGTACGTGCATCCCGGAGCCGTTATCACCAAAAACAGGCTTCGGCATAAAGGTCGCTGTTTTGCCATACGCAGCCGCTACGTTATGAACGGCGTATTTATACAGGATCATGTTATCAGCAGATTCAACCAGAGTGCCGAATTTGACGCCAAGCTCATGCTGCGCAGGGGCGACTTCATGGTGATGCTTTTCTACAGGTACGCCCATATTGGAAAGAACAGTCAGCATTTCAGCGCGCAGGTCCGCACCAGTGTCAAGCGGCGCATCAGGGAAATATCCACCTTTCACGCGCGGGCGGTGAGCCAGATTTCCACCTTCGATTTTCTTATCGGTGTTATGTGGCGATTCACTGCTGTCGAATTCATATGAAACTTTGTTCATGCTAACGGAATAGCGGACATCGTCGAATACAAAAAATTCCGCTTCGGGACCGAAGAAGGCGTTATCGGCAAGGCCAATAGTTTTGATATGGGCTTCAGCTTTCTTCGCGATAGAGCGTGGGCAACGGCCATAATTGTCGTTCGTATTTGGCTCGATAACGTCACAGAAGATTTTCACTTTTGCCTGAGCGGAGAATGGGTCGATGACGACCTTGTCCAAATCAGGCTTCAAGATCATGTCGGATTCGTTGATAGCTTTCCAGCCGGAGATAGACGAGCCGTCGAAGAATGCGCCGACATTAATCATGTCTTCATCGATAACAGACCAATGCATATCGCAGTGCTGTTGCTTGCCGCGAATATCACAGAAAATAAAGTCGACATATTGGTAGTCGTTATCTTTGATGAATTTGATAAATTCGTTCGCGTTTTTGAATTTTGGAACGCTTGAAGATGACATTAATGGAAACTCCCTAGATAAGTTGATGCGGCGCACCCATGCACTGCTTGCAGACCAGATATACTGGAATGCGGTTTTCTAGCATGTGCACAAAAATGCGTCCATAGAAGAAAGAAGGTAATTCCCGTGATTTTTCGCTGGACAAAAAGCCTCATATTTCAGATATATAGCGCCTTAGGAATTGTGGCGGTCGTAGCTCAGTGGTAGAGCCCTCGGTTGTGGTCCGAGTGGTCGCGGGTTCAAGCCCCGTCGATCGCCCCATTCCTTCTGTAATGTTTCACGTGAAGCATTTATTCCTAATATTTTATACTTCGAAGAAACCTCTTTCCCAAATAAACAATCCTGTAGTGATACGGTTTCAGAATAATTATGGATTGCTTTCTTTTGAGGTGATTATGAGGGGCAGTTGAATAGTTCGTATCAAAAAATAAGCCTCTAAAAATTTAAAGCACTGATTTTAAAAAGAATTTGAATAGTTCGTTTCAATAGTCTGTTTTCGATTTTCTCAATATTTCTTTTTATTTCAACACTCGAGCCCAAAGGGTTCTAGGCGGTTAATGGTAATATTACGCCGGATTTCCTTGGATAGATTGCCCCTAGAATGACTAAAAGCCATTCGGAAATGACAGAAGGGATAGGAGAGAAAGAATTTCGGAATATGGTGGTCCCCGCCGGATGCTCCTTGGGGAAGAGCCGAAAAACGGCGTGGCTTTTCACGATTAAGCCTAACCTAAAAAATGGTAGGACTAATTTCCTTTATTTTCAAGAAAATCATGATAGATTATATCTATGGATTGGAAAAAGCTCATTAAAGCTAAATCTATGGATAAGCATAAATATGATTACGGTCATGTCGTTGTTTATGGCGGATCGCAGATGACCGGAGCTGCCGGTTTAGCGGCTATTTCAGCTTTAAGGATGGGGGCGGGATTGGTTACAATCGCTGTTCCCCGTGAAACCACCTACTTATACCGTCAGTTATCCACAAGCCTGATTGTAGAGGAAATGACTGATTTTAAAGATCATTTTCAGGATAAGCGGCGAAATATGCTCTTAATTGGTCCCGGAGCTGGGCATGAAACAGAGAGGCCAACTCTCGATGTTATCGAATCAGGGAAGCTATGCGTTTTGGATGCCGATGCTTTGAAGCTCTTCATTCTAGGTAAAACCCACGATAAATGTATTCTTACTCCCCATGAAGGTGAATTTGAGAGATTATTCCCCGATACTTCAGGTGGAAAAGCAGATAGGGCGCTAAAGGCGGCAAAGTTTTGTAGAGCAATAATTGTTTTGAAAGGTCATGAAACGATTATTGCTTCACCAGACGGACGTTTCGAGATCATCAGTAATGGGTCGCCATGGCTGGCAACTGCAGGAAGCGGCGACGTTCTGGCCGGAATGATCGCGGGCTTTGCCGCATGGCATAAGCATGAAGATATGTTGTTTGAAAGCGTTTGTGCAGCGGTATGGATGCACGGGGAGGCATCGCAATTAGCGGGACCGGGAATGATTTCAGCCGATTTGCCTGATCAAATTAAAAAGGTCTGGCAAAACCTGCTCAATCATTAGCTATATTCAAAAACAGCCCAAGGCAGCCAAAGTCCGGCTTCGACGTCCGGATCGTCAGTGTGCTTTTCCAGTTCTATCAGGCATTTCCTGGCAGATTCGAGATCGCTCAGGAAGCCTTGTTTATTCGGTTTTATCCCAAGGGCCAGAGAGAAATCCTTTTCCCAAGCGCTGCACATATAGCTATGCAGGATCATTCCTTGGTCTTCCGTAGAGAGTAGTTCGTAGCCAAGCAGTTTTCCGCTTTCTGGCATAAATTCGCCTTTTTCGATCATCTCCAAAGTGCCGGATTTACCGAAATCCTCATCACTGTCGGGGCGTTTCAACGAAGCCGTGGCAAATTCAATATAAGAAGCCGCATACTCTTCCGGCAGACCTATGCCTATAATAGAAACATCCTCATCATCTTTAAAAAAGAGCTCTTTGGCCGCTTTGGCCGTTTCAAAATTGTAGAATGTGTTGGGCCAGCCGATATTTTTTTCGAAATTATCCGTGCTCCATTTGGTGGCTTCGGCGGCGCGGGAAAGGGGAATACCCATTTTTTCAAGGTAGTCTTTTTGCTCGTCTTTTGAGCTTTCAGCCCATTCGATGACGGCAGGATGGGGAAATTGATCGCAAATGCACTCGCTGGCACTGCGTAGTTTTACTGGCAGCAAAGGCATATCATGCCCTTTTGCCTGCGCTTTAACGATCAAAAAGCCGCCATTGATTAGATTTGCCATTTCATGCCTCATAATTGGAAGAGCACTTTAGAGGGAAGGCAGATTTACGCAAGAAATCAGTTTCCGTTAAAAAGGGATGTCAAATCTTCAATTTTACCCTTGGCTTTCCCTTTTAAAACCTTTAAAGACATGCCTTCCAATAAGCGGGTATGGCGAAATTGGCAGACGCATCAGATTTAGGTTCTGACGGGGCAACCCGTGGGGGTTCAAGTCCCTCTACCCGCACCAGCTTTCGCCACTCCAGTGGAGAAAGCTGTCACGTTGAAGCCTGTAAGGCGTAAACGGACTGGTACGGCCGGGCTCCAGCTCGGCAGGTCAG
>QFOT01000113.1 GCA_003241285.1 Micavibrio aeruginosavorus
AAAAGTGAAGAAAACCATGAAAGTATCTGTTTTAAAAAAAGAAGGTCTGACTACTGAACTGGAAGTTGTTGTTCCATCCGCCGATATTCTGAAGACTATCGAGCGCGAGCTGACAGCTTATGGCAAAAATGCCAAGGTTCCAGGGTTTCGTCCGGGCAAGATCCCGATGCCTGTTTTAAAGCAGAAATACGGCACGATGATCATGGGTGAAGTTCTTGAGAAAACAATTCAGGAAACGTCTGCAAAGGCTTTGAAAGAACAGGATATTCGTCCGGCGCTTCAGCCTAAAATCGAACTGGCGAATGAGAACAGGTTCGATGAGAATGAAGACCTTACCTATACGATGAAAATTGAAACTTTGCCTAATTTTGAAATCGCGGATTTGAGCAAACTCGCCATCGAAAAGCCGGTCGCGAAAGTCGCCGATACAGCCGTTAACGAGATGCTGGAGAAAATTGCCAAGAATAATCGCGACTTCAAAAAAGTGGAAGAAGCACGCGCGACTAAAATGGGTGATGTCGTTCTGGTCGATTTCCACGGTCAGACGAAAGAGGGCAAATCAGTTCCGGGCATGTCCGGTCACGACATGCAGGTCGAGCTTGGTTCCGGTCAATTGATCCCGGGCTTTGAAGAACAACTTGTCGGCAAGAAAGTCGGCGACCATGTCCATGTTGATGTGACATTCCCTGAAGATTACGGCCAGCGCGAGCTTGCAGGCCAGCCTGCCATGTTCCATGTGGATATCAAGGAACTGCGGGAGCCGGGCGAAACGAAGATCGACGATGAGCTTGCAAAGAAGCTGAAAGTCGAAAGCCTCGATAAGATGAAAGAGCTTATCTCAGGCCAGATTTCAGGCGATTACGAACAACTGACCCGCATGAAAGTAAAGCGCGCTCTTTTAGACGCTCTTGATGAAACACATGAATTCGAAATGCCGCAAGGTATGATCGATATCGAATACGATGCGATCTCCAAGCAGATGGAACGCGAGAAAGAGCAAGCTGGCGAAAAGCTGACGGACGAAGAAAAAGAAGAATTAAAAACGATTGCGGAGCGCCGCGTTCGTCTGGGTCTGGTACTGGCCGAAATCGGCCGCCAGAACAAGGTGGAAGTGTCGAACGAAGAAGTTCGCCGTGCTATCCACGCTGAAGCCCGCAAATACCCGGGTCAGGAAACCCAAGTGCTTGAATTCTATTCCAAGAATCCTCAAGTCATCGAATCTTTCCGCGCACCGCTGTATGAAGAGAAAGTGGTCGACTTTATTTTAGGTCAGGCGACTGTCACCGAGAAAGAAGTATCCGCCGAAGAACTGGCCAAGGACGACGAAGAGTTACCAAAGCCGAAGAAAAAGGCAGCTAAAAAGAAATAAGATTTTAAAACCCCGCCAAGTGCGGGGTTTTTGTTTATTATATCAGTGGTTTATTTGCCACTTGAAGAATTCGGTAGGTTTGCTAGGTTAGCTAATCATTATTTACCCACCTTAAGGCACATAAATGTTTCCAAGAATTCCCAAAGACAGCGATCCAATGGATGTTTACAACAACTATCTGGTTCCAACCGTTATCGAGCAGACCAACCGCGGCGAGCGCGCTTTCGATATCTATTCGCGCCTTTTGAAAGAGCGTATTATCTTCCTGATCGGTCCGGTCAACGACAACGTATCTTCTCTAATTTGCGCTCAGCTGCTTTTCCTTGAATCCGAAAACCCGGGCAAAGACATTTATTTCTACATCAACTCACCGGGCGGCGTCGTGTCTTCCGGTCTCGCGATGTACGATACGATGCAATATATCAAGCCTGACGTTTCAACAGTATGTATCGGACAAGCCTGTTCGATGGGTTCCTTCCTGCTGATGGCCGGTGCTGAAAACAAGCGTTACTGTTTGCCGAACTCCCGTATCATGATTCACCAGCCATCCGGCGGTGCGCAGGGTATGGCTTCCGATATCGAGATTCAGGCAGCAGAAATCGTTCGCTTGAAAAAGATTTTGACCGAAACTTACGTCAAGCACACGGGCCAGAAATACAAAACGCTGGAAGACCTGATGGACCGCGACAAGTGGCTTTCAGCCGAGGAGTCGAAAGCTCTAGGTCTTGTCGACCATGTCGTTACGTCCAGAAACGATGTGATTAAGCCTGTCGAGGAAAAGAAATAATAATCATTCAGTGCTCCCCCGTGAAAATGGGGGTTTGGTCCAGAGGTCCCCGCCTACGCGGGGAAACCAGGATAACAGCCTTGAATTTCTTAAAATCTTAACCATTTTAGTAAAAGCTGGGCATTAATCCAGCTTTTCACATTTAGTCTCATGCTTATTTAAGGTGAGACAAGGAGTACCAAAATGATCGGGTTCCGTTCAAATATGCCAAAGGCTTATGCCGTTCTTCCTCTTCGCGATATCGTGGTTTTCCCGCATATGATCGTGCCGCTATTTGTAGGGCGCGAAAAATCCGTGAAGGCGCTCGAAAAGGTCATGGAGGGCGGGAAGAAGATTCTTCTTCTAACGCAAAAATCCCCAACTACAGACGATCCAACAATTGATGATCTTTATGCAAGCGGTACGATCGGAACGATTCTGCAGCTTTTGAAATTGCCGGATGGAACAGTGAAGGTTCTGGTCGAGGGTGAAAGCCGTGCCAAGGTTGAACAACCTCTGAGCAATGATGAGTTCATGGAAGTCGAAGCTTCCGTAATAGAAGATGCGACACCTCAAAATGAGGAGATGTCCGCGTTGTCACGCGCGCTTTCGACCCAGTTTGAAGAATACGTCAAGCTCAATAAAAAAATTCCGCCGGAAGTTATCGTTTCAATTAACCAGATTGATGATGCGTCGAAACTATCCGATACGGTTGCCTCTCACTTGAGCCTAAAGCTTGAAGAGAAACAAAAAATACTTGAAATCAATAGTACCGCCGAGCGCATGGAGCATATTTTCTCGTTGATGGACGGTGAGATCGGTGTGCTGCAAGTCGAAAAGCGCATTCGTGGGCGCGTCAAGCGCCAGATGGAGAAAACGCAGCGCGAGTACTATCTGAACGAACAAATGAAGGCGATTCAAAAAGAGCTTGGCGACGGTGAAACCGGCGACGAGCTTCAGGAGCTGGAAAAGAAAATCGAAGGTACGAAGCTTTCCAAGGAAGCGCGTGAAAAAGCCAAGGGCGAGCTTAAGAAATTAAAGCAGATGTCACCAATGTCTGCGGAAGCGACAGTGGTTCGCAATTATCTCGATTGGATTTTGTCTGTGCCATGGAACAAGCCCAGCAAGGTCAAAAAAGATATCGTTGAAGCCGAGAAGATTCTTAATAAGGACCATTTCGGTCTGGAGAAAGTAAAAGAGCGCATTCTTGAATATCTAGCCGTCCAGCAGCGTGCGACGAAAGTGAAAGGGCCGATCCTGTGCCTTGTCGGTCCTCCGGGGGTTGGTAAGACATCTCTTGCAGCGTCGATTGCAAAGGCGACCAATCGTAACTTCGTCCGCTTGTCATTGGGCGGCGTACGGGATGAGAGCGAAATTCGTGGTCACCGCCGGACTTATATCGGCGCATTGCCGGGCAAGATCATTCAGTCGATGAAAAAAGCGAAATCATCCAATCCTCTTTTTCTTCTCGATGAGATCGAGAAGATGGGTTCCGACTACAGGGGCGATCCGTCTGCTGCCTTGCTTGAAGTTTTAGATCCTGAGCAAAACTCGACATTCGCGGATCACTATCTTGAGCTTGATTACGATTTATCAGACGTGATGTTCATCTGCACGGCGAATAGTTTGCGCATGCCGCAGCCTTTGCTGGACCGGATGGAGATTATTCGTATCGGCGGCTATACCGAAGACGAGAAGATGGAAATCGTCAAACGTCATTTGCTGAATAAGCAAATCAAGGCGACAGGGCTACGCGCCGGTGAATTCAAAATCACCGACGATGCACTGAAAGATCTTATCCGTCACTATACACGCGAGGCAGGTGTCCGCTCACTGGAACGTGAATTGGCGGGCCTGTGCCGTAAAGCGATCAAGGAAATTCTTCGCAAGGGCAAGAAACAGGTTTCGATTAACTCGGCAAATCTCAAAAAATATGCCGGTATTCCGCGCTATAAATATGGTGAGCTGGAAGCGGTCGACCGTGTCGGCGTTGTGAACGGCCTTGCCTATACAGAATTCGGTGGCGATATTTTATCGATCGAAGCCGTAACTATGCCGGGTAAAGACGGCAAAGTATCGACAACCGGTAATTTGCGCGAAGTTATGAGGGAATCGATCACGGTTGCCGAGATGCTGATCAAATCGCGCCACAAGGAATTCGGTATCGATTACGATCTTCTGAAAGATATGAGCATTCACGTTCACGTGCCGGAAGGCGCGACGCCTAAGGACGGCCCGTCGGCGGGTGCGGCGATGGTCACGGCGATTATTTCTGCTATTACCGGCATTGAAATAAAGCGGGATATTGCCATGACGGGAGAGGTTAATTTGCGCGGCAATGTGACTGAAATCGGCGGCCTGAAAGAAAAGCTGCTCGCAGCGCATAGAAGCGGTATCAAGACAGTCCTTATCCCGCAGGATAACGAGAAGGATATCGAGGAAATTCCGGCCAATGTCAAAAAGGGCCTGAAAATCATCCCGGTCGATAATATTCAAGATGTCCTAATTCATGCCCTGGTTCGTGTTCCTGAGCCGATCGAGGAAAAACCGCATGACTACGAGCCTGTCACGCCGCCTGTCGAGCCAGTAGAAGAGGGCGATGCTTTAAGGCATTAAAATTTTTAAATAAGCCCCAAACGGGGCTTGTTTTTTGTCTGCTAAACCATTAAGAATACGCACATTCCTAGGATGCGCGGTTAGCTCAGCGGTAGAGCAACTCGTTTACACCGAGTGGGTCGGCGGTTCAATCCCGTCACTGCGCACCATCCTTTCCAGCACACAGTTGTATATTATTCCAAATAACCCGATTTTGATGTAAAATATCAAGATGCCGCCATATGATCATGAGCTGGAAGAAGTATTGAACGACAGGGACAGATTAAGGGCGCTACGGGCGTCTAATCTTCTCGACAGTCCGCATGAGAAAATGTTCGATGATGTAACATCTTCCGTCTGTGATTATTTGAAAGTACCTATCTCCCTTGTGACATTAATCGCCCCAGACCGGCAGTTTTTTAAAAGCAGTCGCGGCCTTCCATTTGATGTGACACTGAACCGCGAGACCCCGATTAAAGACTCTGCCTGCCAATACGTAGTCAAAGAAGGTTCACTGGTTAAAATTGACAACGTTGAAGAAGATGAATTTTTTCGCCTGCACGAAGGTCTGCATAATATCCATGCAGGGGCTTATCTTGGAACACCTTTGAGATTATTCGGTCAGGCTATCGGATCGGTCTGTGCTGTTGATATCAAGCCCCGCAAATGGACAAACGAGGAAATAGACTTTCTTGAGGATCAGGCCAGCATGCTAAGCACCGAAGTCGGCAGGCGTGGATAAGCCCGGCAAATAGATACTGATTATCGTGAAATCTTTATATACTCTTCCTCAACATAACAGGTGAGGAAATTCAATGCTTATAGGCGTACCAAAAGAAATTAAGAAACAGGAATACCGTGTCGGGCTTGTGCCCTCCAGTGCGAAGGAAATGATTGCGCACGGGCATAAGGTGATCGTCGAAACCAATGCCGGAATGGGAATCGGCTTTACAGACGAGGACTACAAAAAAGCGGGCGCGGAAATTGCCGCTTCGCCGGATGATATTTTCAAAGCAGCCGATATGATTATCAAGGTAAAAGAACCGCAGGCAGATGAATGCAAGATGCTGCGCGAAGATCAAATCCTGTTTACCTATCTGCATTTGGCGGCTGACCCAGATCAGGCCGATGCTCTCATAAAATCCAAAGCAGTCTGTATCGCATATGAAACGGTCGTTGGTGCTGACGGGCGCTCGCTGCCGCTTCTTGCGCCGATGAGTGAAGTAGCGGGGAGGTTGTCGGCTCAGATCGGCTCGCATTATTTAATGAAGCATATGGGAGGCGTAGGGCGGTTAATATCCGGCGCTCCCGGCGTATCTGCAGCAGAGATTCTGATTCTCGGTGGCGGCGTATCCGGCTTTAACGCGGCGCGGGTTGCCGTTGGCATGGGTGCATGGGTTACAATACTCGAGAAGAATGCGGAGCGGCTGCGTTACCTCGATAATTATTTCGGGAATCAGGCGCGGGTACTCATGTCGAATACCGATAATATCGAGCGTTTTTTGCACACGGCGGATGTCGTCATCGGCGCGGTTCTTATTCCCGGTGCCTCAGCCCCGAAACTGGTCAAAAGAGAGCATCTGAAGTCTATGAAGCAGGGGTCGGTTCTTGTTGATATTGCGATCGACCAAGGCGGCTGTTTTGAAACGTCACATCCGACGACTCATAATGATCCGGTTTATCTGGTTGACGATGTTATCCATTACTGCGTCGCCAATATGCCGGGAGCTGTGCCGAGGACCTCCGCCGTTGTTCTGAACCACGCCGTTTTGCCTTATGCTTTAAAGATTGCCGATATGGGATGGGAAGAGGCATTGAAGGCGGATGACGGATTTATGCAGGGTCTGAATATCTGCAAAGGGCAGATAACAAACAAGGCCGTAGCGGATAGCCTCGGCCTTGAATTCACATCTGCTAAAAAATGCGTTTTTTAATTATTCGGCGTTGTAATCATACATCGTTGCGCGAGTCGGGCTGTGGCTTTGACCTGCGGCAGGAGAAATATCTTCCAATTTAGCTTTATCAGAATCGGAGATAACTTGTGTTTCCTGCTCTTTTTTCTCAATTTTAACGGATTTCTCTGTTTTGATTTCCTCAGGCTGAGAAATACTGGTTTTCTCAGTATAGGTTACGCTCTTTTTGACCATTTCGGCGGCTTGAACAGCGGAAACGCTAAGAATTAGGGACAACAATGTAGCCAATACATTTTTCATCATAACCTCATTACCTTCTTTGGTTTGTTAATCTTTTGTTAATATACATAATACGTGACATCGTGTCCAGTATTAAATTGAAAATAAATTATTACGGCTAAAAGTCCATGTGTAAAAAAAATTAACAAAGCTCTTGATTTAAGGGAAAGATTTGAGTAAACACACACAGCTCGCGCGGGTGTAGTTCAGTTGGTTAGAACGCTTCCCTGTCACGGAAGAGGTCGAGGGTTCAAGTCCCTTCACTCGCGCCACTTTTCCCATAAAATTAAATTTCGAACAAATCTTTCTTTCTCCGTCAAAACGGGGATATCGTTACTTCCAGCCATTCTGGATCCCCGCTTTCGCGGGGAAAGCAGGGCGAGATGGGATGACTGCGGGCTTGCAACTCTCTAATATTTATGGTGTTTTAGGGCCATAACTTACCTTAAGATTCTGGTGCATCATGGCCCCGACCGATTTTCTTCATGCCTATTTCCCGATTTTGATTTTTCTCGGTATTTCCGTTGCGATTGCGCTCGGGATGGCGGCAACTTCTATCCTTCTCGGCAAGAGCCGGCCGGACAGTGAAAAGCTTTCTGCTTATGAATGCGGTTTCGACGCGTTCGACGATGCACGCTCCAAATTCGATGTGCGTTTTTATCTTGTCGCCATTCTTTTCATCATCTTC
>QFOT01000114.1 GCA_003241285.1 Micavibrio aeruginosavorus
ATCGTCAAACGCGTCGATGAAAAAACCCGCAGCAAAACTTCTATCAATGAGTTGCTCAGAGATTAATATGATTGACCCGATAGATCTGACGCAACGATTGATCCGCTGCCGCTCGGTCACCCCGGCGGATGAAGGCGCGCTGCAGATCGTGCGCGATGAATTATCGGCCATGGGATTTACGATTCATGATCTCAGATTCGAAGGCGATGGCTCTTACCCTGTCGATAATATTTTCGCCCGTCTGGGGACTGAAAGCCCGCATGTCTGTTTCCTTGGCCATACGGATGTCGTGCCGCCAGGACGCGAGAGCGACTGGACCCACCCGCCTTTTGCCGCCGAAATTCATGACGGCGTTTTATACGGGCGCGGCGCTGCCGATATGAAATCCGGCGTTGCCGCCGCCATTGCCGGGGCGTCGCGTTACCTCGCCGAACATCCTGCATTCAAAGGCTCGATCAGTCTTTTGATAACGGGCGATGAAGAGGCCGACAGCATCAACGGCAGCGAAAAAGTCATTAAATGGATGGAAGAAAACGGGCAGGTTCCCGATCTCGCGCTTGTTGCCGAACCGTCAAATGCCTCCGATATGGGCCAGACCATGCGCGTCGGGCGGCGCGGTTCTTTCCATGCCGATTTGTTTATCACCGGCAAACAGGGACACAGCGCCTATCCTGACCGTTTTATCAACCCGGTCGAGAAAATGGTGAAACTTCTATACGCGTTGATCAACCTAAAACTCGATGACGGCTCTGACCTTATGCCGCCTTCGCATATCGCGATTACCACCGCCGATACCGGTAATCCGGCGCGCAATGTCGTCGCCGCAAGATCATCTGCGCATATCAATGTGCGCTTTAACGATCTCTGGTCACCTGAAAAATTAGAGGCCAAACTGCGCGAAACGCTCGATAGCGTCGGCGAATCCTATGAAATGGTTTCAAGCTGTAAAGCTGACAGTTTCATGACGTCCTCGCTTGAATGGGCCGATCTCGTAGCCCGGGCGGCCGAAAAAGTCTGCGGCACCCGCCCCGCTTACGACACAGGCGGCGGCACGTCGGATGGACGCTTTATTGCCCGTCTTTGCCCGGTCGTTGAATATGGCGTTATCACCGAAACCAATCATCAGGTCGATGAACGCATGCGCGTGACGGATATCGAATCTCTGACCGCGACCTATAAAGAAGTTCTGGCGGATTTATTCTCCAGCAATTCTTTTGCTTGAACCTTTTCTGTCATCCCTGCGAAAGCAGGGATCCCCCTCTTTATAACAGACCTAAAGATGCATGCCTTCGCAGGCATGACATTCCGGAAATGTTTTAATAGTGATTGATTACCGCTTCGCCATTGAGGCGATAACCTCAGCCTGCGCATCTGTCACTGTCAGATCGACCTTGTTGCCGTTCAGTTTTGCCGCTGCCGCTTCGTAGGGAATGGCGATTTCCGCACCACGGTTATTGCCCGAGGAAAGCTTTACGACGAGCGATGAAATCTGCATATTGCGGGTATCGATCAACACGTCTTTCACTTTGGCGATTACAGTGCCGTCCGGTTTGTAAATCGTGCCGTTTTGCAAAGATGAAATCGTCAAAGAACTTGAACTGCCTGCCGCCGTGTTTGTCGCCGCCATTAATTTCGGCATATTCTGCTTTAACTGGTCTTTATCGAGGGCCACGGTAAATGTATCCGGCGTCGGCTCGGTGACATAGCTTGCCACGTCAAAGGCGACTTCCTCGCGAAAGCCCGATACGTCGATCTTCGTTAAAACGGTTTCAAATTTTCCATTTGGCGCCACCAATATATCTCTTACTTTTCCAATCGTGCGCTGGTTCTTATCGAGGATACGGCCATTCAGCTGGTTTTTTCCTAAAATCAGATCTGGATTTTGCCCCGGCTTGACCCGGTTCAGCTCCAGTAGTGTCGCCGTATAGGCCTGATCGGCCATACCCTCGGCTCGCAGAGGAGAAACAAAAAGCAGCATAAGAAAACCCAAAATCGCAATACGCAGCATGGCAGACCTCCATAATTTCAAATATGTATAATCACCAACAGCCGAAATGGCAAATCGTCCCCTTATTTGTTCAACCTATTTGGCTTTTATAACTGAAGGCGCTTTGTTACATTAATATATGAGTCAAAAATCCTCCCATACGCCCCCCCATATTGCCCTCGTCGACGATGACCGTAATATCGTCGCCAGTGTCCGCATCGCCCTTGAATCCGAAGGGTTTGAAGTGTCGAGCTATCATGACGGCGAAGAAGGATTACATGGCATTTTATCCAATCTGCCCGACCTCGTGGTTCTCGATGTAAAAATGCCGCGCATGGAAGGTATGGAAGTCCTATCCAAACTGCGCGAGAAAACGGATGTTCCGGCTATCTTCCTGACGTCCAAGGACGACGAGGTCGATCAGGTTTTGGGCCTGCGCCTTGGCGCCGATGATTACATCACCAAACCCTTTTCCCAGCGCCTTTTGATCGAGCGTATCCGCGCCGTGCTGCGCCGGAACAGCAAGGCAGCGGATACTGCCGACGACGATAAAATTACCCGCGGCTTTCTCGTTCTCGATGACCAGCGCCATATCTGCCGCTGGAAAGACAAGGAGATCGATCTGACCGTCACTGAATATCTGATGGTCAAATCCCTTGCCTTCAATCCGGGCCATGTTAAATCCAGAGATCAGCTAATTACTGAAGCTTATGGCCAGAATGTGTATGTCGATGACAGGACGGTCGATACGCATATCAAACGCATTCGGAAAAAATTCCGCGACGCCGACCATGATTTCGATTTTATTGAAACGCTCTACGGGATCGGCTACCGGTACAAAGAATCATGAGCGAGGGTCTGCAAGTTCAGCCATCGGCGACTTACGATATTGCCCCAAGGCCTTTAAGCCGCCTGTCTTACCAGATCATGGGCCTCAACCTGATCGCCGTCATCATTCTGGTCGCCGGCGTTCTTTATCTCGATAAATATAAAAAAGATCTTACCGCCGCGGAAACCGAATTACTGGCAACAGAAGCCCAGCTTTATGCTTCCGTTCTCTCCGATAACGCCATAACCGATACCGGTATAGATATAAGAAAATCGGAAAAAATATTCGAAACTTTTGGCGCCCAGAAAATTCAGCGCCTGCGCATGTTTTCACCCGAAGGCAAATTATTGTTGGATACAAAAACGAATGACCGCCTGCCGCAGGCTCCTTTGAGCGATGCTTTTCCGGGCCTGTTTGGAAATATTCTCGATGTCATTTTCTACTCTTTCACGAATATTCTTGCTGTGAATTTCGAGTTGCCGACTTATCCCTTGACACAAGACGATGACATGAACTCTTTCCCCGGCGTAACTGATGCCCTCGACGGCAACCTGACTCTTAGCGCATGGCAGTCCGATGAAGGCGGGCTTTTACTCGCCACCGCCGCGCCGGTTTCAAAATCAGGAAATGTCAGGGCTATACTCTACATCACGAGAGCAGACACCAAGATCCAGCATACTTTCGGCCTGATGAGAATAAGCATCATCCAGTTTTTCGTCGGATCGCTTTTAATCACACTCCTCTTCTCCCTCTACCTCTCCGCGTCGATCGGTCACCCTTTGCGCAAACTGGCTTCCGCCGCCGAAGCCGTCCGCGAGAATAAAGGCGGCGTCGATATCATTCCCGATCTTTCCTATCGCAGGGACGAGATCGGCGAATTGTCGCTGGCACTGCGGGAGATGGCGATGACGCTGCAGGACCGAATCGAGTCGATTGAAAAATTCGCCGCCGATGTCAGCCATGAATTAAAAAATCCGCTCACCTCGATGCGCTCCGCCGTCGAAACCCTGGAAAAAGTGAAACGCGAGGAAGACCGCCAGAAACTGATGTCCATTATCATGCATGATCTGGTGCGTATGGACCGCCTGATCTCCGATATTTCTCGCGCGTCGCGGCTGGACGTCGAATTGCTGCGCGACGTTTTTGCGCCGGTCGATCTGCGCCAGATCATCCTGCCTTTGATCGACGCTTATAAAAAACCGTTCGACAGGGCGGACCGGCAGGAAGCGCCGCATAATATCGTCCATGAAGGATTGGACAAACCCGTTATTGTTTCCGGGCAATCTGTTCGCCTGTCGCAGGTTTTTCAGAACCTGATATCTAATGCGATGTCGTTTTCGCCGCCGGGTGCGATTGTCCGCATCCTTGTTACGCAAGGAAATGATTTTATAAAAATCACTATCGAGGATGAGGGTCCCGGTATTCCCGAGAACCGTCTGGAAAAAATCTTCGAAAGATTTTATACGGAGCGCCCGCAGGCCGAAGCTTTCGGCTCTCATTCCGGCCTTGGCCTTGCAATTGCCCGCCAGATCGTCGAAGCGCATGACGGCTCAATTACGGCAGAGAACATAAGCGGAGCCGCAGGCGCCAGATTTATTGTGAAATTGAGGAAAGCATGACAGGCGAAAAAGACATGATCTTTATCGTGACCGGTCTTTCGGGCGCCGGCCTCTCATCGGCGCTGAAAATTCTGGAAGATTCCGGCTGCGACGTATTCGACAATTTCCCGCTCCAGCTTTTAAAGCCTTTGCTCGACCAGCAAAAACCCCATCACCGCCCCATCGCCCTTGGCATCGATACACGCACCAGGGATTTCGATCCGCAAGGCATACTCGATGCCATTCGCGGCTTGAGAGAAAGCGCCGACTGGAGCGTCCATACTTTTTTCTTAAGCGCCGACGATAATACATTGCTGCGCCGTTTTACCGATACGCGCCGCACGCATCCCCTCGCCCGCGACCGCGCCATTGCCGATGGCATCGCCACCGAAAAATCCCTTCTCTACCCGCTGAAACACAATGCGGATTCGGTGATCGATACCTCCGAGTTTTCCATCCATGATTTACGCCGCGCCATCGAAAGCCGTATCTCGGCGGTGCGGGCGAACCGCCTGAATATCGGCGTCATGTCTTTTGCCTATAAGCACGGCCTGCCCAGAGAGGCCGATCTCGTTTTCGACATGCGTTTTCTGCGCAATCCGAACTGGGTTCCTGAGCTTAAAGAATTAACCGGGTGCGATAAAAGCGTGCAGGACTATGTATCGGGCGACGAGGCCTTTGCCGAATTCGAAAACAGCCTGCAACGGCTGATTCAGACATCGCTCCCCGGTTATATAGACAGCGGCAAGACCTATCTGACGATCGCTTTCGGCTGCACTGGCGGACGGCACCGCTCGGTGACCATGGCTGAAAAAACGAAAGCCTGGCTCGAAGAGCAAGGCTTTCCTGTATCCGTTCATCACCGTGAGATTAAAGGCTAGACTCCGGGTTTCAGCGAATTATCCGGGGATGGTGAGGCTGGAGCTTGGGTGGCCGGCTGCGGCGCACTCACCGCGGCACCGAAATCGCGGCCCAAAGGCACATAGCCGTCTATTGATTTAAGATATGGCTGAAGAACGTTAAGCATCGAAATCCCCTTCTATTGTTAAAATGGCGTTTTCGCGGGAAACACCTTCGCCGGTCTGCGAATAAAAAATGATTTCCGTCGGCGCGTAATCGTCGCTTCGCGGCTTGCGATGAAAATAAGTCCTTGATTTGGTTTCGCCGCCCAGCGGCAATAACTCCGTGCCGCCATTCATGGCCGTCACCAGATTGATGACTTTTCTCTCGGTTAAAGATAAATCCTCGTTGCGGTCCAAAAGCGTGTAATCGCCGACCGGCTGCAACGCGCCGTTTTCCTCTTTCTTGCAGATAAGGAAAGACCCGCTTAAAACAGGATTCGGGCGATAGGTAAAAGCGGCTTTTATATCAGTAGTTTGCATTAGATGTCCCTTCGCCGGCTTCTTGTAATTACTTGCATTTTGCGGCTTATACCCCTAAATCTAGCAACGAAACATTAAAGCCCCCTTAAAACAGGAATGAAAAATCATGAGCACTGCCGCCGCGGCCCAAGCCGTCACTAATGACTATAAAGTAGCCGATATTTCCCTTGCCGAATGGGGCCGCAAGGAAATCGACATTGCCGAATCTGAGATGCCGGGCTTGATGGCTTTGCGTTCTGAATACGGGAAGTCCCAGCCGCTCAAAGGCGCACGCGTCGTTGGCTGCCTGCACATGACGATCCAGACTGCCGTTTTGATCGAAACACTCGAAGCCCTCGGCGCGACAGTCCGCTGGTCCTCCTGCAATATTTTCTCGACGCAGGACCACGCCGCTGCTGCTATTGCCGCCAAAGGCACTTGCGCGGTTTTCGCCTGGAAAGGCCAGACGGAAGAAGAAGCCGAATGGTGTATTCACCAGACGATCAAAGGCCCTGATGGCTGGACACCTAATATGATTCTGGACGATGGCGGCGACCTGACCGCGATTATGCACCGCGATTACCCGGAAATCATGAAAGACGTTAAAGGTATTTCCGAAGAAACGACGACAGGCGTTCTTCGTCTTTATGAAATGGCGAAAGCCGGCAAGCTGATGGTGCCTGCCATCAACGTCAACGACTCCGTCACCAAATCCAAATTCGACAATAAATACGGCTGCCGCGAATCTCTGGTCGACGGTATCCGCCGCGCCACCGACGTCATGCTGGCTGGTAAAGTCGCTGTCGTTGCCGGTTTCGGCGATGTTGGTAAGGGTTCCGCTGAATCACTCGCTTCACAAGGCGTTCGCGTTCTGGTTACCGAAGTCGATCCAATCTGCGCTCTGCAAGCCTGTATGGAAGGTTACGAAGTCGTCACCATGGAAGACGCCCTGCCGCGCGCCGATATTTATGTCACGACAACAGGCAATGTCGATATCATCACCGTCGACCATATGCGCGAAATGAAAGACCGTGCCATCGTTTGCAATATCGGTCACTTCGATAACGAGATCCAAGTCGAAGGCCTGCGCAACATGAAATGGAATAACATCAAGCCGCAAGTGGACGAAATCGAATTCCCGAGCGGCAAGCGCATCATCCTTCTTGCCGAAGGCCGCCTCGTCAATCTCGGCTGCGCGACAGGTCACCCGTCTTTCGTGATGTCCTCAAGTTTCACCAACCAGACGCTGGCCCAGATCGAGCTTTGGAACAACGCCGATAAATACGAAAAGCAAGTTTATGTCCTGCCGAAGCATCTCGACGAAAAAGTCGCGATGCTGCACCTCGAGAAACTCGGCGCGAAACTGACCAAGCTTTCCAAACAGCAAGCCGACTATATCGGCGTGCCTGTCGAAGGCCCGTTCAAGTCAGACCAGTACCGCTACTAGTTTTTTATCTCATTCACGAAAAACCCGCCAATCGGCGGGTTTTTTATTATTCCTTGCCTCGATTTCCATTGACAAATGAGGAATATTATCCTATTACTGATAGTAAAAGGATAATCATGCCGCACCAGAATTTTCTACATTATCGACCTGTCATCCTGAGCTTAGCGAAGGATGACAATCGAGATAAACTCCGTGTGCTCCGTGGTTAAAAACAAAAAAACCAAAAAAAAATCGCAGAACGAAGTAGACAAAAAGGAGTTTTCTATGCCCCGATGGACTGAAGAAGCCAGATTAAAGCAATCAGAAATTCAGAGAACCCGCC
>QFOT01000115.1 GCA_003241285.1 Micavibrio aeruginosavorus
TGATCGACCAGAATAAATGTTTTCGGAGACGCAACCATCACCATCTTCTCGCGGGTCATAGCCCCGCCCCGGCCTTTGATAAGATTGCCGGAAGCATCGACTTCGTCCGCGCCATCGAAATACCAGTCAGGCCGCGCATCGAGAAGTGACGAAACCTGAAGCCCCAAGGCAAGGCAAGTCATGTGAATTTCACGTGAAGACGGAATAAACTGGCAGACAAATTTTTTGTCTTTTACCGTTTTGGAAATAGCCTGCAATGCTAGAAAAGAAGTGGAACCAGAGCCAACGCCGATAACCTGACCGTCCTTGACCTCTCCGGCCAGTTTTTGTGCCACAGCCTTCTTTTCTTCAAGATTTGAGATATTCCCGTAATCAGGGATTTTTTTCGATAGTGGATTGGTCCAAAGCATGATTAGGATATAGAAGGTTGGACACCTAAATATCAACCTAAATCATAGTCTTATGAGGGCAAAATCCCCTTCTTTTTCAGGACATATTCAAGTCGGAGCAAAGCATTATGCTTTAAAGCCTCTTCAGGCGCCGATTTAGGCCCTTGAATAGAGATTTCCGTCATGCTTTGCGTATCCATGGCAGTGACTTTCACGATGGACCCCATCGGGATGAATTCAAGAAAAACTTCGCGGCCTTTTATATTCGTCATCTCAATTGCTTGGCAGGCTGGCCATTGATATAGACCCATTTTTGTTTCAGCATATACCATTCCGAAACGCCGTGCTGCTTGCCATTTTTATAGGTCAGTTTTGCATCAGGCTGGCCGTTTTGTGTATAGAGGATGAAGCTTCCGTGTTTTTGGCCGTTTAGCCAAGGAATTTCTCCGTAATTCTTGCTGTTTTCCCACCAATATTTTCCCATGCCGTTTATCTGACCGTTTACCAATGGTTCTTCGGATTTGACATTTCCATTTGGCCATTTTTCGATCCGGTAATCTTGGGCTTGGCGGCTAGATAAAATCGCCGGATTGCTTGGCGTCGCCCATGTCATTGCTTCATTGATTTCAGACTGGCTGAATTGTGTTGCAACAGCTTGGTTACGCTCATTAGATTTTTTGCTAAAATGTATTGAAACAAGCGACGAAAACATGCCTACCAAAACAAATATAATCAATACCGGAACCATTTTTTTCGGCAACTTCAATGAAACGCTTGAAGGGTTTGGTTTTTCAAATTTATCAGGATAATGACTGGCTAGAAAAGTTTCGATTTCACTTAATTTCGCTTCGATCAGTCTTTTCTCGAAATAAATCGTTCGCAGTTTGCCACTTTCATTATGTATGATCCTGACCATCGGAATGCGCGACTTTCCCCTGACAACATAAGATATATCTTCAATGTTGTTCCAAGTTATTGTTTCGGACCTTAAATTATCTTGATCGGATAAAAGCTTAAACGGCTTTGACAAAAATATCGGCATATTAATTCCTGAGCCGCCAAGGACCAGAAAATTCGTTTCGGGAAATGAATTAAGCACGGAATAAAATTTTAGACTGTAGTTCAGAACAGCCAGACCAAGCATGGCAGCCGCAAGCGGCAGAATAAACGGGCTATTTTCGAAGACGCCGGATTCTGAAATGTCGTTATAAATAAAGCCTCCCAACACCAAGGTGATGAAAAGCGAAATAAAAAGCGTTATTTTCAATTGTTTAATCTGCAGCGTAACATCGACTTTTATATCGCCAAAATCATTAAACGTATTTTCAAATTCCATGTATAATATCCCCAGTCCTTATATTCTAACAGAACAGGGTAAAATGTCAGGGAAAAATAAATTCCAATGGGATGATCCTCTCCTCTTAAGCGAAGAACTGACCGACGACGAACGTATGATCCGGGACTCGGCGTATGATTTTGCACAAGGCCACTTGCTACCCGGGATTATCGAAGCCAACCGCCACGAGAAATTCGATCCGGCATTGATGAAAGAAATGGGCGCGATGGGATTTTTAGGGCCCTCTTTGCAAGGCTATGGCTGCGCCGGGGTTTCTGAAGTTTCCTACGGATTAATTGCGCGTGAACTCGAGCGCGTCGACAGCTCTTATAGATCGGCTTTCTCGGTTCAATCTTCGCTCGTAATGTACCCGATTTATATGTTCGGTTCGGAAGAACAGAAAGACAAATTTTTGCCCGGCCTTGCCAAAGGCGACCTCATCGGCTGCTTCGGCCTGACCGAACCTGATGGCGGCTCCGACCCTTCCAATCTCAAAACCCGCGCCCGCAAAGTCGATGGCGGCTATAAAATCTCCGGCGCGAAGCAGTGGATCACCAATTCGCCTGTCGCCGATGTTTTTGTCGTCTGGGCCGCAGATGATGACGGTAAATTTACAGGCTACATTTTAGAAAAAACCATGAAAGGCCTCGAAGCGCCAAAAATAAATGGCAAGTTTTCGCTTCGTGCTTCCGTGACCGGCGGCATCATGATGGATGATGTTTTAGTGCCCGAAGAAAACAAATTACCTAAAGTAGAAGGATTGAAATCAGCGCTGATGTGCTTAAACAAGGCGCGATACGGCATTTCATGGGGCGTGTTGGGAGCTGCCGAAAATTGCTGGCATATCGCAAGACAATATACGATGGATCGCGTCATCTACGGCAAGCCCTTGGCAGCCCAGCAGCTCATTCAAACGAAACTCGCCAATATGCAAACGGAAATTACATTAGGACTTCAAGCCGTCTATCGTCTCGGGCAATTGATGGACCAAAAACGCCTGGCGCCGGAAATGGTTTCGCTGCTCAAACGCAACAACTGCGGGAAGGCGTTGGAAATCGCCCGAATCGCCCGCGATATGCTCGGTGGCAACGGTATTTCCGATGAGTACCATGTGATTAGACACATGATGAATTTAGAAGCCGTCAATACGTATGAAGGCACGTACGATATTCATGGCCTAATTTTGGGCCGTGCGCAAACAGGATTTGCTGCGTTTTGAGCGGCGTTCAAAAGCTGATTTCCGTCACTTTAATTCCTGCCTTCTTTTTGGTTTTAACACCAGTTGGCACGGTCCTGCTATTATCCATTTTAGTGAACGGCTTCTCATTAATCGACACGATGTTTCATGAAATCGGCCATACGATTTTTGCCTGGGCTTTCGGTTATCCATCCCTGCCCAGCTTCGATCTTCAACATGGTGGCGGGATGTCTTATTATTTCAAACGGCAATGGATGATCCAGATCACAGGATTCGCAGGCGCGGCTTATCTTTGTTATCTCGCGCATCAAAGAAGTAATTTGTTATTCGGTATTATGCTTACGATATCGGTAGCCTATTTTTTATCGGCAATGACGGAATTTCATCAAGCGATCATCGATTTTATGGGACATGGCTTTTCCATCCTGACCGGATCATTCTTTATCTTGCGCTCGCTCATGGGCTGGACAGAAAAACGCCGCGGTGAAAAATGGATCAGCGCTTTTCTTGGTTATTTCATTATCTTCGTAAACATAAAACTAATCTGGAAACTAATCTTCGATATCGATTATCAGGAAGAATACTGGAACCAGAAAGGCTCGCATGGCTTTGGCGATTTCAGCAAAATTGCCGATTACTTTTGGTTCAAAAACGAAGAGCCAGTCGCATGGTTTTGCCTAGCTCTTTGTGTTCTGTTCTTAATACTGCCGCATGCGGCGTATTGGCATTTTAAAAATCTTCCAGATCGCCCGGCATCATACCACTAAAGGATGTCTGACTTGCCCAGAATCTTTCGAGTTGTTTCATCGTATGATTTAGATCGACCAGGTCTGCATTTTCAATTTTTTGTTCAGCGAGTTTGCCTTCGTGTTTTTTGAATACATCATCAAGGAACTTATGAAGGTCGCGCCCCTTGTCTGTTAGTTTGACGCGAATAGAACGTTTGTCGTGAACTGACCGCTCTTGAGCGATGTAGCCATTCTCTGTCATTTTTTTAACGTTATAGGAAACGTTAGAGCCAAGATAATAACCACGCAATGTCAATTCGCCGACCGTCATCTCGTCGCTGCCGACATTGTGCAAGATCATCGCCTGAACGTTGTTAATGTCCTGGATCCCTCTTCTATCGAGTTCGGTTTTGACCACATCCAAGAAGTAACGGTGAAGGCGTTCAATCAGTTGAATGGTGTCGTAATATGCTGAAGTCACTGGTAAGCTCCTGAAAGGAATATGAAAACTTGGGGCGGCACTAATAAAATTCTAACCTAATGAGCCTAAAGCACCAATCCTAAATTTTTATTAAATATATCTTCAATTTGCTTCATTCCAACATCTTCCAGCCGCGCCGGGTTCCACATTGGTTTTTTGTCCTTATCGACAACGGCAGCCCTTACCCCCTCAATCAGGTCATCGCCAGCCAGAAAAAATGCGGCTAACTTAAGATCACGTGCGATAACCTCGTCAAAACTATCATTTTTTGCCGCTTCTATATGTTTTAAAGCAACCTTAAGACTGGTCGGTGATTTCGACTGGATAATATTACGCGTCGATATTGCCCAGTCGCTGCCATCTTTTTTAAGCGCGGACAGGATTTCCTCGACACTGGAAGGGGCGAAGCATGAGCTGATTCGTTCATAAGGAAGCGTGTAATCGTCTGCGCTTTCCGAAAACTGATCCAAAACGGATTCGATTTCCCGTTTCTTTAAAGCTTCGATCAGGTCATCCTTTTTATTGGAATATATATAATGTGTAGCAAAACCGCATTTAATAAGATCGCCAGAACTCTCCAGATGATTACCTGTAAGCCCTAAATATTTTCCGACATGATCCGGAGCGCGGGCCAGATAATAGGCCGCGCCGACATCCGGAAAAAAACCGATTGTCACTTCTGGCATTGCCCAGACGGTCTTTTCCGTGGCAATTCTGTATTTGCAGGCTCCGGCAATACCGACACCGCCACCCATGGTAATCCCGTTCATAAAGGAAATAGTCGGAAGCTGGGCGTGGAAAAGAGCTTTGTTCATTGCGTATTCCTTAACAAAGAAATCGACAACGGAATTTAGGCCTATTCTACCCTCCCTGACGGCTATTGCACCCAGTCTAGCCGCCTTGATATCGCCCCCTGCGCAAAAAGCCCGATTGCCGGCACCTTCGATAAATACTGCCTTCGGATCTTCATCAAAAGCCAAGATTCCTTCTGAAATCGCATCAATCATCTCGCTATTTAGAGCATTCAGCGCTTCCGGTCTATCAAGAGTAACAATCTCAAGACCATTTAGTCGATTGAAGGTGATATTCGTCATCAGCTCATCCAAGTAGGGTTGAAAAAATCATTTATATCAGTGACAATCGAAATGCCAGTTCCGGCGCTTCTTTATATACAATTCTCATAATTCGTTAATGCGTTATTAAGCGACAAATGGCAAAATCACGTAGTGGCGGAAGTCATCGTTTTGATTCATAGCACGGCCAGAAGGGCATCATGAAGTTTCTTGGTTTAGCACTCATTTTTGTATTTACGTTTGGCGGTCTTATTATCGCCATGCATTTCGACTTCCATCACTTCATGGGCGTTTTGATGGTGATTTTAAAAGCCCTGCCTGGTGAATTTACGATTATTTTCGGCTGTGCGGTTGCCGCCTTCCTTACCTCCAATTCCATGCCTGTCGTCAAGGAGACACTTGGGTATTTTCGCTGTCTTTCCAAACCAGCCGCGTACTCAAAAGAAGATTACATGGAGCTGCTCAGCTTTATGTTTGCAACATTTAAACTTATTCGCTCCAAAGGTTGGCTGGCCATCGAAGCCCATATCGAAAATCCGCATGACAGCGCGCTATTCAACGCCTACCCGACTGTGGCTCATAACCACCATGCCGTAACTTTCGTCTCTGACTATTTACGGATCATTTCTCTCGGTAATGAAAACCCGATGATCATTGAAAGCTTGATGGATCTTGAGATTGAAACGATTCAGGAACACCATGCCCACCCGGGCCATGCCATGCAGACAATGGCTGACGGTATCCCGGCCCTCGGCATTGTTGCTGCTGTTCTTGGGGTTATTAAAACCATGGCGTCTATTACCGAGCCGCCTGAAGTTTTGGGTGCGATGATCGGCGGTGCTTTGGTCGGTACTTTCCTCGGCGTCTGGCTTGCCTATGGTATGGTTGGCCCCATTGCCGGAGCAATGAACTCACGCGCCGCAACGGAAGTCATGTATTATAAATGCATCCGCGTTGGTATTCTCTCCTTCCTGCAAGGTGCAGCTCCGCAAGTAGCCGTGGAATTCGCCCGAAAATTCCTGCCGCATGAAATTCAGCCGACATTCCAGGAACTGGAAGAAAAACTGAACTCCGTCACGCCTCCGACCTAAGGAATTACCCATGGCGGATAAATCATCAGGCAGCGACAAAGCTCCGATTATCGTTATCAAGAAGATCAAAAAAGGCGGCGGCGGTCACCATGGCGGCGCCTGGAAAGTGGCCTATGCCGACTTCGTAACAGCGATGATGGCTTTCTTCCTTTTGATGTGGCTGTTGAATTCCACATCAAAAGAACAAAAAGAAGGCATTGCCGAATATTTCGATCCGACTCCGACGATTGTTTCCCAATCACAAAGCGGCGCTGGCGGCGTTATGGGTGGACTGACTATATCACCCGAGGGTGCCCGTATGGCCGATACTCAGCCAATGACTCCGAGTAATGTCGCGCCTTCCCAGCCAAAAAAATCCGCTAAGGATATGTCCGACGCTGAGTTAGAGGCCGAAAAGAAAAAGCGAGAAGCCCAACAATTCGACAACGCAAAAAAAGAAATCGAGAAAGCCATTCAGAATTCAGATTTAAAAGATCTTCAGAAAAACCTGAAAGTGGATATGACCCCTGAAGGCTTGCGGATTCAGATCATCGATCAGGAAGGCGCGTCCATGTTCCCGATTGGCAGTGCGACGCCCTTTGCAAAGACAGAAAAGCTTTTGGCCAAAGTTGCAGAGATCATTGCTACCCTCCCTAATCAAATTTCAGTCCGCGGCCATACCGATGGCGCGCCATATTCGGAAGGTGCCAATTACACGAATTGGGAATTATCAAGCGATCGCGCCAATTCCAGCCGCCGCGTTTTATTAGCCAGCGGCATTCCAGCCGCAAAAGTCGCTAACGTCATCGGCAAAGCAGATACAGACCATTACGTTAAGACTGATGCCCTTGATGCCCAGAACCGCCGGATTAGCATTGTGTTGCTCCATGGCGAACTAACCAAGGAAAAAGGCACTGCAAATTCAATGGACAAGACCGCCCCGGCTACCGCGCCGCCAACCTATCGCCCAACCCAGGGTAAAGTCCAGTTTCCTTAAATTTGACTTTTTGAAATTATCGGATCATATTATCCAAATGATTAATTCTGGAACCCCATTCCGAATGTCGATGCGTACCGGTAAAGCCTAAGCTTTACCGCTCCAAGCGCTGCGCTTTCAGCAGCCAGTTTCTAGCTTAAAAATTA
>QFOT01000116.1 GCA_003241285.1 Micavibrio aeruginosavorus
AGCAAATTTTTATGAAAATTAGAGATAAATTTGAACTAAAATGACGCATTCCACCCCTATATTTGTTTTGGTTGAGCCTCAAATGGGGGAAAATATTGGCGCTTGTGCCCGGGCGATGCTCAATTGCGGGTTTCGAGACTTAAGGATTGTAAACCCTCGGGATGGCTGGCCCAATGAAAAAGCCGATGCCATGTCCGCAGGAGCTCTTGAACTAATAAATCCGATCCAAGTTTATTCAACCGTGCAGGAGGCGATTGCGGATTGCCATTATATATATGCGACTGCCGCCGATCCTAGGGACATGGTAAAACCCCTTCTCACAGCCCGCAAAGCCGCGTCAGATATGAAGCAAAGAATTAAGGACGGCCAGAAAGTCGCTGTTTTATTTGGCAGAGAAAGAACCGGGCTTAATAATCAGGAAATTGCCCTTTGCCACGACCATATATCCATTCCCTTAAACCAAGACTTCAACTCGCTCAACCTTGGGCAAGCCGCCCTGCTCATTGCCTATGAATTCTATCAGCTCGACGACAAGGAAGATTACAAACTGCCAACCGGCAAGAGCTTTCCCGCGAAAGCAAAAGATTTCAACGACTTAATGGAAAGACTTGAGCTAGAGCTTGAGAGTGGCCGATTTTTCAAATCACCTGAGATGAAAGAGACAATGGTCAGAAATATAAGGAATTTTCTTAGCCGCGGTGTACCAACCGATCAGGAAGTAAAAACCTTTCACGGCGTAATTTCGGCTTTACTTGGCAAAAACAGGAAATAAAAAAAGCCGCCCTTTTGAGGCGGCTTTTCTGAATTCTTATCGAAGTCGAATTAACGTGAGTAGAATTCGACGACCAGGTTCGGTTCCATGTGAACCGGATACGGAACATCTTCCAGTTTCGGCGCGCGCAGGTAAGTTGCTTTCGTGCCATCGACTGTCAGGTAGTCCGGTGTGTCGCGTTCTGAAGATTCACCCGCCGCTATAACAACAGCCAGTTGTCTGGATTTTTCTTTTACTTCAATGACGTCGCCGTCTTTCACGAGGTAAGAAGGAATATTGACGGATTTGCCGTTTACAGTCACGTGGCAGTGGCTGACAAACTGGCGAGCCGCGAAAACGGTTGCGACGAATTTTGCACGGTAGACAACCGCATCCAGACGACGCTCCAATAGACCGATCAGGTTTTGACCTGTATCGCCGCGCATACGAAGCGCTTCGTGGTAGTATTTCAGGAATTGTTTTTCGCCGATGTTACCGTAGTAACCTTTCAGCTTTTGTTTCGCACGAAGCTGAATACCGTAATCGGTTGGCTTGCCGCGCTGTGCGCCGTGCATACCTGGTCCAGTTTGACGTGAGTTGTAAGGAGATTTTGTACGACCCCAAAGGTTGCAACCAAGGCGGCGGTCGATTTTATGTTTTGCAGACAGGCGTTTACCAGCCATTTTACTTCTCTTTCTTCTTGTTGTTGTCCCGCTTCCCTCCGAAGAGGATTGATTCCAGCTTTAATGCTGATTCAACGACGCTTTCGCGTCTTTGCAGGAATGGGCGTTTTATAGGTAAAACCGAGGCCTATGTCAACAACTACGCTTATCCACAAACAAATCAGGACCATAATCATCCTATTTCTTGACGGGTCGCCCTGCTTATCTGCATAAAAAGGCATGATCCCTTGTCCCTGCCGAGGCACCACAGAAACTGAAGCCCGTGCCGCTTTGCGCTGCATGAGCCTTCCGGAGTTATCCAGCGACTGGAAAAAGATATCTGTCGATGCTACCGGCGGCAAAGCCCTTAAATGCGGAATGTGCCGCCCCAATTGGCAGCGTTTAGCGAGAGAAACGATCCATGAGTTAACCGCAGGATAAAACTTGCAGCATTCTCCCCTTCAGTATTAGATTAATACCCATAATAAATAACAATGATTCAGGGAGAATCGAATAATGGAAGCTAAAATAGAGTCATGGTCCCCGCCGACCTCGTCACCGATACCATCTAATTACCTGCCCCAGAATTTTGCTGCAGCTCATAATCCACCGGAACCCTCGACACAGCCCGACATAGTTGATGAAAGAGATTTCCCAAATGTCATCTATGCGTCAAGGCCCCAAGACCGCGTTCCCTGATTTGCAGGAACCTAATTATCCTTTCGTGATTGGTTGTGCACCTCAACAACCAATCCATAAGGGTATTAAAAATGGCAAAATCCAAAACAACGACTCTTGAAGATTTATTCGAAGAACAATTGCACGACATTTATTTTGCAGAAGGCAAACTTCACAAAGCTCTTGGCAAAATGGCTAAAAAAGCTCCAGACGCAAAACTTTCTTCGGCTTTCCTAAAACATCAGGAAGAAACCTCTTCACAGATCGAAAAACTTGAGCAGGTCATGACCTCGCTTGACATTAAGGTTAAAGGTAAGAAATGCCCTGCGATCCTTGGCATTATTGAAGAAGCGGAAGAATTGATGTCTGACTTTGCCGGTGAGGACGAAGTGCTTTGCGCAGCAATGATCTCCGCCGCTCAAAAAGCCGAGCATTATGAAATCGCAACTTACGGCACCCTCGTATGCTGGGCAAACGAGCTGGGATATAAACAGCAGGCGAAATTGCTGACCTCTATCCTGGAACAAGAGAAAAAAACAGATATGAATCTGACGCAACTCGCCGAAGGCGGGATTAATCAGGCTGCGGAAACCCCTTCCAGTAAAAAAGCCGCCTAATTCGTTTCTAATAGAAAAAATAAAAAGGGATGTTCATATTGAGCATCCCTTTCGTCGTATCGTCCCGGTATAAAATTTGCTATCAAGGCTTTAGCAGCCTATAAACTGGGAAAATAAAGCGATGAAAAAGAACGGATTTACGCTCGTAGAACTTTCGATAGTCATGATTATTATCGGGCTTCTGATCGGGGGGATACTTAAAGGCCAGGAATTAATTACAAATTCCAAAGTTGCCCGTACAATTAAGGATTTGAAAAGCTTTCAGTCTGGAATCCTTATTTTTCAAGACTCTTACAATGGCATTCCAGGCGATATTGCCTATGCCACTACTCTTGTTCCCGGCTGCACATCGGCCAATAATTGCGCTAATGGCAACGGCAATTTAAAGGTAGGTGTAGAAGAACTGGATGCCTGGCATTACTTTCAAAACAAATCTATTTCATCTGAAAACGTCCAGTTTTGGAAACATTTGGCTCTGGCTGACATTATCGGAGGCATTAATCCGGGGGCAAGCGTTATTGATTGGGGACAAACCTTCCCCGCCGGCCCATTTGACGGCGGCTATACGGTGGCAGACACAGTCGGCGCTGGTATGGGAAGTGATGACACCTCTTTTGCAGGCCGAATATTTCGTGTCCACAATTGCGCACTGAGCTGCAATGAACTCGAAGGGCCTAATGCTACAGTTCTCTCAACGACCGCAGCTGCATCGATTGATCGTAAAATGGATGACGGATCGCCATTGACGGGAACAATTCGCGCATCAGGTGCCGGTGCCGCGCATGTCGGGGGCGCCGATGCCTGCACGGATAGAAGCGGAGCGACAGGAACTTATAATGAAGGCAGCACCGCCGGAGAAGCCTGTGCTTTGTATTTCAGAGTAAGCCAGTAGACTGTTTTTTAAGCCTCATGTCTTGCCAAATCCTTCCTCTATGTTCATTATCCGCCAAACACTGCGCAGGATCTGAATGTTAGACAATATCATCGATAGTATTATTCTTGGCATCGTCGAGGGCCTGACGGAATTCATCCCTGTTTCCTCGACTGGCCATTTGATTCTGACAGAATCGATTCTCAATCGCCACCATGAAACCGCCGGGGTGTTCGATGTCTTTATTCAGGTCGGCGCAATTTTGGCGGTTGTATGGGCACGCCGCATGCGCATTTTAAAGATGGCGATTGGTTTACCTAATGAACGGGCAGAACAACTCCTTGCCGCCAAGATTATCATTGCCTTTATTCCCGCGGCGATTGCAGGTTTTTTCCTGCACGGGTTCATCAAGGAAGTTTTGTTCTCACCCTGGGTTGTCGCCATTGGCCTTATTGTCGGTGGCATTTTCATGTTATTTGCCGAACGCTTGTCAAAACCACCAATGATTACCAATATGGAATCAATGTCATTGAAGATGGCTTTGGGCGTTGGCCTTTGCCAGGTAGCCGCTCTTATTCCGGGCATTTCCCGCGCCGGAGCTTCGATTGTCGGCGCCCGCATGCTCGGTGTTGAGATGAGAACAGCTGCCGAGTTCTCCTTCTTTCTGGCGATCCCTACTATCTTCGGTGCAGCCGCATTTGATATGTATCAAAACTGGGATATCGTCAGCGCAAGCGATCTCCCCTGGTTTGCCCTTGGCACAATCGCGGCTTTTTTCTCAGCCCTGATCGTCGTCAACTGGATGATTAATTTTGTTGGCAAGCATGGTTTTAAGCCATTTGGTTACTATCGTATTGTAGTTGGTATCATTGTCTTAATCTTTTTATCTCTCGGCTACATTAACTGATTCGAATAGATAAAATTGATTACATAATTTACCCCTACTTTAGGAGCCCCTGATATTCTTTTCTGGTTCAACCAGAAGGGTTATCAATGACAACATATTACCTAAGTTCAAAATCGGGGAGCGATACAAACAGCGGTATTTCATCAGAACAGGCATGGAGCAGTTTTTCAAAACTGACCGGAAAAATCAAAGCGGGAGATACAATTCTTTTAGAAAAAGGATCCGATTTTGAACAAGCCCTCACTTTCAATAAGGTCAACGGTTCGTCAGACAAACCAATTACAATTTCAAGCTATGGTATCGGCGATGATCCGATCCTGAGCGCCGATAACGGCAAAGGCATCAGCGCCACGAATTCAGCTTATTTTATCGTTGAAAATTTGACGATTAAGGCAACGGGTGACAACGGAATTTATGGCTGGAATGCCAATAACTGGATTATCCGGAACGTCACATTCGATGATGCGTCATCCCTCACCGGCACCGGAACGATTTACTGGAAAAACTCAACCAACCTTCTCATAGAAAATAACACCATTACAGATTCTCACGGTGACAGTATTTATCTTGAAAACGTGAACAACGTCATTGTCAGGGACAATGAGATGATTGGCGTATATGGCAAAACTGCCGATAACCTTCAAATCAAAGGCAACAATGCCCTTGTCGAAGGTAACATCATGATCATCAATGCCGATACGGACTCAACGAAAGGCAATTTTTCTTATCAGGGCAATGCGCTTTATGCCCATGACAATTACCTAGAAGGCGGCAGTTTCGGCATGGGGATCTCCGCCAGCAATGTAGTTGTCGAGGATAATGTCATCAAAGGCCATACAAAATATTCATGGTCGAGCGATCTTTCACTGGGCGATGAATATGCAGGCGATAATATCAGCAATGTTGCTTTTCGTGATAACCAGCTTTCAGATTCGAGCCGCAACATTACAATCGACGGTGGCTACACACCGGGTAAAATGACAGTCACCAACCTTGAAATATCCGGAAACACAATGGATGCGTGGACGAAAGCTCCCTTGGTTGTGAACAATGCCAATCCAAACGGTGTATTCGAAAATAATACGACAGATAAGAATGGTAATATCGTTTATGCAACCAATAGCAATACAAACGGACTGCTCAATCAGAATAATTCTTATGTTCCGGATGCTCCTGTTCCAACCAAGCCGGCAATCACTCCACCGCTACCGAAAACCATCACAATTACGGCATCGGGCAGCATGTTTGAATCTAAAGGCGCCGTATTACAACTCCTTGTCAACGGCATTAAGGTAGGCGAGCAGGAAATTACCGCCCTGAAATCCAAAGGAGATAAGCAAACGATCTCATTTGAGATTCCCTCTTTCTATGCTGGCGATAAATTCGTAGTTCAGTATGCGAACGACAAATTCAACGTCAAAACCGGCGAAGACCGCAATCTTTATGTCCATTCAATTTCTATGGATGGCGAAGCGATCAAACTAAAAAGCGCCGACACTACAAGCAAGATATTCCATCAAAAAGATGGATCGGGAATGTTTTTCAGTTCGAATGCTTCAGCCACATTTACAAGCGATGACGTTCCTTCCAGCGTTTTAAGCAAGATAGTGCCGCCGGAACCTTCGTGGCCCAAGTTGGAGGATATTTTATCCAGCGACGATCACAATATCTATTATGGCGGTGCAAACCATAGTGTTGGCGCATCGAACGACCAAAGCACTTATGGATCCAGCTTTAAGGATATTACAGGCGGACTTGATTACCTTCATCAGGTTGTGAGCGATAATTTCGGTTAGGCCGAGAATAAAAGAACTTGCTTTTTAGGAATAAATCCCTTAGCTTATGACTCATCAACGGGCGCAATGCGCCCGTTTTTTTGTTCTCATCCCATTCATATAGAAAGAAAACGACATGCTCGGCCTGGGCCTGATACTCGGGACGGCGAAATCTCGCCTGTCCGCAATTTCATCAACATTCTCAATTCAGTTAGTAAGCGGAGGCGGCAGACTTCTTATGGCCGATGGCTCTGCATTTATAAAACTAGCCAATTCATAAGGAGGCTATATGCCAGATACCACGCTAAAAAACCTGACTAATATCACAACCAGTACATCTCTATCTGATAACGACATTTCTTATGTCGTTCGCCCATCCACAAATGCGGATTATAAAGCGACACTCGGAGATCTAAAAACATATATGGCGCCTTCAAAGCCGCAAATCGTCGCAACGCATAATTCTATCGCCACCGGCGGAGACGCAGGAAATTCATCGTCCCGCGCAGATGTACAAAAACAAGTGCGTCAGAATCATTGGATTGGATGCCAGGATATCGATCAATTACAAATGGGCATTGGCGCTTACTGGATGCCTCCCTCCAGCAATACGGGCGAAGTCGTGCTTGGCAACGGATTTACATGGGAAGCGGCATTTGAATATAACAACCTGACAAAATCCTCTTTTTTCAGCGGCAAGCAGATCAAGGATATAGACAATAAATGCGGGCTGGCCCTGACCGACCCTATCGGCTTTACCATTCCTGCCGGTGCGCAGATTAACACAAGGCAGGCGATGATAATTGCCGATCCGGCACATAACTTCCTGAATTACACGGCAAACAGAATTCCCAGCGGCGCCTCCCATCGCTCAACTTTAAGCGCCAGCCAGGTAGCCGCAAGCGGCGCGATGACAACGCCATCCGGCGGCACCACAACATTCCGCGGCTGGCAACCTTACGTCATCCTCGGTATTCCCAAAGCGCCAATGGTTTCCATACTCGTCATTGGCGACAGTATCGCAGACGGCGTTGGCGACAGCACGACATTGGGAACGCGCGGCGGTGTAGGCTATATAAGACGAGGACTG
>QFOT01000117.1 GCA_003241285.1 Micavibrio aeruginosavorus
TATATGGAGAAACAGGCGAAGATCTTCTTGACGGTTCCACCGGTAACGATACCTATTACTATGCTATAGGGAACGGTAGCGATTTCATCATCGAACAGGACGGAACCGATACTATAGAATTTGGGGAAGGCATAGAGCTTGGCGATGTAGTTTTCAATCGTGGGGGTGACAATCTAGAAATTATTCACCTAGGCGTCAGAATAATAATCATTCAGGCGTTTTTTAACCAGAGTTCGAGTCAGGTTGAAACTATCAAATTCTTTGATGCGACTACGTTTAATTTAACAAGCTTATCTCTTACGTCTGGCCCATCATTGATCGGCGGGTTTGGGGACGATACTTTATATGGCGATAGTGGGGATAATGAAATTAAAGGAAATGATGGGAATGATTTAATTTATGCCTATGATGGAAACGATACACTGATTGCTGGAAATGGGAATGATAATCTTAACGGCGAATTGGGTAATGATACTTTGGTAGGTGGAGCAGGTGATGACTCTCTGTCTGGGGGTGATGGCCATGATAATTATAACTTTGGTGAAGGTTTCGGTCGGGATACGATTTTTGAGAGTCTTAGCGCTGGTTTCGACACAATCTATTTCACAGGGATAGATGCCTTTGATATTCGCATTTATACCGGATACTGGGGTGAATTTTATCTGGAAGATAAAAACGATGCTTCTAATAGAATTCTGATAAATGCTAGCAATGATTTAAACGGCGAAAACGCAATCCGTTACTATGTCGAACGTGTTGTCTTCGATGACAATACTGTTTGGGATTTGACAAGCGGTCTTAAAATCGAAGGAACTGAAGCCGACTGGGACAACTTATATGGTACTAGATTTGATGATGTTCTTCATGGATATGAGGGGTCTGATAGCCTAAATGGCAACCGCGGCAATGACATTTTGATTGGTGGCAGCGGTGGCGATAGCCTGAATGGTGGGGTTGGCGATGATATTTATATATTTGATCTCAATTTTGGTTCTGACAATATTACTGAATATGCGGGTCAAGGCTCAGATACCATCCGTCTTGAAAATATGCAGACGTCGGATATTCGCCTTTACAGCGGTGTTTGGGGCGAATTTTACATAGAAGACAAAAGCGATCCTGCTAATAGAATATTGATACAAACCAATACGGAAGGAAATCGCGAAAGCATGATCCGCGAGAACATAGAGCGTATTGTTTTTGATGATAATACAGTCTGGGATTTGACAGGCGGTTTAACGTTTGAGGGAACTTCAGCAGATTGGGATGCTCTGTACGGCACTCAATTTAATGATAAATTACTCGGGCTGGATGGTAGAGATACTCTGTATGGTAACCGAGGAAATGACATCCTTTTCGGCGGCTTTGGTGACGATGGCCTGTATGGCGGTGCTGGCAACGATATTTTAATTGGTGGGGAGGGCGACGACACGCTCGATGGCGAAGGTGATATCGACACTGTAAGCTATTTCGACGCTTCTTCTGCAGTCACGATTAACCTTGCAACAACATCTGCTCAAGATACGCTCGGTGCTGGAATAGATACCATCAGCAACTTCGAAAATCTTACAGGATCTGATTTTGATGATATCTTGACGGGTAATTCTGGTGCCAACATCATGGAAGGTGGAGCTGGGAACGATATCATAAACGGCTCAGGCGGAACTGACACGATCAGTTATGCCAATGCGGCCTCTGCAATCACCTTTAATCTGGCAACGACTACGGCTCAGAACACAGGTGGAGCTGGAACCGATACCGTTACCAATTTTGAGAATATTCTAGGCTCAGCTTATAACGATACTCTAACCGGAAACTCAGCCGCTAATACGATTGAGGGTGGATTGGGTAATGACACTCTTGATGGTTCTGGTGGTACCGATACGGTCACCTATGCGAGCGCAACGAGCCGGGTGAATGCAAATCTGGCACTGACGACAGCCCAGAACACACTCGGAGCTGGAACAGATACCATCAGCAACTTCGAAAATCTTACAGGATCTGATTTTGATGATATCCTGACGGGTAATTCTGGTGCCAACGTCATTATGGGTGGAGCCGGGAATGATATCCTTAATGGCGGTGCTGGTAACGACACACTCAATGGTGGAACTGACATCGATACGGTCAGTTATTCCGATGCGGCATCTGCTGTGACAGTTAATCTTGCAACTACGACAGCTCAAAATACCGTAGGAGCCGGAACAGATACCATCACAGCCGTTGAGAACATCCTGGGCTCTGATTATAACGATACCTTGACCGGAAACGGCTCTGCTAATACCATCGAAGGTGGCTTGGGAGATGATACGCTTAACGGAGCTGGTGGCACGGATACGCTAAGCTATGCCAGAGCCACAGCCGGGATTGCAATCAGCCTCGCGATTATGACCGCTCAAAACACAGGCGGGGCTGGAACTGACACAGTGTCTAACTTTGAGAATATTCTCGGTTCAACCTATAACGACACCATTACCGGAAATACAGCCGCTAACGTGATTGAGGGTGGTTTTGGTAATGATATTATGGATGGTGGTTCCGGTACGGATACGGTGACCTATACTAACGCAACTTCTGGCGTGACTGTTAGTCTGGCTTTGACTGCAGCTCAAAACACAGGCGGAGCCGGAACCGATACTATAACTGGCTTTGAAAACCTTACAGGCTCGGCCTATGACGATGTCCTGACAGGTAGCACCGGAGCTAATGTCATAGACGGCGGTGCTGGCAACGATATCATCCAAGGTGGTGCTGGCAACGATACTCTCCGGGGTGGTGCGGAGATCGATACAGTAAGCTACGCGGATGCTACGGCAGCTGTAACGGTTAATCTTGCAACCACGACCGCACAAGCTACAGTCGGAGCAGGTTCCGATACAATTACTGACTTTGAGAATATCCGCGGCTCAAATTACAATGACAATCTAACCGGAAATTCCGGAGACAATGTCATTGCAGGACGAGGCGGTACAGATACGCTAACGGGTGGCTATGGAGCTGATACATTCATGTTCGATGTAGCCTCTCTAGGGACTGTAGACACAATTACGGATTTCAGTAGAGGAGAAGGCGATAAGCTTGATATCTCCAGCATTCTGTTCGGTTACGATGCTCTGACAAGTGCTATCGATGACTTTGTGTCATTCACGACAGTTGGCAGCAATACGAGCATGTCGGTGGATCGCGATGGAACAGGATCTACCTATTCGTCTCAAGCTATTGCAACACTCTCAGGTGTAGCGGGATTTGATGCGGATACGATGCTGACGAATGGTAGCTTGATTGCCTAAGGATAAGATCGAGTTTTTTAGAATTGGATTGCAGATTCAGCGCATAGCTTTGTCCTATTAAGCGGCAGAAATAGAGCATGTTGACTTACACGGCTACTTACACGTAAGGTTATCCTGTAAGAAATTATTGAATATATTCAGTGGTTTATAAGGAAAAAGTCTGCGCTCATAACCTGAAGGTCGTCAGTTCAAATCTGGCTCCCGACAGACAAAAAGATATTTAATCTTATCCTCCGGACATCGGCGCAAATAACGTAATTTCTTCATTGTTAGAAATAACATGGCTCCTCGGAATAACGACTCCGTTTAATGAGATTCTAACAATTCCATCTTCTTTAAAAAGCAAGGATTTATAATTTTCTTCACGACTTTCCAACTGACTTAAAATAAACTTAATTGGAGTAGGTTCCGTAATTTCAAGATATTCTTCGTGCTTCCCCATTTCATCTGCAAGCCATGAGACATAGTTTATTTTCATTGAGAATCCTTTGCTAAGCTAGATTGTCATTAATAATGATCGATGAATATTGCTTTTTAATTATGTTTTTTTTCTCTAAATTATTTAATGCTTTTGATACGTTTACCCTCGTTGTTCCTAATGCATCAGCTATTTGTTGCTGGCTGATTTTAATAAGAAAATTATTTGTAGCTCTTAGAGATAAAAGATAATCTTTAACAGATGACTCCATGTCATTCTTACCGTCTGCAGCTTTTAAGCTTGGTAGCTTTCTATTTTTTTCCGCCAATATAGATAAAAAATCCCAAAATACGTCGAATGTCATATCTTTAATAACTTCTATATATGCAATCTTGGGTATTGCTAGGATTTCTGAATTGGTTCTTGAGATGATCGAGTGCTCCCTAGGCAGCCTATCAATAAATCCTATCTCGCCAAAAACATCGCCTTTCTCTAATTCCTGAACTAATATTTCATTACCATTTTCTTGTATATGAACCTGAGAAAGTGAGCCTTCAATAACAATATAAAGGTGACGAGAAATATCTCCTTCCATGTAAACAAACTGATCGGGAGTAAAATTTAATAACTGTGATTTGGAAATAAGATGTTCTTTGGATTCTCTTGTCCAAGAGCGAAAAATTTTCGATTGATTGATTAAAGCATTCTTCATTAGAAAGCCTTGTTCCAAAACACTGTTTCATAGAACTTAAACTTTGGTGGAGTATAAAGTCTGTGGTTTGATTTAAGCATTTCTAATAAACTTATCGCATCATCTTTCTTTTGGTCTATTCGATGCTCTTCAATAATAGCACAGAGATTTTTTCTGCTGTGAGTGTCATCGTTTATCGATTCTAGAATGTTACTGTAAGTTCTGCTTTTATAAAACATGGATTTGGCAGTTATTATAATCTGTTCTCCCAACTGAGTATCAATCAATTTTTTCCTCAATATACGATCAACCGTAGCTCTTATATTTACCATTGCCTCAGATAATGAAGGATAGTCTATTTCTTTAGGTCCATAAAAAACGGCAACTTCGTCATCGTCTTCAAATTCGCCAGATTTATATTTCTCAAAAATGAGCCCATGCCCTATCATTCCAAAATCATGTAGCTCACTAGCCCTTAATGCACCCATGCTGGATGATCCATAAACAGTGACTCCTTGCGAAATAAGATAAAGAATATCTTTGTGCCAGACAGAGGGTGTAAATTCAAAAAAACCATCTATTAAAGCGATCTGGCTGGGTTTGTATTGATTAAAAGCCCTGACCAAATCACCTTGGCAAGCAGGCGGGAAAAAGAAGGCTCTTGGGAATTGCTGCTCAACATATTGCTGCTTAATTGACAAACCCCCAAAAATTATTGTTCTGTCACTTAATTGCAAGTTACTAACCTTTTCCCGGGAGTTACTCTTTCAGATCCTATGCCCTCAAGGAATGGAATAATTATTTTGCAAACTGGAATCTCGAATTCTGTACGCGACAAATCAACTGAAATAACTTGATCTATGTTGACATTCTTTAAACTTTCTAAGAGGAGGTGAAGATCGTCTTCAATATTATCTGTATCAAAACTTTTCCTATCTCTATAATCAATCTCGGCACTATTAGAGCAATGGCTCCATTTTCTATGCATTTCTTTGCTTAGAAAATGGTTATAAATATGAGAGTACTGATCATCCCTTGATCCTGAGATAAATGCGGCACGGCTTTGCGCCGCCTCAGTTAAGGCTCTCGATAAGGCTATATTCTTATCGAGATGTGTGCCACTACCGAATGATGGGCGTATCAAACGATCAGGGCGATAAGAATTTTCTACTATCTCGCACATATATGTTGGAATGCTAATATCAGATGTTATATCCCAAATAGTACAAGATAATTCTGCGTTTTCAATTTGATCTATAAATTGCAAACATTGATAATTATCAATAGTTGATTTGTTAACTTTTCTGCTTGCTCTTTTTGCCTCGTCATAGTTCCAATGAATTGCGAGAGCGTCGCGTTCTATAACTTCGCATATGCCATGCACTTTAGCTTCACACATCGTATTTCCTGAGGCCAATCCATTGCTATCTGATAGGAATGCTGATTTGTTTCCTTTCGAAATTGTAAAATCTACAGATACCGAGTCATATGGACACCATATTTCACATTCATTGAATAAGTCTTCGCCAGGAATCCAGAATATCTTATCAGAGACATCAAATTCTTGATTAATTCTGCTGGGTAAACCATTTATCTCAATAATATTCTTTTTCCACTCAAGGTCTTCGTAAGACATGTAAAGTCCGCTTATCTCTATATTCTCTGCATGGTAACCCTCTATGGCTTCCATAGCGGCAGAAATCTTTGCTGCTGCAATTGATCTGCCCTTTCCTTGCGAAACTGAAAGTGATTTTGAATTTGGCCTTATTGCTGAAATAACGGGAATGCCTATCCGATCAAGTCCTGTAATATTTGCTAGTCTCGTAATGCCAAAAACTGGAAAGAGGCCCATGACTTTAGAAAGGGTTTCTTTAGGATCACAAACTCTATGGGTTCCGTCTCGATAAACCTTTTTAGCCATGGGCATCAAACCTTAGCCGTAAATTTGAATAGAGGATTGAATATTTACTGATGTATCGGCCAAAACTCCTGACTTCTCTAATTTAGATGATGAAAAATTGGTCTTAGACCAATTATTTCCTGATACTTGAACGATTTCTCCTGATGGCGTTTTTATCAGTCTACTCATGAAAAACTCCTTAAATAATAGGTTTGCGTTCACGTTATATGTAAACAATAGATATTATTCACGTAAAACGTGAATTTTGTATTAACTCATAAATTGGCTTGTTTGGAATAAAGGGATTTAATTTCTAAACAACAGGAGAAAACATGAAAACTTCAACTCTATATAATCAAATCACTGTCCACATTCTAGATTCTTTGGATTCGGCATACGACAAAGCCATCATAGCTGGATTTAATGAAAACGTTTTGCAGTTATTTTGCTTGTTAGCGCACGCAATTAAAATGGACATTTCTCAAAGCAGCTACAAATATCGTGACAATTCAGAATAGACCCACATTTCGGAGTTATTTAAAGCAAGCTTTCTTGCATACTTAGCTAGTCGCTTAGAGCTAACGGAAGGTGATATGTGTTTTCTAGCTTTAATTAAATAAAGATAGTAATGCGGCAAGCGGCCCAATCTCTTTTCATCTTCTGCGGCATGAATTGAGTTTATTATTTTCTGAATTGATTGCTTATTACCATTTATAACTTCTATATATCCTAGCATAGAAAAAAGAAAAAAATTTAAAGTCGTTAAACCGCTTGTTTTTGCTATTTTAAGTGCATTATTGATATGCTCATGAGCTTTATCTATCAGTCCTATCCTAATCGCTCCATCTGCTATAAAAGTTAAGCTAAATACCGTAGTTAGCGCATTTTCGCTGTTAATATTATTCTCTGCCGTTCCGGCATAAAGGAGAAACTTTTTTTTATTTCCCAGATATGCAAAGTTTCTTGCGATAACTGATGGCACTAAGGCATTAAACAAATAATCAAGCCCAAATATTTGATCTGTCGATTTTAAACTT
>QFOT01000118.1 GCA_003241285.1 Micavibrio aeruginosavorus
TATTGATAACGCGCTCTTTACCATAGGCGCCGGTGATCTTGGCGATCATCTCAGGTAATTCGTGATAAACCTGCGGACCGATGACCATATCGACATATTTGGCGCGGTTGGTAATAACTTCACCTTCGGCCTGCGCGACGCATCCGGCCACTGCCAGGATCATCTGGCCGCCGTCTTTTTCCTTATCGATCTTATGTTCGCGCAAACGCCCCAGTTCCGAGAAAACCTTATCGGTCGCTTTTTCGCGGATATGGCAAGTATTAAGGATCACCATATCAGCGCCTTCAGGGCCCTCTACGCTTTCGTAACCGAGAGGGTGCAGGACGTCGGCCATCCGGCGACTGTCATAGACATTCATCTGACAGCCCCAGGTTTTGACGAAGAGTTTTTTCTTATTGGTATTTTCCATGATTGGACGGGGTTATAAAGCATGCTAAAGCTCTATTCCATGAAAAAAACCATTCTTGCCCTTGGGGCTTTACTGCCGCCGGAAATGAAAGAGGTTGAGAAAAATTTCAACCTCTTAAAGCTATGGAAGCAAGCCGACCCAGAAGAGGCCCTCAAAACCCATAAAAACGACATCGTAGGGATTTTGTCGACGGCAGGCGGAATGGCGGTTACCAGAAGAATGATCGACGGGCTGCCTAATCTGGAGCTGATTGCCCAATTCGGGGTTGGTGTCGACAATATAGATTTGGCGGCAGCAGCGGAGCGCCATGTAGCGGTTACGAATACGCCTGATGTTGTGACTAATGACACCGCTGACACGGCACTGGCTCTTATTCTTGCAACCTTGCGACGGATCGTCGAAGCCGATGTTACAGTGCGTACCGGTGGCTGGAGGCCGTTTCCGCTGGGTTCGACATTAACTGGCAAAACGGTTGGTATCATTGGGCTGGGCCGTATCGGGCAGGCAATTGCGAAACGTTGTGAGAGGTTCGAGATGAAAATCGCCTATCACGGACGGTCTGAGAAAAAAGGCGCAGCCTATCAATATTATGCCGATTTAATCCAGATGGCGGAGAATGTCGACGTGCTGGTGGCAGCTTGCCCGGGTGGTGAAAAAACCCGCCATATTGTTGGCCGTAAGGTTTTAAAGGCTTTGGGGCCGAATGGTTTCCTGATTAATATCTCCCGCGGCAGTGTTGTGCATACCGAAGATCTTTTGATCGCCCTGAGCAATCGGGAAATAGCCGGAGCGGGGCTGGATGTCTATGAAAATGAGCCGGAAGTGCCGGAAGCCTTAAAATCCATGGACAATGTCGTATTGTTACCCCATATAGGCACCGCAACGCATGAAACCCGCACCGTCATGGGACAACTGGTTTTGGCGAATATTGTGGCGCATTTTGAGGGTAAGGCGCTGGTAACACCTGTCACGATTTCTTGAGGCGATATGAAATTTTTTGTTTTTTTACTGTTATCTATGGCAATTTCTTCATCCGTAATGGCACAAACCCGCTTAAGTGTCGGGGCGGCTTGTTATACGCCACTGGAAGCCGAAGCCGAGCAGGGAATACGCATTCATTCCGAGCTTATGGTTATTGCCCTGAACTGCCAGCATTTAACGCCTGTAGGGCAAGAAAATCTCTATTCCCAGTTTCGTAAGTTCACTGCTAAAAACGCTGCACTTTTCTCTACTTATGAGATGTTGCTAATAAACTTCTTCAAGAAAACCGGTAGTTCAAATCCGGATCGTGAGATGCATACATTGCGTACCAACTACGCAAACCGTATCTCTAAAGATGCTGCGACCATGCGCCCTGATGCTTTTTGCTCGACTTATATGCCTAGAATTCAAAAAGCCGCGGTTATGAACGAAGCCTCCCTTCATAAATGGGCATCGACATTCTTCCCCGGCTTCGGCCCCACGCGCCCTATCTGCGCCAACAGATAATTTCCAATAAACATAAGCAGTTAGAAATATTCTCTCAAGCATGGGGATAACCTGAAAACCAGCCTTGCCGATAACGCAAAGCTCATGCGACTGTTCCTTCATTCAAACAACATAGAGAATATTTTCGAGGAGCGGTCTTTAATGGTCCAGTCATCCCAGTCTAATTTGCGTAGCAAACTTATGAGCGACGATTCAGTTTTAGAACTAGATACGGAAGTCAAAGAAACTCCGGCCACGGCCCGTGTATTCCAGGGTAAAAACCCTACGCTTCGCAACTGGAAGATTGCCGCTCCGGATCAGCCATTTGCCGCCCGCCCTGTTGCTGCAGCCAGTTTTGATGAAACGGACGAAGAATTATCCCGCATCAAATCCGCGCATAACGATAAATTCAATATCAATACGCCCAAATGGCTCGAGATCGTTCAATATGTATCGGTTTTCGCCACTGCTGCATGGCTGACCTACAGCTCTGTTTATCTCTCGTCTATTCCCAATATCATGGCTGATGTCTTTTCGTCACCTGTTCGGACTGGCGGCGTTCTGGCAGCTATCTTAGCGCCGGTTGCTCTTTTATGGCTGTGTGTCACGACGTGGCAGCGCCGCAGCGATGCGCATTTATACGCAGAAGCCCTGCGCCGTGAGTTGCAACGTCTTTTATTCCCGACCGAAGAGCAATCCAAAGCCGTCAATCGTGATATCCAGCTTCTAGTCCAGCAGGCGGTTGAGATCTCAACATCGTCCCGCGCTGCTCTCAAAGCCATTCAAAAAGCGCGTCAGGGACTTCGGGCTGAAATTCGCGATTTCTCCGGCGTCAGCCAGAAAACAGAATTTCATATTGACCGTCTGACAGATACACTGAACAAACGCGCCGACGAGCTTCTAAAGCTCACCGACCAGATCGAGCAAAGATCGAAAAACATTCAGGAAGAAGTAAAGTCCGGCGTTGAAGTATGGTCCGAGATTTCTTCTGAAGCCCTGGAAAAAGTCGGCGAAATTCAAACCAGCTTTGATAAATCCACCCAGACTTTCGAAAGCCAGACCATGCTGCTCAGTGCGGCATCGCACAGGTTGTCCAGTGAAGCCGGAAAAATGGAAGCCGGCTTCGAAACAGGTTTCTCCAAGCTTGAAGACTTAAGCGATAAAGGTATCCAGTCTTTCGAAAAAATTACAACCAGCCTTGAGAAGTTCGACGATATTTCAAAAGGTATCTTCGCGCGATCTGAATCCGTTCAGGAAAACCTGGCCAAGCAATCCGAGGCCATGAAAGAGGCGGCCAAGGATTTAAGCACGCGTGTAGATGCCCTCGACGAGGTTGGTAATTCCGCTGCCCATAAACTGGGTGAAGCCCTGTCGATGGCATTGTCAGGATCGGATTCAATCGTATCCGCTGTTCGCCGCGCCAGAGAGCAGCTTGAAAAAACTGCAGTTGAAACAACCAATAAAGCTGAAGAATTGCTCGAGCAAACGGATAAGCATATCGAAAATATGTCATCGACCGCTTCGGATCGCCTGAGCAAAATTCAGGACATGATGCAGGGCTTTGACAGCCGTCATAAGGATATCGCTGAAGTTCTTGAGCAACTTACCCAGCAGAATGAAAATGTTGGTGTTGTAACTGATACGGCACTGGACCGTCTGACGACAGCCGTGCATTTGCTCGATCAATCGGCAGAGAAGATCGATATTAAATCTGCAAAGCCTGTCATGGAAATCCGCGAGGCGACGGAGCAATTGGCAAGTCAGGTCGACCGCATCCATCAAAGCCTGCAAAGCGGCATCGCCGATATCGATATCAATACATCGAAGGCACGCTCGGCGGCGGAGGAGATTGCGAAATCCTTGCGCGAGCATACGCAGGATATGACATCCTTGTCCGGTCAGGTCGTTGGTCATGCCAAGACTATCAACAACCAGCTTGACGATCATAAAGACAAGCTTTGCCGCTTTATCGAGGAAACCGAGATCCGTATCGACGGTTTTGAGGACCGCATTGAAAACCAGCTTGGCATTTTCGTGCAGACGGTCGAAGTCGTTGAAAACAATATAGACAATCTCGGCAAGGGGCTTGATGAAAAGGGCCGCAAGGCGGTTGATGACACAGCCAGCTATGCCGGTGAACTCAAAATTATCGAAGTCGATGTCGCCGATCAATTGGCTAAATTGTCGGCGCAGACGATGCAGACAAGCCTCATAATCAAGGATTATGAGACAGGCATCCGCAAATCCGTCGAAGCGACAGAGCCGCTTTATAAGAAAATGGTCGAGGACGCGCAGACCGTCGATAACCGTTTTGATCGACTGCGTGACAGCGCCGAAGCGTCGAGCAATGATATTCTTGCCCGTATGGAAGCCCTCAGCCAGGAACTGGAAAGCCAGATCAGCAAGCTCAATTCAGAGGTTGAGGATTCCGAGCGCGGGCTGACGTCATTGACGCAGGATATTAAGGGTTCGGTCGTTGAGATTGAGCAATCAGCCGATCAGGCAAGCGAAAAACTCAAGCAGATGCAAACCGTTATCCAAGGGCGTACCGAAGACCTTCAATTACTGGCAGATCACGCAGAGCTGAAAATCGGCAATCTGCAAAAAACCTTTGAACACAACTCGTCGGAAATCCATGCGGCGCTGACACAGGCAACCTCGAAAATGGAGGACGCGACAGACCAGTTCGAAAAATCTTCCAATACAATTGAAGAACGTACCGATTCAAGTTCACGCAAGATCGAGATCATGAGCAATATGTTTATCGAAGAAGGCCATCGTCTGGCATTGAGCGGCGAGCAAACGCTGCATAAAGCATCGCGCATCGTGACGTCAATTCAGGAAGAGGGACTGAAGCTCGCTGACAAGGCAACGGCGACGCTGTCCGATATCCAGCGTGCCAGTGATAGCCTGTCTATCCGCGCCCGAGAGATTGATGAATATTCCAAAGCGGCCCTTGGCAGCACACAGGGGTACAATAACAGCTTGAAAGAGCAGGTGCGCATTATTTCCGAAAGTTCTGCGGAAGTTGTCGACACGATCGGCGACGCTCTGAACAATCTGCAAATGCAGGCGGAGGAAAGCGCACGTCAGGGCGAGAAAATCGTCGATAAGGTTGAGAAGGCCCGCCAGAATCTGGATAAAGAATCTGACCGTCTGGAAATCGTTGCCAAAAAGGCGACGGATGCAACAGATGAGGCGGCCGCCAAATTTACACGCCACAGCTCGTCTATCATGAAATCGGCGGAAGATATCTCCTCCCATGCCGAGCGTATCCGCACATTGCAGATCCGCTCCACACGCGAGGCTTTCCTGTCATCGGCGAAATTCATTATCGAGAGCCTCCATTCCCTGGCCGTCGACGTGTCCCGCCATCTGGAGGATAATGTCGATGACCGTAGCTGGCGCGCCTACCAGAAAGGTGACGTATCTGTATTTACGCGCCGCCTTGTTCAGATTTCGGATGAAGTGCCGATGGAGCGTGTTCGCCGCAAATTCTCGGAAGACGGGGAGTTCCGCAATTATACGAACCGCTATATCCGCCAGTTCGAAGAATTGTATGAAGCCGCGCAGAGCAACGATCATGGCGAATTATTGAGCTCGATCTTCGTTTCCAGCGATGTCGGCAAGCTTTACCGTCTGCTTTGCGATATTTCAGGACGTTCAGCGAAGGCTGTCTAAAGATTAAAGCGGGGTTAAAGCGATAAATAATTGATTCATTTATCCCCGCCGTTATTTTGGTAATATTCTGTTCAGTATTTTGCCTATATACTGGGTGAAATTCTGGGGACTGTAATGGCCAACACCAAATTCTGTCAGGGTATCTCTGATATTTCAGATAGCTATACCGGCTTTATTATCGACACATGGGGCGTTCTTCATGACGGGGATGCCGCCTATGATACAGCGGTCGACTGTTTGAAAGAGCTGCGCGAGCGCAAGAAATTCGTTCTTCTTTTATCCAATACGGAGCAGCGCGCCGAAGAAAGCGCTATTTATCTGAAAGGGCTGGGTATCGGTCCGAACCTCTATGACAAGATCATGACGTCCGGCGAGATGGCCTGGAAAGGCCTGACCGAGCAAAAGGATGCCGGTTTCGAAGGGCTGGGCAAAAATTGTTATCTGATCGGTGGGGCGCGGACTGAAAAATTTCTGGCGTCTGCAGGAATCAATATCGTCAAGGATCCAGCGGAAGCAGGCTTTTTGATGATTGCGGGATGGGACCAGCTCGATCCTGTAACTCAAAATTACGATGATGCGCTGCGTGAATGCGTTCGCAAGCGCATGAAAGCGATCTGTATCAATCCGGACAGCCGGGCTTTGTTTGGCACGGGGTACACGACAGGCACGGGGCAGATTGCCCGACGGTTCCAGGAATTTGGCGGCGTCGTTCATTTTATCGGTAAGCCCTATAAGCCGATTTTTCACCAATGTATAAAAATACTGCATGAGAACGGGATTTATCCGGGACAGACCGTAATGGTCGGCGATACGATGAGCCATGATATCCTCGGGGCATCGCTTATGAACATGGACACTTGCCTGATCAAGAACGGCACGCACGGCTCCTTTTTTAAGAACGTGGCAACTCCTGCGGAAGTCAACAAGAAGCTCAATATGCTGATCGCCCAGTTCAATCAGGTGAAGCCGACTTATCTGGTCGACAAGCTGAAATGGGGGCGGGCCCTGCCGGACCGCAAGCATAAGAAGCGTAAAGCATAGAATGCCAGATTCCTGCTTTCGCAGGAATGACAGTGCGGCTATATTACGCCCCATGACTAAACCTGCCCAAAAATCCAGCTGGCAAATACTGAGCCGCCTTCTTAAAAAATATACGAAACCGTATCTGGGCCAGATCGGCATCGCCATGATTTTCATGCTGACCGCCGCCGCCGCAACGGCGTCTTTTGCCAAGCTTCTCCAGCCTATCCTTGATAAGGCCATGATAGGGGTGCAGAAAAATCCTGAAACGCTTCACGTTGTCATTCCGCTCGGCCTTATGATCATGGCGTCTTTCATCATTCGCGGGGCGGCGACCTATCTGCATACGACGCGCATGAATAAAGTAAGCCAGTCGATTGTCGCCGATATTCAAAAAGACGTATTTTCTCATTTCATGACGCTCGACCTGAAATTTTTTCATGACAACCCGAGCGGCCATCTGGTCAGTCGCGTGACCAACGACGTCAATGTCATGCGGGCGGCGGTGTCCGATACGATGACGGGCATCGGTAATAATCTCCTGACGCTTTTATTCCTGCTCGGCGTGATGTTGGTGCAGGATTGGAAACTCACCCTGATATGCCTGACAGTTTTCCCTCTGGCGTCCGGCCTTGTATATGTCCTCGGAAGACGCCTGCGTAAAATATCCAAGAACATGCAGGCGCAGACGGCCCATTTGATGGGCGTGTTGAC
>QFOT01000119.1 GCA_003241285.1 Micavibrio aeruginosavorus
TTATGTTATCGCGGATAAAGACGGTGATACGGATACGGCTCCTGCGACAAACACTCTGACGATCACAGTTGACGATATCGACTATACGCCAACGGTGACGAACGCGACCAACACAGTTGACGAGACCAATCTTGGTCCGATCACAGTGACAGGCGCCGTGACAGCGAACTACTTCTCTGACGGTCCTGGCGCAATCACTGGCCGCGATACATTCTCCTCCGGCGGTTCCAAACTCGGCGGCAACCTGACATCGAACGGCGTTGCGGTTGTGGTTACATATGCGAACGGCGTTTACACTGGTAAAGCCGGAACAGTAACAGTCTTTACATTGACAGTTGCTTCCGACGGCAAATACAGCTTCGTGCTGAACCAGCCGCTTGACCATGCTGATAAATCCAACCCTGACGACGTCATCAACCTGAACTTCGGTATCGTTGCGACGGATGCGGATAGCGACAAGGCGAACGGTACGATCACGATCAACGTGAAGGATGACGGTCCATTGGCTGTTGCGGACTCAGCGTCTGTAGCTCCTGGTTCGACAACGATCACCGGCAACGTATGACAAAAGTTATCTTCAACGGCACGACTTACACGCTTCCGACATCTGGCGCGAACGTGACGATCACATCTGCCAACGGCAAGCTGACGATCAACGATAAAGGCGCTTACTCTTACACATCGACAACGACGACAGGTGGCAAGGATACGTTCACTTATGTTATCGCGGATAAAGACGGTGATACGGATACGGCTCCTGCGACAAACACTCTGACGATCACAGTTGACGATATCGACTATACGCCAACGGTGACCAATCTTGGCCCAATCACGATCAATGACAGCGTTAGCGCAAATTACTTCTCTGATGCGGCTGGTTCGATCACAGGTAACAATAGCTTCGCATCTTCGGGTTCCAAACTCGGCGGTAACCTGACATCGAACGGTGTTGCGGTTGTTGTTACTCAAGTGGGTAATGTCTACACAGGTAAAGCCGGTGCAGATACTGTCTTCACGCTGACGATCAATGCGAACGGTTCTTACACATTCGTGTTGAATAAGCCGCTTGACCATGCTGACAAAACCAATCCTGACGATATTATCACCCTTGATTTTGGTGTGATTGCAACAGATGGCGATGGCGATAAGTCAACTCCGGGCAAGATCACCATCAACGTGAAAGATGACGGTCCGACAGCTGTGAACGATACGTCGACAGTAAATCCATCGACAAAAACCGTAACAGGTGATGTAACATCAAATGATGATTTCGGATCCGACGGCAAGCCGACACAGGCAGTAACGAAAGTTACCTTCGGCAGCACGACATATAATCTTCCAGCTGATGGTTCGAACGTTACGATTACAACTACGAACGGTAAGTTGGTTATCAATAATACCGGTAAATACACATACACATCAACGACAACGACGGGTGGAGTCGATAACTTCAGCTACGTTATCAAAGATAAGGATGGTGATACCGATACATCGGCGACGACGGCAACGCTCAAGGTAGTGGTTGACGATCTTGATTACACGCCAACCGTTACATCTTCAGCGAAAACAGTTGATGAAACCAACATGAACCCGAACACATCTGTGACAGGTTCAGTTGTCGCCAATTACTTCGATGATGTTGCCGGCTCGATTACAGGCAATAACAGCTTTACATCCGCAGGATCAAAAGCCGGCGGCAACCTGACATCGAACGGCGTTGCGGTTGTTGTTACATATGCCAACGGCGTTTACACTGGTAAAGCTGGCACGTCGACAGTGTTCACGCTTACAATCGGTGCGAATGGTTCATATACTTACAATCAGTTCAAACCGCTTGATCATGCCGACAAGACTAATCCTGACGACATCATCAACCTGAACTTCGGCGTAATCGCAACAGATGGCGACGGTGATAAATCTTTGCCAGGTACGATCACGATCAACGTGAAGGATGATGGTCCGGCGATTATTGGCAGCACGGCTCAAGTTGACGAATCCGATATGAAAACGGCAACACCGACGATCAGCACCACGGGTAAAGTGACTGTTGATTTTGGAACGGATGGTGCAGGTTCGGTTAACGGCAACAACAGCTTTACCTCAACTGGTTCTCTGCTGGGCGGTAAGCTGACATCGAAAGGTGTTGATGTCACCGTTACTCAATCAGGCAATACCTATATCGGTAAGGCGGGCGCTGAAGAAGTGTTCAAACTGGTCATCAATGCGGACGGTACTTATACGTATACCCAAAGCAAGATCCTGGATCACGCGGATCCAAAAGATCCTAATGATGTCATTACTCTTAACTTCGGTGTAAAGGCGACGGACTATGATGGTGATGTTGCTAATACGGTCATCAAAGTAAATGTTTTGGATGACGGTCCGACTACTCTGCCGGTTCCTTCCGTTGCGATCTGTGTCAACAACTATGAAGACAATGTTTATTTACCAACGTCAGCCTATGCGACTGTCATCTCGATGACAGCGGATACAACAGGTCAGGGTAATCAAACATTGAAACTCGTTTTGAGCGGTCTGGATCCTGACTGGGCGTTTACCCCGGTTGTCCAATCTGGCAGCAGCTGGGTTCCGATCAATCTCGGTACTTACAATGCCGCGGCAGGTACTTGGACATTGACGCTTGCACCTGGCGAGAATTTCGATGGTAAATTCTATTTCAAGCCTGACAGCAATGTGGATTTGAGAGATATTACGTTCACGGCAACGGTAACTGAAGATGGCCAGTCTGTAACGCAAAGCGATGATTTCAATATTATCGTAGGTGCAACGGATGCGGCTCCAATGGCGATGATGGCAATGGCGTCGGAACCGGTTGTAGATGATACAACTGCTACGTCTAAAGTTGTGAGCAAGTCTTTGGCGAACGATAATCTGCCTGACTATGCAAGCGTTGTGGAAACACATGATGCAACGCAAAATGCGATCGACAGCTTCGTTCACCAGACTTCATCCAGCTCGACAGTGTCGTCGTCCAGCTCTACGACAACCACGAACGAGGTTACAACTCATGCCGTAACAACCGTTTCGATGACGGATGAATTGCAGCAGACACAACATCAGGTTGCTTAATTTACGAAAAAGGCCGGAGAAATCCGGCCTTTTCTCTGACTGCTATCATGCGGGTATGGTATTTCTGCAAGTAGCTGGAATAATTCTTAAATCTGTGTTTTCCGGTTCTTGCTAGTTACCTTAAAAAAGGTCATATATAGAGAGTTTTAAATGCGATGGTCAGGTTAGCTGGCACGATTGCAGGTTTTAGAGATAGATACTTAAATTCCAAGGAGATATTGGAAATGAATAATAAATATGCTGTGACAGTTTGCGCTGCCGCTCTGATGATTTTTTCTGCATCCGCAGTTCAGGCACAGGATAGCCAGACGATGGAAAGCCAGATGAAGGCAACATCGCAGGTCCAGACTCGCCAGATCCAAGCTCCTGCTACAATAGATAACACGCCGGTGCCTGCGGCAACGGATTTGCCAGTTCCAACCGGGCAGGTAACGGATGCCAATACAGTTGATCTGGGCGCTATGTCAGGCGCAACTTCTTCCGCTCCTGCAATGGCCGCTGCGCCGACTCCACCGCCGCCTCCAACACCTGTGCTGACAACGTCCAATCCGCAAACCATGGCTGCAAGCACACGCGTTGGTTCAACCGGTGCATCTGCCGATCGCATTACAAATGTCCGTGACGCAGTGGCTGTTGGTATTCTGGTCAACCCGCAAACTGAATCAGTGCAGAACAATCGCCGCGCAACAGATGAAGAGCTGAGACAGGCAAAAGCTTTATGGCTTCCATCGGTCGATGCAAGAGCAGATGGCGGCTGGCAATATACGAGCCGTAAATTTGACGGAACTTCCGGGCGTCAAAGCGATAACGGAACGACAGCACAGGCATCACTTACTTTGACCCAGATGCTTTTCGATGGTTTTAATACAAAATACGAAAACGAACGTCAAAAATGGCGCGTTCGCTCGGCCTCACACCGGGTTCGCGAAACGGCTGAGTTTTTAGGACTCGATATTATCGAATCCTACATAGATATCTTACGCCAACGCGAGCTACTCGCGATCGCTGTTGAAAACACACGCCAGCACTCTGATATTCTGGCGCAAATTCAAGACGCCACATCTGCGGGTCGTTCGACACAGGCCGATGTTGAGCAAACAAATGCCCGTATGGCTGCTGCCAAAGCAACAGAGGCGAATGTCCGCCAGTCTTTGATGGATGCGGAAACTAATTTCCGCCGCCGCGTTGGTGATTTGCCGCAACCTGAGCTGGAGCGCCCTGTTCCCCCTCGCGAATTGCTTGAAGGCAATGTTGAGGAAGAAGTGAAGCAGGCGCTTACACACTCCCCGACACTCGATATTTATGAAGCTGATGTCAATGTAGCTTCTAAAGAAGCCAGCCAGACAAACTCTACCATGTATCCTGAAGTTGATTTCCAATTAAGCGGAAACGCCGGCAAGGATGTCGATCTGGTTCAGGGGGATGAATATGGTGGCTCAGCTCTGGTTGTTGCCAACTGGAATCTTTACCGCGGCGGCGGCGATATCGCCCGCCAGCGTGAGTTTGTATACCGCCACGCGCAAAGCAAGTCAGAGCGTAACAATGCAGCGCGCGCCATCGAGGCCGATGTTCGCCAGACCTGGTCGAGCATGATATCTGCCGGCACACGCGCCGAGCAATTCGGCAAACAGGCAGATGCCAATGGACAGGTTGTGGCCGCCTATAAGGATCAGTTCAACCTTGACCGCCGGACGCTTCTGGATGTTCTCGATTCCCAGAATGAATGGTTCGTATCCCGTACCAATGCAATCAACAATCAGTATCTGGAAATGTTCGCTGTTTATCGCCTGCTGGCAGTCAAAGGTGAATTGCTTCCGACATTGCAGGTAGCTTATCCAAAAGAAGCTATTCCTTCAGATACCAGCACAGGTACAGATTCCAGCAATCCTTTGTTCTTTAAAAACGGTCCAAAAGGGAAGGCCAGCTAGGCTGGATTTCCGGTACCGTTAAGTCAAAGTTAAGAGCTAAACGCTATTCTTGGCAAGGCATTGTATTAATGCCTTGCTTATCATTATAAGGACGCCGGTATTCCAATGTCTGATCCGAAAATTATTCCTCCTATCAATGGCCCTCAAAGCGCATCTCAAGCCGCAAATGAGGGGTACAATCAAGCTCAGGATCCTGCCTATGCGGGTGGATCAGATCCAAGCCAGGTTCAGGAAAATCCGGATGCTTGGCCTCTAGAGGCAGATCGAATGGCTGTCACAGCTCCATTGATCGAGGCCCTTCAGATTATGGCGGGTTATTACGGCCGTCGTACAAGCTTCAATTCTTTGACGTCTGGCCTGCCAATTCCTGCAACCGGCATCACGCCTGTATTATTCGAGCGGGCAGCCGCCCGCGCGGATCTTCACGCAAGGCTTGCAGAGCGTTCGCTTGAAGCGCTCGCTATTGCGCCAAACCTTCCCTGCATTCTGGTTCTCGAGCATAAACAAGCCTGTATCCTTTGGGATGTAAAGCATCCGGAAGGCCACCCGCCGAAGAAAGAAGCAGGCAAGGATGCCGTTATTCATGCAGAAACAGAATTACTAGTTCAGTTTCCTGAAACGCCGGATGAGAAGAAGGTGTTCAAGCTTTCAGAGTTGAAAGAAGTCTATACTAATTATGCTTTCTACATTCGCCCCATCGCCCGCATGGATGAGCGCGCCGGCTCGGCGCGCATCGATACTGCCCGCGACTGGTTCTGGGGTGCGCTTAAATCAAATATGAAGATTTATAAAGAGGTGATGCTCGCGACATTGATGATCAATGTATTCGCTCTTGCCAGCACGCTTTACATCATGAATGTCTATGACCGCGTTATTCCTAATGCGGCGTATGAAACTTTATGGGTCTTATCTCTCGGTGCCCTGACCGTTTATGTTTTTGATTTTATCATGAAGAATATGCGGTCATATTTTCTGGATATTGCCGGACGAAAATCCGACGTAAAAATATCGGGTAAACTTTTCGAACAGGTTTTGGGTATGACACTTGCCGCGCGGCCCGCATCTGCTGGCGTTCTGGCGAGTAATATGCGCGAATTTGAAACCATTCGCGATTTCTTTACATCGGCAACAATGACCGCGATTGTCGATGTCCCGTTCTCTCTGATGTTCGTCCTTGTAATAGCTATTATAGCCGGACCGCTTGCCATCATACCTCTGGCGGCAATTCCTATCGTTGTCATCGTTGGATGGTTTTTGCAAAAACCGATGCAGAAAATCATGCGCCAGTCGATGAATGAAAATGCGATGAAGAATGCGCTTTTGTTTGAAACCATTACGGGCCTGGAAACCATCAAAACTCAGGCTGCCGAAGGCCATGTGCAGCGCCGCTGGGAAGAGCTTGTCGAAAAAGGCTCTCGCACGTCTGTTCAATCCAAACGGGTCGCCTCTTTCGCTCTCAACTTCTCTATGTTTATGCAGTCGATTACCACGATTGCTATTGTGATTACGGGAGTTTACCTGATCAGCGCCGGGACGATTACGCAGGGTGCCCTGGTGGCCTCCGTTATTCTGGTCGGCCGTGCGCTCGGTCCCTTAAGCCAGATCGCGGCACTTCTAACACGGTTTAACCAGAGCTGGCAGGCGCTGAACGCCCTTGAAGAATTGATGAAAAAGCCTGTCGAGCGACCAGCCGATAAGCATTTTATTTCTTTGCCGCGCGTCCACGGCCATGTCGAATTTCGTGATGTGACGTTCAAATATCCCGGGCAAACGCATGCTGCGCTTAATAGCATCAGTTTCGCGATCGAGCCGGGGGACAGTGTCGGTATTATAGGCGCCGTCGGTTCAGGCAAGACGACACTGGAAAGACTTTTGATAAATCTTTATCAACCGGAAACCGGCGCTATTCTTCTGGATGGAACGGATGTCCGCCAGATAGATCCTGGCGATTTACGCCGCAATGTCGGCGCTGTTCAGCAAAGTCCAAATTTATTCTACGGATCTGTACGCGATAATATCACGATGGGTCATGAAACTGCTCCTGATCGGGCTGTTATCAGGGCGGCTGAACTGTCTGGTGTCATGGAATTCCTTCGTGATTCAGAAAAAGGCCTCGATACGCAAGTCGGAGAACGCGGTGAATCTCTGTCGGGTGGCCAGCGGCAGGCCGTCGCCATTGCAAGGGCGCTTCTGTACGATCCATCCGTGCTGATTATGGATGAACCGACCGCGTCTATGGATCCAACATCCGAGATGCGGCTGAAGAAGCGTTTGAAGGAACTGAGCAAAAATAAAACGACGATACTCATCACGCATAAAGGAACGATGCTCGAAATCGTCAACAAGCTTATCCTGATTGATCGTGGGCGCATTCTTGCCTATGGGCCTAAAGACGAAATTCTTCGTCGCCTGCAAAATCGTGACTTCACTGGGAGTGCAGCATAATGATGAAACTTCCTCTTAAAAAACCTGAACAAAATAAACAGCCTGTCCAAAAAGATGGCGTACAGGAATTGAATATCAACCGGGAAGAAGACTGGCAAATAATCCAGAAGCAATGGATGAAGGAGAGGGTTGAAAAAGTAGAGGCATATGCCGACCGCTATTTCATGACCGATGACGAGCTTCCTTTGCATCGGCATCTAATTCTGGTTCTGATGTTTCTCTTCTTTGTGGTCGCGATTGTCTGGGCTAGTTTTGCTGATCTTGATATCACGGCGCGTGGGGAAGGGCAGGTCATTCCGTCCAGCAAGATACAGTCTATCCAGAACCTGGAGGGAGGAATTATTCAAGCGTTCTTTGTCAAAGAAGGTGATCGCGTTGAGAAAGGCCA
>QFOT01000120.1 GCA_003241285.1 Micavibrio aeruginosavorus
TCACCTCTTTTCGACTATACCAGTAATACGTTAGGAAAGTCGCTATCCCTCATGTAAAAAACGCAATCAACAAATAGCGTCCGGTTTTTGCGATACCGACCAACAACAAAAATACCAGAAATTTTTCCTTAAGAATCCCAGCCATAACCGTTATGGGATCACCGATGATCGGAACCCAACTAAGCAGCAAAGACCATTTACCGTAGCGTTGATATCGTACTTGCGCCCGTTCCAGCGATGCGGCATTTACCGGAAACCATTTCCGATCTTTAAATCGTTCGATAGAGCGGCCCAAACACCAGTTGACGCAAGCCCCCAGCACATTGCCCACGCTTGCCACCCCAACTAACAGCCACGGCGCATAATCTGTTTTTAAAAGCAGGCCCGTTAAAACAGCTTCGGATTGCATGGGCAAAATAGTAGCAGCGGCAAAGGCGATACCGAATAATCCCGCAAGAACTGAAAGTGTTTCCAAAACCTAATGCCCCGGATGGCCGTAGAGAATACCCTGCAACCCATGATATCCGACATAAAGGCCGATCAGCATGATCAAAGCACTAGAGAAATAAGGTGCGCGTCTAGCGAATGTCCCAAATCCCGACCAGCGGCTTTTGGCATACTTCACGCTGAGAGCGGCGATCACGCCGGATGCGACCATGGTGAGAGCCAGCCCGACGCTGAAACTTAAAACAAGTGCCGCTCCTAAGGTCACTTTTTTAAGCTGCAGGCAGAGGAATAAAACCGTGATGGCCGCTGGGCAGGGAATAAGCCCGCCTGTGAGACCAAACACGATAATTTGTCCTGTCGTCACCTCTCGGCCAGCAAAACGGCGTTTGATGTCATTGGAATGTGCCAGTTCGTGGGCATCCTGATATCCGGTAACGCCAACATCAAGCCCTTCATGATGGTGATGATCGCTTTCTGCATAGACAACATCATAATAATGGCTGTGATCGCCATGTGCCATGCTCAGCCGCGCAGTAAAATTATGCGGCTCTGGTATTTCATCAATGGATTCCAGATAGGCTCCCTTATTGGCCAGCAGAAAAACCTGACGCGCTCCATCCGGTCTGATGGTTTCGATGGTGCATTCCTGATCGGCCAAGGATGTTAAGCGGCCCCCTTTTTCAAATGCCAGCCAGAAACGCGGCGGAACCCCGTCTTCCTTGATGGCGAGTTCGGCAATAACACCATGGCCTGTATCAATACGGCGGACGCCTTCTTCATGAGAATGAGGATGATCGTGGCTATGATCGTGGTCACTTTCGATCTTTTCTTGCCGTTGTTCCGCCCTGATCCGCATGAGCATCCAAAGAGCAACACCAATAATAAGGATCGCAGATATTAGCTGAAAATAAGGCTCGGATGTCTCTGCATCCCACTGACTGCCAAGATACAAGCCGCCCATAGCAATCAGCCAGACAACGGCAGTGTGCGATGCTGTTGCGGCCAGTCCTAGCATTACCGCCTGAAACACCGTCCCGCGAATGGCGACGATAAAGGCCGCCATCATGGTCTTGGAGTGCCCTGGCTCTAAGCCATGCAATGCGCCTAGTAAGATGGCTGTTGGGATAAAAAGCCAGGGAGCGGCACCACCTTGAGATAGCAATGAAGAAAAATCCAGCATGTGGTGATTCATTATTTAAGATATGAACGTAGGATATCCATGAGTTCGTTCGCGCCCTTTGTGCGCTCGCGTTCATCCTTAATGTTCGCAATATGTTCCTGCACATGCCCATCGATGACTTCAGCCATAAGGCCGCTTATCGCGCCACGCATGGAGGTAATTTGTTGCAAGATGTCAAGGCAATCCCGCTGTCCTTCCAAAGACCGCTCTAACCCTTCGGCTTGCCCCCTGATCCGGCGCACCCGGGCCAGAAGCTTTTTCTGATTATGAATCGTGTGAGCCATGCATATCTTTCTATAATATAGGGGGGTATATTATTTTTTAAAAAATATGTCAAGAACTCTTACTAGTTTATACCTGATCTTTAAGTGCTTCTATTACCCGGCAATCGGCAATTAACTCTCGTTTGCATTCATGGATCATTCGAGCGAGTTCTTCCTTAAGGGCCATTAATCGTGTGATCTTACTTTCAACAGCGTCGAGTTGGCATTGAGCAATACTGGATGCTTCTTCACACGACGCTTTTGGATCCTCCTGAAGCGAAATCAGCTTGCGTACGTTTTCTAAGTCAAATCCTAATTCGCGGGCGTTCCGAATAAAACCTAGCCGACAAACATCATTGTCACCGTAGCGCCTTCGGCCATTGGCTTGGCGGCTCGGAAGCGGTAGTACTCCGGCACGTTCGTAATAGCGGATAGTTTCAATATTTACACCCGTCAGACGGGATAAGTCGCCAATCTGCATTTTTTCCTTGCTCCTGTAGTAACTACAGGTTCTAGCATGCTCTGGAAAAATGTCGAGGATTTGCTCATGAGTGCCGATTTCAGGGTACAATATCAAGTAACAGGAATGGACTGCCCCTCATGCGCGGCAAAGATCGAAGAAGCGACACGGCGCATTGAAGGTGTCTCAGATGTAAAGGTCTCAATCGCCTCCCAAATCATGACGATTAAGGTGGACAATCCTTCGTCCCGACTTGTTGCCGTTGAGGACGCCGTGACTTCGCTAGGCTATCGGATTATACGCGTAGGCGAGGAAGATGCAAAATCTGCTGACGGTGATGAGATTCCCGATCTTGCTCATATCACGCCTTCATATAAGCGAGCACTCTGGATCGTTATTTTACTTAATGGCGGCTACGGCCTAATTGAAATAGTCGGCAGTTTTTTAGCGAAATCTCAGGCTTTGCAGGCCGATGCACTAGATTTCGTGGGCGATGGGATGATTTCCTTTCTTGGCCTGATCGCCATTGGCTGGAGCCTTACAGCGCGAGCCAAAGCAGCACTGCTACAGGGTATTTTTCTCGCTCTTCTAGGGTTAGGTGTCATTGGCTCGACGCTTTATCGTGTGTTTATAGAGCACGAGCCACAAACGCTTCTTATGGGTGGATTTGCTTTCGTCGCCTTTTTCGTAAACGTCTTGGCTGCGGTTGTATTAATACCTCACCGTAAAGGCGACGCCAATATGCGTGCCGTGTGGTTATTTTCACGCAACGACGCAATTGGAAATTTGGCCGTTGTGTTCGCGTCAGTATTGGTCTGGTGGCTAGACTCTTCTTGGCCTGATTTGATAGTTGCCTTTGCTGTTGCCGGACTCTTTCTCCAATCGGCAAGTATGATCATCCGCGATGCGAAAGCGGATCTGCGTGATGCATGAGTTGGAAAAGCTTCTTTATATCAGGCATTATTATGCTTTTTGTATCAGGCGCGGCTCCGGCCTATGCCACGCCGTCCATACACAGTCCAGAGATTGAGTTTTTCTATACGGCACTCTTTCGGAATGGCCTACTTCAAGGTTGGCAAGCAGAATGGCTATTCGATACAGCTCTCAGCGAAATGATAATCGCAGATTTTGATACTGATCAAAATGGCTCGTTCGAAAAGAATGAAGTGGTTGACCTTAATAAAGCAAGTCTACCTACCCTTCACGATAGCGGATATTTTCTAAACATGCTTGTTGACGGTCATCCAGTACCAGTCACCGCCGTAAGTGGTATTAACGCCACAATCGAGAGTGGGCGCGTACGTTATCACTACAAGCTTGGTCTTCTAAACGGTGATGTCGATATTCGAAAGTCAGAAGTTATAGCTCAAGTTTTAGATCCTACAGGCCTCACAACCTTGATTCCTGCAACCACTTCTGTCCGGCTTGGCAAAGGTGCACCAGCCGATTGTGTAGTCTTAGCGGAGCAGGCAGACGGCCTTATGCAACAACAAAGACGCAATCGTAGGGGCAGTCTCTTCGGCCCTGTAGTCACAGTTAAATTCTTTACAGTAATCAGCTTTACTTGCGGGATAGAGCAACAACCCATGGGGGTCAAATGACCAAACCGATTATAGCACTTGCGATTTTGGCGGGTGCGGCAGCAGATCTTATTGTCAAAGCATGGGCGCGGGCGGTGTTAGAGCCTTATGCAACCTCTCAGGATTTTTTACCATTCCTTTCATTGCGGTTGACGTTCAATAAGGGGGTGTCGTTTAGTATGTTCTCGGTTGATGGTAACAACGAAAAGTTTGCGTTACTCTTTTTTACCGCACTCGTCACTTTAGCTATCGCTATCTGGGCTTTTCGAACGCCCCATGAACGCGAACGCTCAGCTCTCGCCGCTATCGTCGCTGGAGCATTGGGGAACCTGATTGATCGCGCATATTTTGGGAACGTGACCGACTTTCTAAGCCTGCACTTTGGAACCTTGAATTTATTTGTTTTTAATCTTGCGGACGTTTGGATAAGCCTTGGCGTATTGGCTCTCCTTTTCCTTCAATTTAAGGGTGATAAACGAGAAGCTAATTAAATAATTGATTTTGCTATATATGTCTATATATATAGACATATGGACATAAACGAAGCTCTCATAGCCTTCGACGCGCTCTCGCAGGAAACCCGCCTTCGGGTTTTCCGCCTATTGGTCGAAAACGGGCCAGACGGCGTACCAGCCGGAAAGATTGGTGAAACGCTCGGCATCCCGCATAACACCCTGTCCTTTCACCTAAATCACATGAGCAATGCGGATCTGGTTGTATCGCGGCGCGAAGGGCGCTCTATAATTTACAGCGCGAACTTCGATTTCTTCACGGGGCTGATCCGCTTCATGATCGAGGATTGCTGCCGTGTTGAATTCGCCAATATCCGCAATGACAAGAAAAAAGGTACATCGGTCATTGAGCTGATGAATTGCTGCGAGACGCCATCCAAGAGGAAAAAATCATGAAAATTTCAGAAATAAAAAAATATTTAAATGGTTTAATCGCAGTGAATTTTAAGTTGCCCGACGGTTCATACCTGCCGCCCCATTTCCATGTGACGGAAGTGGGCCTTGTGACAAAGCATTTTATCGATTGTGGCGGCACGGAACGCAAGGAAACCGTGGCCAATTTCCAGCTTTGGGAAGCTGGCGATTACGATCACAGGCTGGCTCCGCAAAAATTCCTGCATATTCTTAATCTTTGCGAAAAAGTTCTAGGCAAAAATGACCTCGATATCGAAGTCGAATACCAGCAAAACACCATCGGCAAATTCGGCCTGGACTTCGACGGCAAAGATTTCATCCTGATCACGAAACAAACCGCCTGCCTCGCACAGGACGCTTGCGGCATACCCAACAAGGAACAAGCCACATCTTGCTGCTCCCCTACAGGAGGTTGCTGCTAATGATTCAGCGGATTCTTGTTCTCTGCACTGGCAACTCCTGCCGATCTGTCATGGCCGAATCCCTGATCAACCAGCTTGGAAAAGGGAAATATGAAGCGGTCAGCGCAGGCAGTCATCCGGCTGGCCATGTTCACCCCAAATCCATTGAAACCCTGAAACGCCACGGCATAGACTCCGGCCAGCCGCGCAGCAAATCGTGGCATGAATTTGAGGGACAAACCTTTGACCTAGTTATCACCGTTTGCGATCAGGCTGCTGCAGAAAGCTGCCCTGTGTTTCTAGGCAAAGCCAAAAAACTGCACTGGAGTACCCCCGATCCCGCGAAAGCAACCGGATCGGATGCCGATATCGAAGCCGCCTTCGACACGGCCTTTTTCATGCTTAAAGACCGTATAGAGGATTTACTTCATGACCGCCTGCTCACCCCGTCGCCTGTCATTTCTTGATCGTTACCTGACTTTATGGATTTTTATGGCGATGGCGGCGGGTGTCGCCATCGGCTCGATTTTTACAGGTGCGCCGGAATTTTTAAACAGAATGTCTATAGGCACGACCAATATCCCCATCGCCATCGGCCTGATCCTGATGATGTATCCGCCGCTTGCGCGGGTAAAATATGAAGAGTTGCCGCTGATCTTTAAGGACTGGAAAATCCTGCTATTGTCGCTCGTACAAAACTGGCTGATCGGCCCGTTCCTGATGTTCGGCCTAGCAGTTCTTTTCCTGCACGATTACCCCGAATATATGACGGGCCTGATCCTGATCGGCCTCGCGCGGTGTATCGCTATGGTCATCGTTTGGAACCAACTTGCCGAAGGCGATAATCAGTACGTTGCCGCACTCGTGGCTTTTAACAGTGTTTTTCAGCTTTTGTTTTTCAGCGTTTATGCATGGTTTTTCCTGAGCATCCTTCCGCCACTGTTCGGACTGGAAAGCCATATCGTCGATGTCAGCTTTGCCACTATTGCTGAAAGCGTCTTCATTTATCTCGGCCTACCTTTCCTTGCCGGATTTCTGACGCGCAAAATTCTGCTCAAACAAAAAGGGCATGACTGGTATGAAAACCGTTTCCTGCCGAAAATCGGCCCTGTCACATTGATTGCGCTCCTTTTGACAATTCTGGCCATGTTCTCTTTAAAGGGCGGCACGGTGTTGGAATTACCCGTGGATGTTGTCCGCATTGCCATTCCGCTGGCGATCTATTTTGTGGTCATGTTTTTTGTCAGCTTTATCATGGGAAAAATGATAGGCGCAGATTACGGCAAGACAACCGCCGCAGCCTTCACCGCCGCCAGCAATAATTTTGAACTGGCGATAGCTGTTGCCATCGCCGCCTTCGGGCTAGGATCGTCTGTGGCTTTTGCCACTGTGATCGGGCCGCTGGTAGAAGTGCCTGTCTTAATCGCAATGGTAAATGTTGCTATGCGGTTCATGAGGCGTTGCTTCACGGAATAGAAAGTTATCCTAGCTAAAACGGAAGCTAAATGCTCATATGGAATATTATCACACTAGAACTTGGCCAGAAATTAGCGGACTCTTAAATATCAAATGGTTATACGAATCTTTATGAAGTGCACCCAGGTTATTTTTTTATGTTTCTTTCAATAGTTTCCAGTAAAGGTTGTTCACCAAAAGACGTCAATGGTTCTCCATTCACAAAAAATGTTGGCGTACTTTGCACATTGTTTTCATTTATGTCTGAAATTTCCTGATCCAAGAGTGCTTTGATATTTGCTGAAGCAATATATTGTTTTGCCTCATCTATATTTAGTCCCGCATCTGCTGCGATCTTCCAAGCTCTTTCTATATCGGGAGCCTCGTGTATTGCCCATTCAGGCTGCTTC